>JALOOL010000276.1 GCA_025454425.1 Hydrococcus sp. Prado102 | reverse complement strand
CCGATGATATAGCACAGCCAAAGACCGGAGAATGTTTTAGTTGCAAGCATCGGTTGGTTTTTTACCAATCCTTCACTTCTTCCAGAAGCGACGCGGTTTGCACTCATGGGAACCCAGCAAGTAGGCGGGGTTTTTAAGGTTGTCGAGATGACTAAAATAATGAGTGTAAAAGTAAGTCCCAAGATGATAAAAGTAGGTTGTATGCCGTAAATACCGATTAAATAATTAGCTAAGGGTGCTGTTACTAGTGGAGATAAACCAAATCCAATTACCGTCGTACCTACAGCGAGTCCTTTTTTGTCTGGAAACCACTTAGCAGCCACAGCAAGCGGCACGCCATAAACGATTCCTACGCCTATCCCTGCAATGATGCCGTAGGTCAATACCAGCATGGAAATACTGTTAGCAAAACTGGAAAGGATATATCCTATTCCCATTATTACTCCGCCGATCGCAACAATCTTGCGAGTACCAATGCGATCGATGTAAAATCCCGTGATTGGCATCAAGGCTGCAAAAACAACCAAAAGCACTGTAAAAGGCAATAAGCTTTCGGTTGCATTTATGTTAAAAGCTTCTTGCAGCGGTTTTCTAAAAATACTCCAAGAATAAACCGTACCCAGGCACAACAGGACGATTAGACCAAGCGGAATGAGAAACCATCTACCTTTCTCTGCTGGTAGACCGAATAGTCTTATATCATTCATGAGCTTTTTTGATCTAGGTTTTTAGTAAAAGGTAATAACCAGATGTGCGATTGCTTTTTGGGCAGCACAATCATGCGATCGCAGCGCGAGCGAAAAACTCTATATTTATATTGAATTAAGAGAAAAACTGCGCTCGATATGCAATCTTACCTAAATTAGTCAGGGCTATTTTATTCGCATTAGCTTGACCTCCAAATTAATTTGGAGAAATTAATAGCAGAGGTCGGTTTAAAGCGATCTTAAATATTAACCTGGAAATCAATTTCCAGGCGGGTTATACAAAGAATGAAACAGCCCTGGGTAATTTAGTAGATACATCCCGATTGCATTTGCCGTATGCTTTCCAGTCTAACAAGTAAACTTTTTATCTAGCGACAATTAGTAATAAATTTTTAAGATAAAAAACTATAGCTTTTGATAAATGGGTACGATAAAATCAACTATTTGATTCTTCATTTGACCATTCTTGCTGAAATCTTGGCTTTAACTATCCATACGCTACCATCGCGATTCACACCTTTGCAAACAACCCCTTCCGTAATCTGATATTTATACCGACTTTGGAGAGAAACTGGTGAAGAACAATATTTCCAGGCTTATGTAGATGCTAAGAAAAAAGACCCAGAAACAATAAAGATGGCAAAAACTTTAAATGAGATTTCTAAAAAATCTTCTGAAACTCATTAATATTCTGTATCGTTTTAATAAGTCGAGCAAAAATAAACACATTGCAATGATTATTTAAGAGCAATTTAATAAAAAGCAAAAAATTTGCGATCGCGTTTTTCAAAATTTAAAAATTAATAGAAATAACTACTAAAAAACAGCCTTTGAGGATTAAGAATTACTTAAAAAACTGTTTTAGATTGATTTTATTTAATTGAGTGGCACTTAGGAACGTGAGTCGATCGCGATCGCGCAATATAAGTTGTGTTAATTAAATAAAAAATAACCTTTACGGAAAATCCTTAAGAGAAGGTGTTGTTATCATTATCTATGGTCTGAATTTTCAGCATACAGACAAAAACACACTGTACCCTGTTACTATGTCACGCAAAAAAGAAAATGGATGCGGATGTGCTCAAATTCCAATCTCATTAATTCTACTAATTTTAGGAGGTGGCTATTGGTGGTTTATTCATCTAAATCATTTCAGCGATATTACTAAACTCTTACAGTTAACTAATAACGAAAAAGCGACCGTACCTACTAATAATGAATCTACTGCTAATGTTCCCCAGAAGCCAACTGTTCCCACTACTACGCCAACAACCTCACCAAAAGCTTTACCATCACCCATAACGCCACAACCATCGCCATCGCCAAAAGCTTTACCATCACCCATAACGCCACAACCATCGCCATCGCCAAAAGCTTCACTATCACCCATAACGCCACAACCATCGCCATCGCCTCAAACTCCTTGGGATAAAAAAGCAATTAGAGGAATTTATATAAGTCGATATCAAATTACTAATAATGCTAACGAACAAACAATTCGATCGCGAGTTCGTTATTATCGCACTCAAGGGTTTAATACGATTATTCATGGAGTGTGGGGAAATGGTTGCACGATGTACAATAGCGAAGTCATGCAACAAACATTCGGATCTAAAAGTTGTCCCAATCAGTTTCAAGATAAATGGTTAGATTGGACGATTGACGAGGCGCACAAACAGGGAATGCAAGTTCATGCTTATTTTGAGAAGGGTATAAAATTAGATAAAAATAGTCCGATATTTGACTTAGCTATTTCTAAAAAATGGATTGTTCCTGGAGTCGATAAAACTTACTCTGGAATCGAACATTATGTTTTAGATGTTGAGGTTCCAGAAGTTGCTAATTTATTTAAAAATATTTTAGTAGAATTTGTCAAAAAATATCCAACTATCGATGCAGTGCAGTGGGATGATTATTTAGGTTATCATGCCGAATTACCTGGTAAAGTCGATCGCACTGCTTATTTAACTACTTTTATGCAGCAAGCGATCGCCCAAATGAAAAAAGCGAATCCAAAAGTTAGTTTCGATATTTGCCATCATAACCCTTATTGGGCTAAACGTTATTTCGCGGCTGATTGGGAAAATTGGAAGGTAGATCGAGTTTTTATTCAAGCTTATAGCGAAGCTAATTTTAAAGAAGAATTAACTTATGCTGAAAAATATGCTGGAGTTGCTATTACTGATAAACAATTAGATCGCTTAGAAAAATTGATAGAGAATCCTAAAATTAAAAGTATTTTAGTATTTTCCCTTGCTGGAAAACCAGAAGAAACTGCTGCTCAAATCAAAAACTTTACTAAAACAACTCAATAACATCTTTGCTAGCTTTGTCAATACTGGTTTTAGCGATCGCAATACTTATCTAACAGCAATTCACCAATAAGCTAGAAGTTGCGATCGCGCTTTTCCATCCAAGAAATCACTCTCAAAAAGTATCTTTCTTAAACTCAGAAACCTTTGATAAATCGAACAAAACTTCTAACGCGATCGCCTGTGCCCGATCTATCTGTCCGTAAGAAAATACCCAAGGCAATTCTGATGGAAGTTGAGAACAAAACCACTCTAAAACATAAGGACTTCCGTAAATAATTAACCCTTCAACTAATCCACTTGCTAGCAATTCTTGATAGAATTGTCGCGTTTTAGCAGTCAATCCTGCTACTCCTCGAAAAGGATTCGCTCGAATAAAAACTTGTAGTAACGTCTTTCTTTTATCTTCTGCAACAACCTCTAGACTATTTCGATCGAGCAATTGTATTTCGTAACCGAGTTGTTTAGGAATAGTGACTGCTGGCGTATGGCGATCGAGAAAGTCGCGATTGAGTAAATCGTCTACTACAATTAAATTTCTTCCTTTCCCCTCATTTAAAGGTTTAATAGGCAGCGAACCACCCGATCGCATCGAATCTCGTAAAATTGCATCCACCGTTGCGATCGCGTTAGGATTCGCCAAAACCTCTAAGGATGCAAGGTTTGCATCCTTAGATGAAGAAGTAAAAATCTTTTGTTTCGCCTGCCAAATCTTCTCCACTGATGCATAAATCCTTTCTTTTGTCAAGCGTCCCAATTCAACCGCTTGATAAACCGATGCGATCGCAACTTCAGGATCTCCAGGCATCAAAAGAATATCTGCCCCTGCTTCAACTGCCATCACTGCTACTTCTTCTGGCGAGGCATATTTAGCCACGCCGCCCATGATTAAGGCATCGGTAACGATTAAACCTTCAAATCCCAAGCGATGTCGCAATTGACCCGTTAGAATCGCATTCGAGAGCGTTGCAGGACGTTGTGAGTCCCAAGCAGGTATGAGTAAATGGGCACTCATAATGCTATCTACTCCTGCCGCGATCGCACTTTGAAACGGCGGTAACTCGATTTGTGCCAATCGAGAATCTGAGTGAGGAACTACGGGTAAATCCAGGTGAGAATCAGTAGCGGTATCTCCGTGTCCGGGGAAATGTTTGGCACAGGTGAGGGCGGGATAGGGTTTTGCGCCTTCGATGAAAGCAGCGACCAGTTGACTGACAACTTCTGGCGTATCGCCAAAGGAACGAAGGCTAATAACGGGATTTTCGGGGTTATTATTGACATCGGCGACGGGTGCATAAATCCAATTAATCCCGATCGCTAAAGCTTCTTGGGCAGTAATCGCCCCCATTTTAGTAGCATAATCTTTAGCCAGATCTAAATTTTGAGCGGCAATTGCGCCAATTGCCATCGGCGGCGGAAACCAAGTTGCCCCAGTAAAGCGTTGTCCTACGCCTTCCTCGATATCTGCACCGATAAATAGCGGAGTCGTTGACCAACTTTGTAACTGTTGCGATCGCAGGGCTATTTCGGCGGCGCTTCCTCCTAATAAAATAACCCCACCCAGGTTAAGCGTCTGCAACCAATAACGCAATTTAGCCGCAGGCGGTTCCCAGGCGGGATAGCGAATTTGGGGATCGAACAAAAAACCAGAGGCGCGAACCACTATCATTTGTCCGATTTGTTCCTTGAGGGAAAGAGTTGTAAAATCCGGTAACAAGTTATTCATGTTTAATTCAAAGTTTATAGTAGGGGACGGGGCTTTTAAAGTGGCGAATTACTTCGCCACGCAGCCACGACCCATGGCGTGCTACCTCAATCTTCAAAGACACAACTTTGAACAATTTTGTTACGCATCTTAACCCAAATCTTTTTCCTCAAGATAATCGGTTTCCTCATCCTCTTCGGGAAGAGTATCGCGAATCTGGTTTAATAGATGTAAGGTGCGATCGCCTCTTTCTAAAGAACGATCCTCAATAAACACTACTTCTGGCGTTCTTCGCAATCGTATTCGCTGACCGAGTTCGCGACGAACGAAACCAGCAGAAGATTTTAATCCTTCCATCGTCTCAGCTTTAGCGGCTTCCGTGCCGTAGATGCTAACGTAAATTCTGGCGTGTTGCAGGTCGCCAGAAACCTCAACATCAGTAATGCTGACCATTCCAGCACCGACGCGATCGTCTTTAATTTCGTTAAGCAACATTTGGCTAACTTCCCGTTTAATCGAAGACGAGACGCGAGAAACCCGACGACTATCAGCCATAATTTTCGTCCCTTTTTTGTTTGCTATGGGCACTCTTGAGATGCCAAAAGACGGGGAAGAGTGGAAAGCTTAGAACTTTTGTCTAGAATTTAGTTTTCCTTCTGCATAAAAGCCCTCTGCCTTCTAATATATCCCTTGTCTATTGTCGTTTATTTTGCCGTTGGTTGCAGGCATTTAGGCATTTTTTAAGTGACAGGCAATCCCAACATAGCCCTGAGTGTAAAAGCGACGAAAGCAAATCCGCCAGCTAAAATACCAACGGTAGCAATTGCTGTGACGGGATTTTTGAACCAAGGTTTTAATCTATCGAAAAAAGCGATAAAAATTCCTAGAATAACGCTTAGAAGATAAGTAGGATAGCGAGAAATGTTAATCAAAAAGTCTTTCATGATTCGGTAGGATGTTATATTTCAAATCTTTTATTTATGATAATCTTCAACCCAACAACTCGTAGTTCGTAATGCTGATATCTTGTCCCATTCTCAATTAGACTAGGAGTTAGGTTTCGTTACCTCAAACGCCAATTGACGAGACTCGCTCGAATTAAGGAGATACACCAAAACCTGACTGGCTCCCTAACCTACATTGAACTTGAGATAATCTTATCTTAGACCTCTTGACATTAGATTTGTTGCTTTTATTTAGCGGAAGGGAAAAATCTAATTTAACCTTTCCCATTTTTCCTATATGAAAATTAGATTTTGCGATCTATGCAGGAGGTTTATTGTTTGAGAGTGTTTGTGGGAAATCCTTCGTATACCGCAAGAGCGTTTAGGTTTGTAAAAAGGTCAATAGGTCAAGATGTGAGTAATTAAAATCTTACAATTTTTTTTTCAATTGAGAGTTAAAATTTCCTGCTTCTTCACTGATAACTGATTGGGCGCACGCCATGCGCCCCTACAATAACTGATAACTGTTTTAATATCATGCCTACATCTGAGCTATTACTTTTAATCGACGGTCACTCGCTTGCTTTTCGCGCCTATTATGCTTTTGCTATGTCTAAGCAAGGATTGTTGCGCACCTCTACAGGAATTCCTACTAGCGTTTGTTTTGGTTTTTTAAATTCTTTGATGCAAATTATCGAATCGCAACAACCTCAAGCGATCGCGATCGCATTTGACCGCGGGGAAGCCACTTTTCGTCACGAAGCCGATGCTAACTATAAGGCTAATCGCAAGGAAACGCCAGAAGAGTTTATTCCCGACCTCAGAAATCTTCAAGAGTTACTATTGGCATTTAATTTTCAAATCGTTACGGCTGCTGGATATGAAGCGGATGATGTTATCGGTACGCTTTCTAAGCAAGCTAGCGAAACGGGATATAATGTTAAGATTGTTACGGGCGATCGCGATCTTTTTCAACTTATCGAACCAGAAAATAATGTCAGAGTTCTTTATATCGATCGCAATTCAGTTAAAAGTTATTCTCCAGGTTATACTGAATTCGATCCCGCAGCCGTCGAACAAAAATTAGGCATTGCACCCCATCAAGTTGTCGATTATAAAGCACTCTGCGGCGATAAATCCGATAACATTCCAGGAGTTAGAGGAATTGGCGATAAAACCGCAGTCAAGCTTCTCAATGAATATGGAAGTTTGGAGGTTATTTATGAAAATTTAGATAAAATTCAAGGAGCAGTCAAGAAGAAGTTAGAAGAAGGAAAAAAAGATGCCGAACATTCTCGCCATCTAGCACAAATTGCTTTAGATGCTCCTTTGGAAGTTCAACTAAAAGATTTTAAATTGCAAGGTTTCGAGCCTAATAAAGTAAAACCTTTATTAGAAAAATTAGAATTAAAAACCGTTCTTAAAAAACTCGATAAATTACAACAAAAGCTTGGAGGTTTACCAAGTGTGGAACCTATTGCCGAATCAATGACAACGCCTCAACAGTTATCTTTATTCGAGCAAAATCAGGAAACTCCAGAAAGAGAAGTCCCTCCAAAAAATTCGGCGATTATTACTCCTCAAATCATCGATACTCAAGACAAGCTAGCTGAATTAGTTACTCTTCTAAAAAAACAGAAAAATAAAGCTGTTGCTTGGGATACAGAAACAACCTCTGTAAATACGCGAGAAGCGAATTTAGTTGGAATTGGTTGCTGTTGGGGAAGCAAATTAACAGAAATGGCTTATATTCCTATTAATCATACTCAAGAAAAACCGCTAAAACAAGCAGAAGTTTTAGACGCATTGCGTCCAATTTTAGAAAGTTCCGACTATCCTAAAATTTTTCACAATACAAAATTCGATCGCGCGGTTTTATTGAATCATGGAATTAATTTATCAGGATTCATTTTTGATACGATGCTAGCAAGTTATGTCATACATCCAGAAGAAAGTCATAAACTTAGTAATGTATGCGCTCGCTACTTAGATAGTATTTGTTCTCAAGATTACGACGATTTAAAAATTCCTAAAGGAAAAAACATAGGCGATCTCGATATTGAAATAGTAGCTAACTATTGTGGCATGGATGCTTATGTTACCTTTATGTTATTGCCCAAACTCCTAGAAGAATTAGCAAAAGTACCAGAACTCAATAAACTATTATTAGAAATAGAACTTCCCTTAGAACCCGTTTTAACAGCAATGGAAATGCAAGGGATTCGGATCGATACTGCTTATTTGAAAAAACTATCCGAACAACTAGAAAAAGATTTACAAATTTTAGAACAAGAAGCTTATCAAGCAGCAGAAGAAAAATTTAACTTAGGTTCTCCCAAACAACTCAGCGAAATATTGTTTGAAAAATTAGGTTTAGACCGGAAAAAATCTCGTAAAATCAAAACTGGATATTCTACAGACCAAGCAACTTTAGAAAAACTACGAGGCGAACATCTCGTTATCGATAAAATCCTCGATTATCGTACCTTATCAAAATTAAAATCAACCTATGTCGATGCCTTACCAGCTTTAGTTTGTCCCCAAACGCAGCGAGTTCATACCGATTTCAATCAAACCGTTACGACAACGGGAAGGCTATCATCTTCCAATCCCAATTTACAAAATATCCCCATTCGCAGTGAAGAGGGGCGCCTGATTCGCACGGCATTCGTCGCGCCACCGGGTAAAGTGATTTTATCAGCAGATTATTCGCAAATTGAATTGCGAATAATGGC
>JALOOL010000275.1 GCA_025454425.1 Hydrococcus sp. Prado102 | reverse complement strand
TACTTCCGACTTTCGACTTTCGACTTTCGACTTTCGACTTTCGACTTCCCCCATTCCCCAATATGTCCATTATCTCAAAAAAAATTTGCTTTCTCGGTGACTATGGAGTTGGTAAAACCAGCCTGATTCGTCGTTTTGTAGACCGACAGTTTAGCGATCAGTATTTATCTACCATAGGAGTCAAAATTTCTCGAAAATTAGTCGAAATTCCCGCGTTAAATAGCTTAGAATCCCAACAAGTCCAATTATTAATTTGGGATCTCGAAGGAAGAACCAAATTTCATGCAATTACGCCGAGTTACCTGCAAGGCGCAACGGGTGCTGTTATCGTCGCCGATATCAACCGTAAAGATACAATCGATCGCGTTCGAGAACACGCACAGTTAGCAACCTCAGCAAATCCCAAAGGCATTAAATTGATTGTTGCTTTAAATAAAACCGATCTAAACGAAGACGAGTCTCATGAAATGCCTTTGTTTCAAGACTATCCTGAAATACTTGTCACTTATTTGACTTCCGCGAAAACCGGACAAAACGTAGATGAAATTTTTCAGAAATTAACCCATAGTATGATGAAAGGCACAACTGCTTAGTTGGGTAATATGAAGAAAAAACTGTAATTTTTATGACCCCAGACAAAGCGATCGATAAAAATCCCGCGATCGTCTCTGCTCAAGCCTCAATCAAAGAAGCGATCGCGCTGATGCAAGACAAACAAACTAGTTGTGTTTTGGCGATCGAGGAAGAAAAATTAATTGGGATTTTCACGCTACAAGATTTCTTGCAATTAATTACATCGAGACAAGATTGGGAAAAAATCGCGATCGCCCAAGTCATCAATCGAAACCTAATTACCCTTTGTATCGATAATGTAACGAACAGTCTATCGCTACTGCAAGTTTTGCAACAGTATCGCCTCGATTATCTACCCATCGTCACCCAAGATGGTCGATTGTTTGGTTTGGTCACTCTCTCAACGCTTTTAGAAAATATAGCGCAAGAACTACAAACTTACCAGGAAATAGAAATAGAACTGCGAACCAACGAACAAGCGCTGCAAATCAACCAAGATCGCTTAGATAGTATCCTCAGTTCCCTTGATGATGTCGTTTGGTCGCTCGATCCCCATAACTTTCAGTTACTTTTTCTCAACACGGCGGTAGAAAAAGTTTACGGTCGCAAGATTGCCGAATTTATCGAAAACATCGATTTGTGGCGAAAAGTCATTCATCCAGAAGATAAAGAACGGGTTGAAGAAGCATTCAATGCTTTGTATTCGACACTCAGACAAGACATAGAGTATCGAATCTTGTTACCCAATGGAGATATTAGCTGGATTAGCGTTCGCGCTCGTCTAATTACCGATGCAAGCAGTACTCCCCTCCGCATCGATGGAATTACTATCGATATTACCGAACGCAAACAAATTCAAGAACGATTGCGATATGATGCCTTCCACGACGGACTTACAAAGCTAGCTAACCGCAATCTGTTAATCGATCGCCTCAAACAAGCTATTCGACGCAGCCATCGACACGAAACTAATCTCTTTGCGTTACTATTTTTAGATCTCGATCGCTTTAAAGTTATTAACGATAGTCTCGGTCACGTGTTTGGAGATCGCCTTTTGGTTTCAGTCGCTCAACGCTTGGAGAAATGTCAGCGGATTGGGGATACGGTCGCTCGCTGGGGAGGCGATGAATTTGCTATTTTACTGGAAGATATTGCCGATACGAACGACGCGATCGCAGTAGTTTCTCGCATTCAAACGACGCTAGAAACCCCAATTATCGTAGACGATCGAGAAATATTCGTCACGGCAAGCATCGGCATCGTCATTGGAGATGCTCAAATCTACAACCATCCCGAACACGTAACCGATCTCTTGCGAGATGCCGATATCGCCATGTATCGAGCCAAATCTCGCGCTCAGGGACAGTGCGAGGTTTTCGAGCCTTCAATGCACGCCTACGCACTCAAGCGATTGCAGCTAGAAAACGACCTGCGTCGCGCGATCGCTTTAATAGCTTCTTCAGAAGAGAAAAAATCGGAATTTTCGGTTTTTTATCAACCGATTTTTTCTCTAACTACTCAACAAATAGAAGGCTTTGAAGCGCTGATTCGCTGGCAGCACCCCGAAAAAGGAACGATTTCGCCAATCGATTTTATCGCGATCGCAGAAGAAACCGGATTAATCGTCCAACTCGATCGCTGGGTGTTAAAAATGGCTTGTCATCAGTTAAGCCTATGGCAAAAAGAACTTCCGCATTTAGCACCTTTAACCGTAAGTGTCAATCTTTCTGGCAAACATTTTTATCAGTCTGGATTAGTCGAATTTCTCGATCGCGTCCTTAAAGAAACGAATCTTGATGGCAATAGCCTGAAGCTAGAAATTACTGAAAGTGTCGTTATTGAAAATACTGAAGCAGCAGCAATTTTGCTCGATCTCCTGCGGGAGCGTAACGTACAAGTTTGTCTCGATGACTTCGGGACGGGTTATTCTTCTTTGAGTTATTTGCATAGTTTTCCTTTTCAGGTTTTAAAGATCGATCGCTCGTTTATCAAACAATTAGGAACCGAAGAAGAAAACGACGAAATTGTCAGGGCGATCGTCAATTTGGGTTTAATTTTAGGGATGAATGTCGTTGCTGAAGGAGTAGAAACGCCAGAACAAGTGTCGCAATTGAAGGATTTAAGCTGTCATTCCGGTCAAGGATATTGGTTTTCTAAACCGATGAATAGCGATGCGATGACCGACTTTTTGCTCAAAAATTTGTAAGTTCTCGACCGACAAAAATATAAAAATATTGTAGAGTAATTAAAACTTGCTGCGAACTGGCTATGCAAACCAAACTGCAACAACCAAAACTACAAACTTTTTGGCTTTATATTACTTTAGGCGCGATCGCGATCGCCATGCTTTTTCCGCTTCTGTGGCTGTTCGGTACGTCCCTAAAGTCTCCTACAGAAGACATATTTAGCTTTCCCCCCAGAATCTTTCCCACGCAGCCAACCCTACAAAACTTCTTAAAAGTTTGGCAAAACTATCCATTCGGTCAATATTTACTTAACAGTACTCTCGTTGCCGTCCTTACTGTTAGCATCAATCTTCTTTTTTGCTCCCTCGCTGCCTATCCCCTAGCACGGCTCGATTTTCGGGGACGCGATGCAATTCTTGCCATTGTCGTCTCTACCATTATGATTCCCTTCCAAATCGTCATGATTCCTCTGTATATCCTCACCGTACAGCTTGGCTTAAGGAATAGTTATGTAGGGGTCATTCTTCCCACCCTAGCATCGGCATTTGGAATTTTTTTATTGCGACAAGCCTTTCAAGGCGTACCGAAAGAACTTGAAGAAGCATCGCGCATCGATGGCTGTTCGGAATTAGGGATTTGGTGGCACGTTATGATTCCTGCCGTTCGTCCTGCTTTAGTTACTTTAGCAATTTTTGTATTTATCGGTTCGTGGAGCGACTTTCTGTGGCCATTAATCGTTTTAGATCGTCCAGAATACTTTACCCTGCCGCTAGGCGTAGCTAGACTGGCAAGTGCCCTAGATTTCGACTGGCGTTTGATTGCAGCAGGTTCGATAATTTCGATCGCGCCTGTGTTGATATTATTTCTTTTTTTACAGCGATATATTATCCCCACAGATACGGGAAGTGGAGTTAAAGGGTAAACTCCGACCTTGTTAGTATTTTCTAGTTGAGACTTCTTTCGACATTCCTGTTAAATAGCTAGCTACTTGATAAACTGGACTATAGACTAGATAAATTAGCGCAAATTTTAAGCATCAAATTTTTATGCAAAAACGACATTCGTTTGACTCATCCCAGATCATGTATCGCGCTGAGGAACTGTTGAGCGCAGCTTCTAATCGCTATAAGATAACCGTACAAGTTGCCAATCGAGCCAAACGCCGTCGGTATGAAGAGTTTGATAATATTGACGATCCGATGATGAAACCCGCAATTCGAGCCATCATAGAAATGTCTGACGAACTAACTCAGCCTGAAATTATTGGCGACTAAAGATAACTAACTATGTTTGGGAAAAATCTTCACAAGCCTAATTACAGAAAATTTTCCAAATCGATACAGCGACAAATCTTGGCGGCTGTTTTTGGGCTTTTGTTGGTTGTGGGTGGGGAATACGTTAAAAACGGTTTGGAGCAGCCAGTTATGGCCCAAACTATGCGACCCGAATCGGTTGCAGTCTTGGTTTATCAGCGTATTCCCGACATTCCCAAAGAAAATCAATATGTTCGCCAAGAGACGGGCAAAGTAGATGCAGATAATACTTTAATCAGTCGTCTCGTGCGCTATCATCAAGACGTGAAAAAACGCGCGACTCGCTTTAGGCTAGACTGGAAACTCACTCTAGCCGATTATTTGGGGGTAAACGAGCCGATAAAACCCGATCGCTATCCAGGAAGAAGTTCTTTACAAACTAATCCACTAGAAGGCGATCGCAAAGCCATACAAAACCTCAATCGCCGTCTGAGAGAAGCGTTAGTCGATTTGTTGGCAAATGCTTATCAACCGCAACAAACAGACGCGCAACCCGTCAGTCCCAATCCCAATTCTTCGCCCGACCAAAAGCCTCAACCTTCTGCAACTCCCACTCCTTCTAGCCCTTCTCTCTCTAACCCCGGCGACGCGCAATTGTTGAATCCATGAGCGCTCGCATTTTTAAAAAAGGAAGGGGTTGGCGTATCGGCTGGAATCCCACCGCAGAAGTTTACAAAGGTTTAGTAGGAGGCGATAATTGGGCGATCGAGCTAACGGAAGCCGAATTTAACGATTTTTGTCGTTTGCTAGAGCAGTTGACCTATACGATCGATCGTATGGCTGAAGAATTAATGGATGAGGAGAAGATTGCTTGCGAAGCAGAAAGCGACTTGGTTTGGCTAGAAGTAGAAGGTTATTCTCATGCCTATTCTCTGCGTCTTATTCTCAGTCAAGGTCGTTGTTGCGAAGGCAATTGGTCGCCGGAATCCGTAGCTGAATTAGTGCAAGCGGTTCAAACATTGAAAGTTTTTTAGAAAATTTTCTTGCAAATTTGTTAGAAAAGAGTATACAATAGAAAATTGTCGTGGACATCGGGGCGTAGCGCAGCTTGGTAGCGCACTACTTTGGGGTAGTAGGGGTCGTGGGTTCAAATCCCGCCGCTCCGATTTAGACTAAAAACTGGGGGAGCTTGCGAATAATTTCTTTCATTGCAGCTTTTGTTTGACCGTCTTCAAATTTATCGCTCTTTACCGTTAGCCAAAAAGCTAAAAATTGTTTTTCTCGTTCGTTCAATTTTTGCCTTTCGTCCATCGCTTGTTACCTCCATAGGTATCTAGTTAATTTCATTATCGCCTGCTGCTTGGTTCGATGCTCTTTCTATTGGAGTCACTAATACTTTGTCAACGCGATTCCCATCCATATCCATCACTTCAAAGCGAAAAGCATCCCATTCAAAATTATCGGCAACTACTGGAATTTTTCCGAGATGAGTAATAACAAACCCACCAACTGTATGATAGTTTCCTTCTTTGTCGCCTGGTAATTCCTCAATTTGAAAGACTTCTTTAAATTCCTCAATTAATAAAATTCCATCGACTAACCAAGAACCGTCGTCGCGTCGAACAATTTGGGGAGAATCTGGCTGACCGATCGCGGGCAGGTCGCCAATAATCGCTTCTAAAATATCAGTAATGGTGACTATTCCTTGAATAACGCCGTATTCGTCTACAACCAAGGCAATATGATTGCCGCTTTGTTGAAACAACTCTAAAACTTTTAATCCTCTCGTACTTTCCGGCACGAATAAGGGTTGTCGCAAGGATGCAGTTAAATCGAACGGTCGATTGGCAAAACAAGTTGCTAGTAAATTACTAACTTGTACGATTCCCAAAACTTCATCTAAACCCCCTTGACAAACAGGAAACCGCGTGTAATTGCTAGTAATAATTTTTTGACGATTAATTTCGGCAGAATCTTCGAGATCGAGCCAGACAATTTCCGGTCGCGTGGTCATTAGGGTACTAACTCTGCGATCGCTCAATCTGAGGACTTGCTCTAGCATATCCTGTTCGGCTTCCTCGAACGTCCCAGCTTCGGTTCCCTGCTGAATCAAAATTTTGATTTCTTCCTCAGTAACCAGAGGTTCGTTAGACACCCCTCCCGCACCTAAAAGGCGCAACACCAAATCGGTCGAAAAGCTTAGCAATCGGACGATGGGAGAAACGCCAATCGAAAGCCAGCGCAGGGGTTTAGCAACCAATCGAGCAATCTTTTCGGGATTGTTCAAACCGAGGCGTTTAGGGACTAATTCCCCAATCACCAGCGAGAAATAGGTAATGTTCAAAACAACTATTGTCAAAGCGATTCCTTGACTTTGAGCCGCTAAGAAGGGGATTTGCTGCAACAAACCTGCTAAATGTTCTGCAAGATTAGCGCCCCCGTAAGCACCCGCAAAAATGCCAATCAGGGTAATGCCAATTTGTACGGTGGAGAGAATTTGATTGGGATTATTGGCAAGTTCTAGAGCTACTCTTGCTTGTGCATCTCCTTGAGTGCTTAATTGCTCTAGTCGAATTTTACGAGCAGAGACGATCGCGATCTCAGATAGTGCAAAGATTCCATTCAGGACGATCAAGACTACGATGACTAAAATTTCGCTGGCGACAGAGAACATAGATGAAATAGATTTTAAGTTGCCTTGCTTTTTTGAAAAGATCGGCAAACACTCTTTAATGTCTAGTATCAAACAAACTTCATCATAGATCGTTTCTCGGAAATCAACGATAGAAAAGCCACTTTATACAAATTTATCGATGCGATCGCTCTATTTTGTAGCAGATTTACTTTTATAAACGAAAAAACTATGTAAAAATCTTAACTCAATAGAAAAAACTCGGCATTTACACCGAGTTAAACCAAAATTGATGTCTAAACAACTAAAATCATAGCTATAGCGTTCTGCCAAAGCAGTATTGAACGTTACTCTATTATTCTCGTTGCTCTTTTAGAGAAATGCGATTGCGAACGTTATAAGCTAAAATCAAAAATAAATGCCGTATTCAAGCAGATTAACCGATAAAGAGTAGGAGATTATTGAGCCACTGCGACGCGCAGCAACCCTACAAAATGAAATTTTTTCGACGCAAACCCCGTCTCAAAAAATCTCACGCCCAAGCACCCCTCGCTTGGGCGCAGTTATCCCATCAAAAAGTTCGCCTTGTCGTAGCAACAACGGGCGTTTGTTTTGCCAATATTTTAATGTTTACCCAAATCGGACTGTTAGCAATGCTGACAGATGGAACGACCAAACTGCACGAAAGTTTGGGAGGCGATTTGTTGTTAGTCTCCTCATTCAGCCCCAGTTTACTGTTTAGAATTCCTTTTTCTCGCGCTTATATCTATCAAGCGTCATCTGTGGATGGGGTTGCATCTGTCAGTCCAATCTACATAAATAGAGCTAATTGGGTAAATCCCGACGAATTACAGACGAGTACTATCCCGCCAACAGGAGTACAACCACCCCGACGAGGAAGATTGTTTGGTAATGAAATAAGAGTAATTGCTTTTAACCCCAATCAACCCCCTCTCAATAATCCACAGATAAATCGACAACTCGATAAATTGCGATCGCCAGATACTGTATTATTCGATCGCCTTTCTCAACCTTCCCTCGGCGAAATTCCTCAACTTTTAAGTAAGCGTCCAGAAGTAATGACCTTGATGGACAATCG
This sequence comes from Hydrococcus sp. Prado102, assembly GCA_025454425.1. GTDB lineage: Bacteria > Cyanobacteriota > Cyanobacteriia > Cyanobacteriales > Microcystaceae > Hydrococcus. The sequence continues at coordinate 669 of JALOOL010000275.1, read as the reverse complement.
TCGCGTCTACGTCGCTGGATTGTTTAACATGGGGAGTACGATAAATGACAAGGGAAATATCGTTATGAGCGATTGGAATTACGTACAACGATACGGACAAGAAAGCTTAGAGCAAGTCAGAGTTGGCGTAGTTACCCTTAAAAAAGGAGCCGATATTAATATTGTCAAGCAACGACTGCGCGATCGCCTTCCTCAAGACGTTGCAATACTCACTCGCGAAGAATTAATTCAAAAAGAGCAGCAATTTTCTTCTTCGCAACCAGAAGGAATTATCCTCAAATTTGGGACAATTGTAGGATTTGTCGTCGGTATTATCGTTATTTATCAAGTTCTCTATACCGATATCAGCGAACATTTAGGAGAATATGCCACCCTCAAAGCAATGGGATATTCAGATCGATCGCTACTGACCGTCGTCTTGGGAGAAGCGATAATTCTGGGCGCGATGGGATTTGTACCCAGTTTTTTCGCCTCTGTGGGCATTTATCATTTATTGGTCGTCCTGACTCGAATTCCCTTGGTAATGAAAGCTAGCGTCGTCATTCAAGTTTGTATTCTAACCTTAGTCATGTGTGCTGTCTCTGGCGCGATCGCAACTCGCAAACTTCGTTCGGCAGATCCCGCAGATGTATTTTGATCGGCGACCAGTGACCAGTTAGCAGTTATCAG
>JALOOL010000032.1 GCA_025454425.1 Hydrococcus sp. Prado102 | reverse complement strand
GTTTCTTGGCAAATTCATTCGGTTTATACATTATCTACTTTATAGTTTTGTAGACTATTGTATAATCTTGTCTAGGAATTAGCTAGCTAAAGAATACTCTTTTGTCACTCTGAGAAAATTTGATGAATTTGCGTCATTTCAGCCCACGAAAAATCAAGGTTTTGACCCACTCTGACAAAAGAGAGGTAAGCAGGTCAACAAAATTAATTACAATGATTTTAAGAATTTGTCAGGCGGGCAATGCTCGCCTGACAAGTGTTTTAAGCTTTATGTCGAATTAGCATAACGTGTAATTAATTTTACCTAGCCACTTAGTTCCAACTTCTCAAAGACGCTTCGCTAATCTCCGATCGCCATTTTACCTTTCTTACTACCACTAAACAATTGACTTAGCCAGCGGTAGAAATCGTAGATGTATGTGAAGATGACGGGGACGACGACTAGGGTTAGTAAAGTAGAAGTCGTAAAACCGCCGACAACTGCGATCGCCATCGGACTGCGAACTTCTCCGTCTGCTCCCCATCCTAGCGCGATCGGCAACATTCCCGCGATCGTCGAGATGGAAGTCATCAGAATCGGACGCAATCGGGAAAGACTAGCATCAAAAACGCCTTTAAATAATGATTTTCCACCTTGAATTTCTATTAAGGCAAAGTCGATTAAAAGAATGGCATTTTTAATCACTAATCCGACCAAAAGGACGATGCCAATCAAAGCATAAAGTCCTAATTCTTTTTGAGTAATTAATAGTGCCAAAAAAGCTCCTCCCAATGATAAGGGAAAAGATACCAAAATCCCGAATGGATAGAGGAAATTGTTATAAAGCAAGACGAGAATGACATAAATCGATAATATTGAAAGTCCTAACGCACCCAAAAATCTGCTAAAAATATCGCGCATAATTTTAGCATCGCCTGCGGGTTCTTCTGCGACTTCAGGAGGTAGGGGATTCAGGGCAGGTAGCGTTCTTACTTTCGCTACCGCCTGTCCTAAAGACATTCCTTGTAAGTTAGCGCTGACTTCTACTTGTCGATTGCGATTGAAACGCTTGATTTCTGCTGGCCCACTTCCCAAACGAATATTAGCAACCGAACTGATGGGAACTAAGGTTCCATTGCTGCTGGGGACGCGAAGATTTTTGAGGGTTTCGATATCGTCTCGCCGTTTGGGATCGATTTGTACTCGAATTGGGATCTGGCGATCGCTCAAATTAAATTTTGCTAGGTTAGAGTCGTTATCGCCAATCGTAGCTAGAGAAGCCGTTCGCGCGATCGCCTGTACGGAAACGCCTAAATCGCCTGCACGTTCGGGATCGGGTTGAATGACGATTTCTGGTTTGACCAAACTCACGCTAGAAGTGACTTCTACTAAATTAGGAATCTCCCGCATTTGTTTTTCTAGTTCATTAGCAGTTGCGGTTAAAATTGGAATATTCTCGCTTTTGAGGACGATATTCAAATCCTTACTGCTTCCAGCCCCACCTAACGCGCGAAAACTAACCCTTGCGCCTGGAATCTGGGCAAAGGATTCGCGCATTTGCTCTTGAAACTGTTGTTGAGATATATCGCGTTGGTCTTTAGGAGTCAGTTTGACATAGATAGTTGCAGTGTTGATTTGTCCGTCACTGCCAACCGCAGCGAGAATGTTGTCAATGAATGGTTTATCTTTAAGCAAGCGATAAACTTCTTGGCTGACTTCTTCGGTTTCTTCTAATTTCGATCCTGGCGGTAATTCCACGGTTACGGTACTCAACCCCGTATCGCCGCTATTGAATAAACCTTGAGGAATGAAGGGAATGAGTTGTATGCTAGCGATAAAGAATGCGATCGCAATTAACATTGTCGTGATGCGATGGCGCAGCGACCAAGTAAGAATGCTGCGATAGGGGTGAATTTTGGTCTTCTGGGCGTTCGATTCTAAGTCTTGAGGGTTTTTAGGTTTTAAAATATAAGCCGCTAGCATAGGAGTAAGCGTGCAGGCGACGAGGGTTGAAAAAATCGTCGAAACTGCGATCGTCATCCCAAAAGGCATGAAAAATTGTCCCGGTATACCTCCCATGAATGCCACCGGAACGAATACGGCGATAATCGTCGCTGCCGTTGCAAATACTGCTAATCCCAGTTCTTTTGCGCCATCGAGTGCTGCTTGGAAAGGCTTTTTCCCCATCAACAAATGCTGGTCGATGATTTCTATCATACAAACTGCATCGTCAATTAAGTTTCCGATCGCCAATGCCAATGCTAGCAGCGTCATCCCATTAAGGGTATAACCCAAAACTTGCATCATCCCAAACGTGGCGATAATAGAAAGGGGAAGAGAAAGTGCTGTAATTAGAGTGACTCGGATATTCCACAAAAATAATCCGATAGTAATAACAGTCAGCAAGCATCCAAAAACTAAATCCCCGATCATGTCTTGATAGGATGCTCGAATCGAGTCTGCACGAGTGAAAATTAGATTAAATTGAATATCGGAAGGAAGCTTTTTTTTCAGTGCTTCAATTTCCTGACGCACTCCTTCTTCAACGCTGACTAAGGTACTTCCCGTACTCCGCCGCACAGAAAATGCAACTACGGGTTTACCGTTAAGAAATGCCGATTGTCGCGCTTCGCCACGGTCATCCCTAACATCTCCGAGACTCGATAAAGGAACTGTATCTCCTGCTGGTAAAACGATACGAAGCGTTTTTAAATTTTCAACAGTTTTCGCGCTTCCTAACGTGCGGACGTTCTGTTCGCTGCCTCCGATTTCAGAGCGACCGCCAGGTAAGTTAACATTAAAATTGCGAATCTGGTCGTTGACTTGGGTGGCGGTAATTCCATAAGCTTGCAAGCGACTCGGATCGAGATCGATGCGCACTTCTCTATCTAGTCCGCCAAGGCGATCGATTTGGGCAACTCCTTTAACGTTAAGAAGATCTCGACTAATTTGGCGATCCACGATATCGCTGAGTTCTTCTACGCTGCGTCGATCCGAACTGACGGCATAAGTCATCACCGAACCGCCTGCAAATTGAACTCGTTTGACGATAGGATCGTCGATATCTTGGGGTAAATCTTGACGAATTTGGTCGATCGCGTTGCGAACGTCATTAGTAGCGCGATCGCTATCGGTTCCCAAGACAAATTCGACAGTTGTGGTAGAATTCCCGTCGGTAACGGTTGAAGTAAGCTCGTCAATATTGCCTAAATTGGCGATCGCATCCTCAATTTTTTTAGTAACTTCAGATTCGAGTTCTTCAGGCCCCGCGCCTCGTTGCGTTACGGTAATCGTAACCGCTGGAACGTCAATATTAGGATTGCTATCGATACCCAAGCTTAAAAACGCAGCAAAGCCGAGGATTGCAAGCGTTACGAAGGTTACAATAACGGGAATCGGGTTTTTAATCGACCAAGCCGAAATGTGCATTTTCAGTTATCAGTAATTAATTATTCGTAGGGGCGCATGGCGTGCGCCCAAGTCGTAGGGGCGCATGGCGTGCGCCCTTTCCAGTTGTTTTTTAAATTAAAAATAATATTTTTCCAAGACATACGTTTTATGCTTGCGAGCAAGATGTATGTCCTGTCGGACACGCTACTACGCGAACGCACTACAATATTCATGATTCATTTAAACTCGTTATATTTATAAGCTTTATCATCAACTAAACTCCTACTGGATATCTCTTCATTTTCCATAAATAACTGGTAGGGCGCACGCCATGCGCCCCTACAAGTCACTGATAACTGAAATGCGATCGCCATCTTTTAAATAAGCCGCACCTTTAATAACAACGCGATCGCCTGCTTGCAAACCTGTTATAATTTCAACGCGATCGCCCGATAAAAGTTCTCCTGTCTTAACTGACTGTGCTTTGACGCTTTTATCTCCTTGCACGACATATGCGATCGCGCTGCCATCGGCTTGCGGAAGAATTGCACTCATAGGTACAGTTAGGCTAGTAGCGCTAGCGGTCGTAATCGATGCGCGTAAAAACATTCCTGGTTTTAAGTTATTTTGGGAAGGCAAATCGACTTCTACTGTTGCTTGACGCGATTCTTCATTGACGACGGGAACGATTTCTCTAACTCGTCCCACCAACTTCAAACGACTATCGACATCGGATGTAATTTCTACCGATTGTCCGGTACGAATTAGAGGAAGTTGCGTTTCGGGAATTTTAACCCTCAATTCCAAACGTCCGTTTTCAATCAGGGTAAAGAGTTTTTCAGAATTCGAGGTAATATCGCCAATGCGAGCATTTCTTTCGGCAATTTTACCGCTTGCTGGGGCAATAACTCGCGTATCCTTCAACTGCGCCATGACTACTTTAACTTGTCCTTTCGCTTGGGCAAGTTTGGCTGCTGCTTGGGCAATCTCTTCGCGACGAGTTCCTGTTTCTAACTCTTGTAATTGTTGCTGTGTCTCTCGCAGTCTCGCTTGGGCGCTATTGAGGGCAGATTGCTTGCTACGTTCTTCGTTAATTATCTCATCGAGGCGATCGCGCGCGATCGCGCCTTCTGCTTCTAAATTCTGATTCCGTTCTACTCGTTTTTTCGCCAATTCTAAATCGGATTCAGCCTGCACGAGTTCCGCTTGTGCTATTCTCACCTGTTCTCTCGCCCGTGCTATTTCTTCCGAACGATTACCCGTCCGCAGTTTTTCTAAATTGGCTTCTGCTTCTGCAACCGAGGCTTGTGCTTGGGTTAGTTGTGCCTGTAGTACAGAATCGTCGAGTTTGACGAGTAATTGTCCTGCTTGTACCAAATCGCCTTCATCGACCAAAACTTGTTGAATTTGTAATCCTGTCGCCTGGGAGGTAACGGGAATCATTTCAAATGCGGCTACTGTACCCGTTGCTTTTAAAGTGCGATTCACCGAAGAAGTTTTAACATCTGCTACTGTAACGCTTTGAGCGGGAGCCTGAACGTTCGCTACAGGCGCGTTAGCAGGGGTTGTAGCGGCTTTGTGACCGGAAGAGGTTAAAAAACGAGTTCCTACCAACGTTATCCCTACGCCTATGCCAATGCCCAACAACACGGCACGTCCGCCCGATAGCCAAGGGCGAGAAGGTCTGTCATCTCGATATTCGATTATCTCTGCTTCGCGATCGAACGAAGGAACGGTTAATTCGCCTTTTTTGTCGCAAGGTAGAGGGGGAGTTTCCCCATTTTTTGCAAAAAAGATTTTCTCTAACTGCAATTTCTCGTGAGGCAGCAAAGGGGGATTTAATTCTGATTCAGATGTTTTAGCTTCAGACTGCTTTTCAGACTCAGGAATGCTGTCGTCAAATGTTTCTTTAAACACGTCTGCCTCTTGATAGTAGGTATAGGAAAATCTATATAAAGAAATGTTAATTAATTTATTCTTCTACTAATGTAGCGAAAAAATAACGCATTGCTGAAATAGAAAAATAAAGTTTCCAAAACGTCCATCTAAGCGTCAGTTTTAGATAGTAGACCTAACAGAACGCGAAAATCTTTGCTTTAGAGTAAAAGCAAAGATGAAACAGGAAACCTTTAAAAGTCACAGCATGAATTGACTTAGGAACGCAGTTAATGATGAAGATTGGCAAGCTCTATCTCATTAGAATAACTCGCTCAGGCTGCTTTTTGCCCAGGTGGTTGTGCATTCAGCATCTCTTTGACTTTATTGAGTCTCAGCATGACTTCATCCTTGTCAGGATAAAGTTCGTTTACGAACTGAATGAGATGAACGACCGTACAAGGCTTTTGAAAACCGCCATTCCAAGCATGAAATTCATTGTGAACTTACATCTCTGCAAGCCGAATAATTTCATTTTGCAGATGTGAATTGAGTTGAACTGAGGTTTGCTCTTTATGAGTCTTTGTTGTTCCAGTTGTGGTTGATTTAGCTTTAGTGTCAGTTTTGGGCATAGTTTATTGGGATGGACGAATCAATCAGGGTTCCTTCTCTGGTCTAGAAAAATATTCCTTGCAATCACTCGCCTCATACGATAACTTGGCTAGATATTTGCTGTCTTCAGAAAATTTACTGAAAAAAAATAGATTGACTAATAAATTTATAAGAAAAACTACTGATGATGTAGAGCAAACCTTTATCTTTTGAGTGTCCTATTGCTTTAGGTAGGTTATTCGCGATCGCGTCTCTAACTTTTGTAAATAGATAGTAAAGGAGAAGCAATCTAGCTATTTTCGATCGCTAAACCTGCTATACCTAGAATATAAAGTTTTTACTTATAAAGATCGGAAGTGAGATTGGTATGCTCAGACAACTAGGGGTTGGAGTTTTAATGATATTAACTTCTTTTGTAGTGGGTTCGATCGCGACAATAAGTTCTTTAGTCGCCTTAAAAGCGCCAGTTCCCGATATGAAGATTAATCTCGATCTTAACGATCGCCCAATCGAACAGCCAAAACACAAAGGCAATCATTCCTGTCCTGCTTGTGGTATGGGTTGATTGATGTTGAATGTTTAGGCAGAAGCAGACTCTTCCTTGGGTCGGTCTTTCTCTGATGGCAGATCCAAGTTTTTTTCAAGCAACACGTCCGCTTTTTGAAGCGGGAGATGTGGACGTGCTGGAATGGAGTTTTGATGTGGGTTGGGGTTTGGAATCCCTACCTAGTTGGGTAGAGCAACTACTTGAGTTTTATAGCCAACGCGATCGCCTTTTGGGACATGGCGTAAGTTATTCTTTACTCTCCGCACAGTGGAGCGATCGACAAGCACAATGGCTAAAGCTTCTAAAATCAGAATGCCAGCGCTATCGCTATCGTCAGATTTCCAAGCATTTTGGTTGGATGGCGGCAGGAAATTTCGAGCGAAGCGCACCTTTACCGATGCCTTTAACCCGCGATACGCTACGTATCGGATGTATGAATTTACGGCGATTAACTGAGGTTACTTCTTCTCCAATTGGTTTAGAAAACTTGGCTTTTGCTTTCGGATTGCCTGATGTGTTAAATCAAGGGAATTTCCTCGAACAACTCCTACAATCTGTCAACGGTTTTCTCGTTTTAGATTTGCACAATGTATTTTGCCAAATACATAATTTCGATCGCGCGGCGGATGAGATTATAAATAGTTATCCATTGCATCGCGTTCGGGAAATACATATTTCAGGCGGTTCGTGGAGTCAGTCTACTCGGGGCGATCGCGGTTTAATGCGTAGAGATACTCATGATGGAGATGTTCCAGAAGAGGTATTTCAATTATTGGCACTTGTTTTAAAGAAATGTCCGACGACTGAATCGATAATTTTGGAACGATTGGGCAAGACTTTAGACGACGAAGCAAAAATGGCTCGATTTAGGCAAGATTTTTATCGAATTAAAGAAATTGTAAAAAATAGTTTATGCAAGCAGAAGAATTAGCAGCTTTTCAAGCGACTTTATTAGAAGTTCTCGATCGCGATGTCGAAACTATTCAAGCGCAACTTCAAGATAATCCTGCTTTTGCACCTTTTCAAGAATACATTAATACTTTTGATGAGAGCGCGATCGAAGTAGCAGCCGAATTAGTCAAGAAATGGGGACGACGTTACCAATAAAAAACCTGCGATCGCTCTTTTTTAAGACTCAACCGCAGGTATTCAATTACAACTCGACTTGTCTTAGAACAAACCGAGGGTTAGGGATTTGTCAATGGGGAAAATAGCGCCAGCACCCAACCAAAGAGTTACTACAGTTCCAAACAGGAACATTGCGGTAGCAACAGGACGGCGGAAGGGATTTTGGAACTTGTTGACGTTTTCGATGAAGGGAATGAGCATCAAACCCAGAGGAATCAAAGCTTGACAAGCAATTCCCAACAGTTTGTTAGGCAGAATGCGCAAGATTTGGAAAACTGGGTAGAGATACCATTCTGGAAGAATTTCTAGGGGAGTTGCGAAAGGATTAGAAGGTTCGCCGATCATTGCGGGATCGAGAACGGCTAAACCAACGCACAATCCAATCGTTCCTAGAATAACGACGGGGAATACGTAGAGTAAGTCGTTAGGCCAAGCAGGTTCGCCGTAGTAGTTGTGACCCATGCCTTTAGCTAGCTTGGCACGAAGTTCTGGATCGCTTAAATCCGGCTTTTTTAAAGTTGCCATGCGTTTGTTTTCTCCTTGAAATTATCTCAGGATCGGTTGTTTTTATGATTTTTCAGTTACCAGTAATCTGACAAAAGCTAACAGCTATGAAGCTATTAGCTATTTTGTCTTAAAAACGATCGGGTTTCTGCTTATGAGAGACTGTTCGCTAAATTATAACGGGCCAGAAATTCCCTGTTTGCGGATCATTAAGAAGTGACCCAACATGAACACTGCCATTAACCAGGGAAATACAAAGGTGTGTAAGCTGTAGAAACGAGTCAGCGTTGATTGTCCGACGCTAGTACCGCCACGAATTAGCTCGACCATTTGATCCCCTACTACGGGAATTGCAGCAGGTACGCCAGACACGATTTTAACAGCCCAGTAACCTACTTGATCCCAAGGTAGGGAGTAACCCGTTACACCGAAAGAAACGGTGATAACAGCCATGATGACTCCAGTGATCCAGGTCAACTCGCGAGGCTTTTTGAAACCGCCAGTCAGATAAACGCGGAAGATGTGTAAAATCATCATCAGCACCATCATACTCGCAGACCAGCGATGGACGGAGCGGATCAGCCAGCCAAAGTTTACCTCGTTCATGATGTACTCAACAGAGGTAAACGCTTCGGTAACGGTTGGCTTATAGTAGAAAGTCATTGCAAATCCAGTAGCGAACTGGATGAGAAAGCAAACCAGGGTAATTCCACCCAGGCAGTAGAAGATGTTGACGTGGGGAGGAACGTATTTGCTGGTGATATCCTCAGAGAGCGCTTGAATCTCCAGACGCTCCTCGAACCACTGATAGGCTTTGGAATCGGTTACTTGCTTAGAAAACATTGTTTAAAAATGTCAAACTATTCCATATTATCGAGGGTTTTCGCTTAATCTGTCGTTACAACTGTTCGGGGCTAAGAAGTTCTCAGATTAGTTCACTAGAGCAAAACCTTTACCAGGACTAAGATTTAAGCGTTTATTCCATCTCGTATTGTATCACGTCTACAACGTAAAGATTTGTTTCTTTATTAAAATTGTTTGTGAATGGTAAATGGTGATTGGGGATTGAGGATTGGGGACTGGTGAAGGGAAAAATTCTTTTCAAGTCAAGCGATTACCTATCGTGCCCACGCTACGCCAACGCAATTAAACGTAAAATAGCGAACAATGCCAAAAATTGTAAAACTCTTATCCATAGGTTATCGTAGGCATTGCCCACCCTCACAAAACTTTTAACTTGGGCGCATGGCGTGCGCCCCTACATCATACGTCTCGATCGCTAATTCCGATACTCGAACAATTGACCCGATGAAAAAAATCTTTGATTACTTGCCTTTTTTTGTTGTTGCTTTGTTTGCGACAACCTTATACTTTCCTAAAGTTTTCGCTAAGGAAAATCATTTCTCTAATGTTGAGAAGTTAAATAAACCAGCGATCGCGCAAGTGATATCATCAGCAAAACGCGATCGCCATCCACCTCATTAATCGATAGTCGGTGCGAGCGTCTTACTTGTAGGGATGCTCGCACTACCAACTAAGACGAATCTAAAGCTCGCCGCGAATTTCTTCAACAACGCCATCTCTGATCACAATTTCGACATTTAATTTTTGAACCAAGTTTTCGCCTTTTTCTATGCGAAAAAAGCTTTCCATCTGCGCCTGGACGACTTCTTGCTCTAACTCTAATAACTGTACCTGTTGCATCTGCTGAAGAGATTGATTTTTTCTCTCCAAAAATTCGCTTTTTTTCTGATTGACTTGAATTTGAATGTTATCGATTTGTTGAGAAACTTGAGGCCCGGGCGGGGTTAAACTTTGTTTTTGCAATTCTGCGATCGCTCTTTGTCCTTGTACCTCCAATTGTTGAATTTGAGCGTCAAGCTGACCGATTTGCTGTTTCAATTGTTCTTGTACCTCATCTTTCCAACGAGACGTAACAATAACTTTTACAGTGACTGGTCGTTTCAAGAGCAAGCTAGTTTTGGTATCGTCCATAAATTTTGTCCTTGGTTATTAGTCCCCAATTCTTGATGACTACTTTTCAAACATCCCGTCAATCATATCGCGATACCGTTCGGCAACAACCGGACGTTTAACTTTTAGCGTTTGCGTCATCGTGCCATTTTCTATTGAAAAAGGTTCTAGGATTAACTCAAAAACCTTGATCTGGTCGTCTGGACGATACCCAGGACGGTTTTTGACTTCTCGATTCAATTCTTGACGGAATAATTCGCGGACGGATTTACTGTAGAGATCGCTACGAACTATCTCGTCGCGAGAGGCGCTAGGATCGGGGAAAGTTAAGTTAAGTTGTTGCGACTGCGCCCATTGCGCCAAAGCTTCTAAATTGGGCACAATCAATGCACCAAGGGCTTTTTGGTCTTGACCGACCAACATGATTTGAGAGACATAGGGACTGCGGATACAAGCATCTTCGATGGGTTGGGGTTCGATATTCTCTCCATTACTGAGGACGATAGTATCTTTGGCGCGTCCGGTTAAGACGAGATCGTTAGCGGGAGTCAACATTCCTAAATCGCCGCTGTCAAACCAACCTTCGGGATCGATCGCTTTCTCGGTAGCTTCTGATTTTTTATAATAGCCTTGCATTACTTGCGGCCCTCTTATGAGGACAATTCCTTTTTGCATTGGCGGTAGCGTTTGGCGCGTGTCGGGGTCTACAATGCGAATTTCCGTTCCTGGAATGGGTTTTCCTGACGAACCGCGTAGATTATGTTTCAAGGTACGCGCATTAGTCACGGGTGAAGTTTCTGTCAGTCCGTATCCTACCAACAGGGGAACGTTAATAATTTCGTAGAAAGTATCTAGGTGCATAGCAAGCGCCCCGCCGCCGCTAATGAGGGTTTTGACTTTTCCACCCGTTGCTTGACGGATTTTTTTATAAACTAAGCGATCGCCGAGAGCGTGTAAAGGAGCGAGTAAAATAGCGGTTATATTCGCCATCAAACGTTCCATTCCAGAAGGATTGAGTTTTTCTAAATGCAACCCCTGCGCGATGCGTCTGGCGATAACATAGCGTTCGGATATGCCTAAGAAAAAGTTGACTAATTTTTGTTTGCTTGGCGGTTGTTCGCGGAATTGTTTTTGTATCGCTTCGTATAAAGATTCCCACAAACGCGGAACGCCAATCATATGATCGGGTTTAAATTCTTTGAGGTCGTTTTTGAACGAGCGAATATTGGTATAAACTTGGGTACAACCTCGCGAAAGAATAAAGTATTCGCCGCTGCGTTCGTATGAGTGCCAAGAGGGAAGAATGCTAAGGACGCGATCGCCTGGTTCGAGTTGAAGGATAGTAATGAGATTGACCACTTGATGTAAGATGTTCCCGTGGCTGAGCATTACGCCTTTGGGTTTTCCAGTGGTTCCAGAAGTATAAATTAAGGTTGCTAGGGTTTCTTTAGTTTGTCGAACGGGCGTTAGTGTATGTTTTGCGCCGAGTTCTAATAATTGATTAAAGTTAAGGATTTTGAGTGTTTCCTCTGGGTTGGGAGTTTCATCAGACAATAAGACGACAAATTCAATTGGCAAATCGTCTAATTGAGAGCGCACTTTTTTGAGAGTACTTAAGTTCTCTACAACTAAACTAGTACTATCGCTATCGCTCAAAATATAAAGCAATTCTTCTTTTTCTGCGGTAGAAGAACGCACTGCATTTGCTGCACCCGCCATGATAATTCCTTGGTCGGCGATGAACCAGCGCGGGCTATTATCGGAGAATAGCGCGACTTTTGCCTCTGGTTTTACGCCGCAAGCTTGCAAACCCGCTGCAAATTGTTGGATTTTCTCTAACAATTGAGTGTAAGTCAGCAGGACTTCTGGTTTGGAATGAGGGTCGTGCAGGGCAACGATATCGCCGAATTTCTGGGCAGTTATCGACCAGATTTCGGGTAAGGAATTAATGGAAGAATAATCTACAAGTGTTTTCATATGTTTATTTTTAAAAAGATTTGGTATTAGCAATAGTTTAATACCATAATGTTATCCTAGCTCCGTATAAAGATTTTTCTTGTTAAGGACGGACAGATTTCTTTCTGTCTATTGCTAAAGGAGATCTGAGTTTAATCTTGTCTAAGATTAATTAAATTAGCATTCGAGTCAATATTTATGACGGTGGTATCCAAAAATTGTTTAATTATTAAAGGAGACAATAAAAAAAAAGAACTTAAAGAGAATGGCTATGCGATCGCGCGTCAGCTTATTGGTTCCCAAGAAATAGAACGATTGAAGGATGAAATCGCCCAAAATTTACCTTTATCATCAACTCATGGTACGAGAAATTTATCCAATAAGCTCAAAAGCCTTGATGAAATAGTTAATTCTTCTTGCATTAACAAGTTTTTATCGACTTATTTTGAAAGCCAAAATTTTCAACTAGTAAGAATGCTCTATTTTAATAAAACCAAACAAGCGAATTGGGGCGTTCCGTGGCATCAAGATAAGACAATTGCCGTTCGAGAAAGGATCGAATTTACAGGTTTTACTGCGTGGTCGATAAAACAAGGCGTTGTCCACGTTCAACCGCCATTAGAAGTAATGAAGAATATTCTAACGGTGCGCGTTCATTTAGATGCAGCTACTGAAGAAAATGGAGCGCTTCGAGTAATTCCTGGCTCCCATCAATTAGGAATATTAACTCAAAGTCAAATCGAGCCAATCAAAAATAATCTAGTTTCGATCGCTTGTCGGGTTAATGCAGGCGATGTCACGTTCATGAGTCCGCTTCTATTACACTCTTCTCGAAAAGCTACCAAACCAAGCGATCGCAGAACGATCCATTTAGAATATTTTTCTGGCTTATTACCCAATCATCTAATCTTCTATTATAAATAATATATTGTTATTCTTGCAAGCAGCGACAAAATCTACTCGCCGCTTGAGGAGAGGGCTTGTTGTTGCTGCAATTCTTGGGATATGATAGGTATAAATATATATGTAGAAATGTAAAGTTCTCAGACAATTGCTGAAGTTGTCTTTATTATGCAAACGATTTCTGCTCCCACTTTCACTACCACCCAAAGAGTACAAACTTCTTTGAAAATTATTGCCCTTGGCGATAGCTTAGTCTATGGATTTGGCGATCCTGTAGGCGGAGGTTGGATAGAAAGACTCCGAAGACAATGGATGGCAGAAGAATCGGGTCACATTTTATATAATTTAGGGATTAGGGGCGATCGCGTCGCTCAAGTATCCGAACGACTCGAACAAGAATTTCGCCATCGGGGAGAATTGCGAAATAAAGTTCCCGATTTGATTATCCTCTCGGTTGGCGTAAACGATTCAGCGCGTTTGGGTCGTCTTGACGGTCGTTCGTTTACAGAATTTGCCTTATATAAAGAACAAATAACGAATCTGTTAGTGCGATCGCGACAACTATGTCCGGTTCTTTTTGTGGGTATGGTTCCTGTAAATGAGGAAAAAATGCCTTTTTTAGATTGTTTGTATTTCAATCATAAAGATCAATATCGCTACAAAGAATTTACCAAACAAGCTTGTAAATCTTTAGAAATTCCCTATTTAGATATTTTCGATCGCTGGATGGAGAAAGGGGATGATTGGATGCGATCGCGTCTGAGTTCCGATGGACTGCACCCCAATCCCCAAGGCTATGAGTCTTTATTGGAAGATATACTCGCCTGGAAGCCCATTGCTCAACTTAATTATTAAAAAAGGAACAGGGTGCGATCGCCTGCTTTGATATTTTTCCTACTAACAAATAACCTTTAAACTACTGCCGCCACCCATAACGAAAATAGTCAAGTGGGATCGTAAAAAAATAAGACACTCACAACCCCAAAGAAAATAAGCATTTGCAGTCCATTCAACCAGTTACACCGCCCATCTTGCGAAATCTGAGTCATAATCAAGACACTACCAAGCAAAGCGGCAATTTGAGGAGGACTAAAAAGAAAATCAACAGGTTGACCCACCAAAGTCGAAGAGATAATCAAAACGGGAATGACTAACAATGCCACTTGAGAAGCTGCATTCATGCCAATCTCAAAGCTAAGATCCATCTTATTTCTAAAAGCAACCAGAACAGCACTCATCAGCGCCCCCACATTGCCAATAACGCCAATCACGATCGCACCAACAAAAATCTCAGTCCATCCAAGCCCAGCAGTGATAGAATCAACGCAGTCGGCGATAAAATTAGACAAAAAAGCGATTAAAACACTTGCTCCAGCAAGTACCCAGACTGATTGGGAAACGCTCCAAGGATGTTCGGTTTTCTCCGGTTCGGCAGACTCTAGGAGCGTTCTTTCCATAAGCGCCACTTCTGCTGTGGATTGGGCAAGCGAGCGATTCCAAGAACGTTCGTTCTCCGTTTGTTGCCCAAAAGCTTCAGAGAGTTTCGTTGCCTGCAAGGCAGGTTCGGAATTTCTAGATTGAGCTATAGCGTAGACTAAGCTACCTCCATATGCCATGAGCAAAAATACGCACAACCAAACAGAAACTTCTTTGACGACATCGTTAGCGGTGATGGATTCGCTCGAAAAATCCACGGCGTGGGCATAGATTGACGGCATGAGGATAGCGGCGCAAGCTATGGTTAATCCAGCGGCTGCATCTTTGGCACGATCTAAAGGGAATGTTACAGTGCCGTAGCGATAGCCCCCAACTAAAATTGCCGTGCCGACAACTACCAACATATTGCTGAGAATAGCGCCCGTCCAAGCCGCTTTAGCTAGCGGGCCTAATCCTTTAGAAACGGCAATCAAACCAAAAATTAATTCTGGCAAATTACTAAAAGCAGCATTCATCATGCCGCCCCAAATCGAACCGACCCTATCTGCCAATTGCTCTGTAGCCTCACCCAACCAATAAGCGACAGCGATCGTACCCAAACAAGAAATAAAAAACAAAAGGATTTCGTTTCTTAATCCTGGTATGTATGCTATAGCAAAACTGATTGGGATAAAAATCGCTAGCCAGTGAATGCTAGGTCTGAATAATGTTTGCTTTAGCTTTATTTGCATGACCTTCCCATAAGTAGCAATTGCTGTAACTTCACGAACGAAAGTATCTGGAGTGGATATTTGGACACAAGTTTTACGATGCTCTCTGCAAAAAGCTGCCTCTTATAGACATCATGCGTCGTAAATAATGCGATCGTAGAAGCTGCGCTTGCAACGTCAGAACAAGCATCGGTATCCTTTAGACTATCCAGCTAAAGCAGGATGTAATAAGAAAGCTGTTGCTAGCATCGCATAAGTCATCAACAGCAAGATGCCCTCTAGCCAATTGGAGCGGCTGTCGGATGAGACAGAGTTGACCATCAAGATTGTAATTCCCAGTCCTAGCGTCGTAAAATTATCGAAATCCAAGTTCATCGGTTTCCCTATGAACAGGCCGACAAAAACCAAGATTGGCGTAACAAACATAGCAATCTGGAGGCTAGAGCCAATCGCCACGGCAGAAGCCAAATTGACCTTATTTTTAGCGCCACAAATTCCACAGGTAATAATTTCCACGGCAGCACCAAACACGGGGATGAGAATTACGCCAGTGAATAGTTCTGTCAAGCCAGTAGTCGCGATCGCTTCTTCTAAACTACTTACCAATACTTCAGAGACAAATAGTAGCACGAGCGTCGTTCCCAAAAGTAGCCCGATATGAAGCTTTAGCTTGTAGAGTCCTCTGGCTTCGCTGCCGTAGCTCTCTGGCTCGGCATCTTCTTCCATACCATAAAGATGCTTGTGAGTCTTCATTGAGAATAACAGCATCAAGATATAACCAATCAACAACAAAGCGGATGCGATGTAAGAAAACTCATTAGTTGTATGGAGATGCAGGCTAATAGAAGTTACTTCAATGGCTGTGGGAGCGAGCAGGAAAACAACCACCAGGTTGAGCAGCGAGGAATTCACCCGCGCGACAGCACTGAGATTTTCCGTATTCGTATGAGAGTCTGGTTGGCGGGTACGCAATCCCCCCAGAAACAAAGCTAGCCCCAGTCCCAAAAGTAAGTTCGCGATAATAGAACCCATCAAACTAGCTTTCACTACTTCGATAAGTCCGGCTTGAAGGGCAACTGCCGAGACAATCATCTCCGTGGCATTACCGAAAGTCGCATTGAGCAAGCCGCCCAAAGTAGCTCCGATCCGAGCAGAGATTGCTTCGGTAAAGTTGGCAATCCAGGCAGCTAGGGGAATAATCGCCAAGCCTGCCGAAGCAAAAACAATGACTGGATTGACATCTAGCCAACTCAAAACCAGGCAGATAGGCACAAAAACCAGCATCCGTAAGAGAAACGCATCCTTACGGGACATAAACCTGGGTGGATGTTTTTTCGCAGGACGCGATGAGGTTCTGTCAGACTGTGAAACTGACATGATAATAGCTCCAAAACTTTATTGCTTTTCTATAGAATGTAAAGAACTTACAGATCGTTGTCGATCGCGTTAGTTGCTGAAGGCTACTGAAGAGCTTATCTTTGTAGAACGAGATTGCAAAAAGTTACTAATCCTCACATTAGTGACAAATTAAAATTTAGTGCAATTTGTCAACTACCTCTTTACAACTCGTTACTAAACTGTTAAGATCTTGTTATTAGCGCGTTTGATTTTTTTTGATTGGCGATTGCATCATCTCGAAGCGCGATCGCCAACCGCTCGACTGACAATCCCTAAATCAAGTGCAGAGATATCAAACTGGAGTAGCTACTCGACTTTCTCGAACATCATTCTTATGGGATAAAGCCGAACCCCGAACGAGTAAAACCGAGCAAGGAGCATAATGAGCGACGTAATTGCTGACACTGCCCAAAAGTAGTTCGCTCAGCCCAGAAAATCCTCGCCGCCCTACGACGATGAGTTCCGCTCCCCAGGTTTTAGCCGTATCGCAGATGATGTATCCCGGTCTGCCCAAGCCTTGGTAATATTCAGTAGGCACGCCCGCGTCTATTGCCAACTCGGCTAAAGATTGAAGTAATTCCCGACCGACTTTCTCAACCTCTTCCCACTGCTTTTTGTTTTCTGGAGTATTAATTAAGGTCAAAATGTTGGGATTGTCCTTCTCGTCTACAGAAAGAACGTGCAATAATTTTAAGCTTGCCCCAGTAACTTTTGCCAGTTCGAGTGCCTCTTGAAAAACATGCCGATTAATTTTATTGTCGCCATCGATGGCAACTAAAATTTTTTGACTCATGGCAATCTCCTTAATCATGAAAGAGTAGAGGTGTTTGACACAAAGTGGTTTTTGCTAGTCACAGCGGCTGCTACTCGCTCCTGTACAGTCCAAACCGAGCAAGGCGCGTAGTGCATCACATAGTTGCTGACGCTTCCTACGAACAGATCTTGGAGTCCAGACAGCCCTCGATGCCCCACCACAATCAGATCGGCACCCCAGGACTTAGCTAAAGCGCAGATCTCAGCGGGTGCGGCTCCTGGGATTTGAGTAACTTCAGCGTTTACGCCCGCTTGGGAGGCGCAAGCAGCCCTCGATTTCAATAGTTCTAGTCCCTGTTGTCGATACAGTTCCCAGCGATCGATATGCTCGTTTAGGTTCTTAAGCTCCCAATTCCCTATTTCTGCATCCGACAAGACATGCAGCAACATCAGATTGGCGCGAGTTACTTTGGCAAGCGATAGCGCTTCTTCAAAAACGTATTTCCCTAATTCCGAGCTATCCAAAGCTACCAAAATTCTCTGAAACATAATTCCCCAGGATTTTTTAAGGGTTGAGTGAAGTTCTGATTCGATAGTAGGTTGCCGCCAGTAACAAGGGGCATTTGAAAATGCCCCCGATCTATTTAGTGCAGATTAGCTGCAACGACTTTGGCTTGGCTAGCCGATTCTACTGCCCAGAATGTCTTTTCGGTTGGATCGTAAGCCCAAGCCAGACCTTCTGGATCGTTCTCGCGACACCATTCGGTGAAATCATCTTGAGAGCAGAGGCGCATCAGTGCTTGTGTCGTTACTCCCAAACGATTCGCTAAAATACTCGGCTTTAATTGGGTAAGAGGATTTCCCGAAGCAATATCTGTAGCCAATAGTTGCTCGCTCGATTCCAATGCCTGTTCGTTGCCGTTAGAATAGGAGCCGTTTGTCTCGGTTTCTCGATCTTCGTTGCCGTTAGCAGTTATTACGGTGTTTTGTACCTCAGTCTTTAACTCAGGCGAAACAATCGCGACTTCGGTGATAATTTCTGGTTTAACCACTTGGCGCTCGGCGAGTTCGGGCTTGTGAGCTTGTTCTTTGAGATATTGCTCTTTTTCTGCTAGGACATCGGCTTCGAGTCGATGCTCCAGTGGAGTTACGCCGCCAGGCCCCATGAGCGGACGCAGACCGTTGAGTTCGGCGAGGATCGCAGAACCGTTGTTGATCACGACTGCTAAGAGCGGATCGAGTGCCCAGAAGATACCTGCAACCAACGCACCGAGGTTGGGAGCGGCTACAATTACCGTATTTTGCCAGATAACTTCCATTGCCTGTTTCGCGACCTTAATAGCCATAACCAACCCTCGCAGGTCGTCTTCCATCAGTACTACGTCGGCAGTTTCCCGCGCGATATCCGTCGCACCAGCAAACGAAACCGAGACATCGGCGTAAGCGAGAGCCGCTGAGTCGTTGATGCCGTCTCCGCAGAAAGCCACGGTCTTGCCGCTGTCGTGTAGTCCTCTGACAACTTCTACTTTCTTTTCGGGGAAGGCTTCCGAGACAACATTGTTGGGATCCATGCCCAAATTGCGAGCAATGGATTCGGCTACCCGCGTTACGTCTCCGGTTAGCATATATAGCGAGATGCCCATACGCTTCAGTTGTGCGATGACTTCTTTGCTTTCTGGGCGCGGTGGGTCGCTGTAACGGATGACTCCCAAAAGCTTGCCGTCGCCTGCAACATAAACTAGGGATTGTCCGCCTGATTTAGCATCGGGATAGCGGATATCGTATTCTTCGAGATCGATGTTTTCCTGCTTCATAAAGCGAGGGCTGCCGACCATAATCTGCATTCCATCAATCTTGGCAACCGCACCGAGTCCGACTTTGTACTCCCAGTCTTCGGTTTCTTTGAGGGCGATTTGTCGGTCTTTGGATTCGTGAACGATCGCTTCTGCAATTGGGTGAGTTAATCCTTGTTCTGCTGTTGCTGCATAACAGAGTACTTCATTCTTGGTAAAGCGGTCGTCCATGACATCGATGTCGTTGACACCAGCATGACCGATGGTTAGCGTTCCGGTCTTGTCGCAGACAATGGTGTCGATGGTGGCGAGAATCTCGATCGCACGACCGCTACGGATGAGTACGCCATTACGAGCGGCATAGGTGAGAGCAGATAAGATCGTGGTAGGAACCGAAACCCGAATCCCCGTACCGAAGTCCAGGGTTAATAGGGCGATCGCGCGGTTGAGGTTGCCCGAAACTAATCCGACACCGCCACCGATTAACAGGGTTGGGAGTACGAACTGATTAGCTACTTGTGCGGCGTAGTTCTCAACGCGGGTATCGTGTACTGGAGCGGCTTGCATCAGGTTAACGATTACGCCAGCACGGGTATTGTTGCCAGTGCGTTCGGCTAAGATAGTTAGCGTTCCATCTACTAATAAGGTCGAAGCAAAAACTTCTTCGCCTTCTCGCCGCGTAACTGGAACAGATTCTCCCGTTAGTTTGCACTGGTCGATAATTCCCGTTCCTTCTAGCACTGCTCCGTCTACAGGAATTTGGTCGCCGGGATAAACGATAACATGGTCGCCCGGTACTACATCTGGCGTGGGAATTTCTACGACTTGTCCGTCGCGGATGACAAAGGCAGTCTTATTTAAGCAACCCAACAAATCGAGAGAAGCTCGTTCGCTACCGCGAGCCGTCATATCCCGTATCGCTTCGCCACCTTCTACCAAACCCAACATAAACGCGGGAGCAAAGAAGTGTCCTTGAGCCGTGTGCAAGGTGAGTGCCAAACCATCGAGGAAGTCAATCGTCAACTGGCGTTCTTTTTCAATTGCTTCCCATGCACGTTGGTAAACTGGAATCGCGCCAAGAATAATGGTTGCCCCAATTAGTAGCGGAGGAATGGGCGCTCCAGCCATCGCCGCTACGCTCATCACCAAACCCGCGAGCGGGAAGCCTAAACGCTCCATAAAATCGATTTCATTTTCGGCTTTTTTCTCGCCTTTGCTGCTACTCCAGCCTGTCGGAATCTCAGCATCAACAGCCCGTTGAATAGCAGAAAATAACTTATCTTCAACGGTAGCTATGGCAACTGCTGTCGATTCGCTATCGTAATTGATAATTAGCGATCGAGCCGCTGGGTTAACATTAACTTCGGTAACAAAATCTAAATCGTCAAGGACGTATTGAAGTTGGGCTGCATACTCCTCATCCTCAGCTAGCAAAGGGATCTGGATACGAAAGCGCCCAGGTATCCAATGTACCACCTTGTAATAGATGGTTTCAACATAGCTGAAGGAGCGAGCCTCAACATTAGTTTCAGCTATTGTTTCAGCAAGATTTGTAACTGACATAGAGATCTCCTAGCTTGCGTTAAATTGTCAATGGTAAATTGCATTAGTGGCAGGGCTGTCGTTAGATTGAAATCCTAGCGATCCCCGATCGCACATAGAGTTTGAGAAGCCTGGTGACAGGAGAATGCAGATTGTTGATAGTAACCTCCCAACTGTCAAAATTTTTACGTAGTAGATCGTTCAGAACTTGTTTTCTTCGTCAAGCACTGATTGGTTCGACCGACTAATCTTACTTAAGTTCTCGCTCTACAGAATTTAGACAACAAGCTTTTACCGTCAAGGTGACAGCCGAGCTTACTGGCTAGAAGACCAGGCTAAAATCGATGACTGCAACATTCCGGCAGTCAGCCAGAGCGAATTCTTTGCAGATAATTTGTAAGCAGTTAAGTATTGGTTTGGAGGATACAGTCTTAAACTTTATGGCTCCATTCTTGTCTTGAGTCTACATTAAAACCCCAGATAATGAAAGGGATTTGTTAACAAAACAAACACAAATATAAGTTACAAAATTATACGCAACTTCAACTTTCGTATCCAAAGGTTTCGATTCATTCTCAATTCAACAGATTCCTTAACTGGATTCTATATCCCTAGGACTATTGCTCAGTTTAGATCTTAGGGGTTTAGAGAGGTATTTTGTATCTCAGTTAAACCTAGACTTTTCTTGATGATTACCATTAGAATATCACACTTGTGAATTGTTGCAACCTAAAAATTAAAAAAAAATAAAAATTTTTTAATCTCTAAAATTTTGCTAATTTACATTACTGTTTTTGCCCCAAAGAATGTATATTTTAATACTTTTTTAGATTATTTTTCCTTTAAATTTAGAGAACTTCTGAATTAATTAAAAAAAATAAACTTCATAAAGTCATCAGTAAAATTACTAGACTTTTTCAGGTCAATCGACTTTATCTACGTAATTTCACCGATCTCTCTACTTACGTAATTTTACTGAGTTTAATTTGTAAAAATCTTATTACCAGACGCAGCGATTGGGAACGGTGGCTGAAGTATTGTTATGAGAGGACAAAACCACCTCCACTAAAATCAGTGACCAGTTACCAAAGGACTTTACTGGTAACTGATAACTGGTCGCTGCTCGCTGTAAAAGGGGAGTCGTTTATGCAAATTGCATCATCAACAACAGCCTGTTTTGGTTGATATAGATCTCTACTTCTTGATGGGTGAAGTTATATCCCATCTCAATTCCCAACTGCACTGTCAGTTCAACCAAGCTAGCGCGATCGGTTGCTGCTCGCAATCGCTCTTTTAAAGAAGAATTTTGGAGGATCTGATAGTGAAATTGTTTGACTTGTTGCGACACGTTTATCCTCTCTTTATCTATTGTTAAATGGTCAAAAGGTCAAAAGGTCAAAAAACTTCTCATAGCCCCAGCTACATTACCGCAAAAGCTGCAATAACTGTCGAGCTATTCATTGCCCAGTTACGCGGGAGAAAATTGCCTAAATTAAGATTAACTGGACTTACACAAAGCGCGATCGCGCTTTACCGATATAAGCGAACTCTAGAAAAATTATTACAACGATTTAGGCGAATATTACCAATTTACCTTATCAACTTTATAACACAAATTAATATTTAATCGTTTAAAAAATTTTATTTTTTGAAGGAAGTAGGCACCGAACAAGCGACTCGAAAACTCGTGCCGCTGCCTCCGTAGTCTGCTTGCTCCCAGTGTCGCTGTGCGGAACGACAGAGGTTGGGAAGACAGTACCACGAACCTCCCCGCAGAACGCGGCGACTATCGGAGCTATCCGATTGCCAGATGCTACCATCACTAGGAGCGTCCCGATAATCTTCATGCCAAGAATCGGCACACCACTCCCAGACATTGCCGTGCATATCGTATAAGCCAAAAGCATTGGCTACTCCAAAGCTACCGACAGGAGTGGTTTGTTGTCGATACTGTCCTTCGGCTTCAAAACTGTAGGTGTAGCTACCATCGTAATTAGCCAGATCGGAGCTAATGGTTTCGCCAAAGTGGAAAGGCGTTGTTGTTCCGGCGCGACAGGCATATTCCCATTCGGCTTCGCTAGGCAGCCGATAGTCTCGTTTGGTCAATCGAGCAAGTCTAGCACAAAATTCAACGGCATCGTACCAAGAAACTTGTTCTACTGGTAGATTGGGAGCTTTGAAGTTAGAGGGATCGGGGTTTAGAGGGCGATCGATTTGCGGTAGATGAGCGATCGCCTGCCACTGAGCTTGAGTTATCGGAAATTGGCTTAAGGCAAACGGTTGAATCTCAACCGAGTGCTGGGGGTCTTCATGACTTTCTCGACCAGCTTCATTTTCGGGAGAACCCATTAATAAGGTTCCTCCTGGAAGGCAAACGAGGTTAAGAAATACACCGTTTCCCAGATCTTCGCTAAAGTAACGAGCAGTAGCTGTTTCGTGGCTTACGGGTCGTTCTTGAGGCTCGACGATCGCCACCTGAAAGTTTAATTCCTGTATGCCAACTGGCTCAGATGGCAACTCGGTCGGCGCGAGCGCAGGCTTTGTTTGAGGAATCTGAACTTTTGGAGGAGATGATGTAACGTCTGAGATAGTTTTGTTTTGCTTAAGCCGCTCGATTTCTGCTCGTAGTTGAGCTAGATCGCTGCGATCGCGATTTAGCTGTTCTTGTAATTGCGCCAGCCTAGCTTCCTGTTGGCGGGACGCTTGGCCCAGCAAGCTTTGCTGTTGATAATTTTGTTCGAGTTCTGACTGAAATTCAAGCTTAGTTTTGTTCGCCTCTTTTAGTTGTTCTTGATTGGATTTAAAAGCCGACCAAAGCTTGACTGCCCATGCCAATCGAGTATTTTCTTTTTGGGCGACCTCTGGAATCATTCCGATGAAAAATGGATAGGATTGAAAATCCCAATCACAATTAGGGCAGTGCTTGTCTTTGCCCAGAACGTAACGATTTTGGCAAACAGGACATCGAGGCATTACATTCTTTTTTCACCTACTCAATCGGCTTTTTGACTCAATCTCGCTATTTAATTATTAATGCTTTCCCTGATATTTTGGTAGATAGCTCTGCCAAAATAATTATAGCAAAAATATTTAAAATCCTCCGTCTTCAGACGAAGGATTTCTTAAATCGCATTTTTAAGTCTAGATTTTGGATATTTTATTAAAAATTCGAGATTTTGCTAGTTTAAGCCAGTTTAATTGCGGGTAAATTTTGATTCAATTCGAGTTCGGTGAGATTTTCGGTTTGCTCCCCACTCTTGTCGCTAGGAGAGAGATCTAGTTCCTCGATCGCGTACTGGTTGAGATCGGTTCCAGGATCGAACAGAGGACGGAAGCTGTTTAACTCCGAGAGCAACGCCGAGCCATTGCCGATCAGTACGGTCAAAACGGGATTGAGTGGGAAAAGAATTCCTGCTAGCACGACGCTGATATTAGGAATCGTCGCGATCGCCGTATTTTGGTAAATAATGTCCATAGCCCGCCGAGCGATTTCGATAGCGTGGGGAATTCCTCGCAAATCGTTATCCAAAAGCACAACATCTGCTGCTTCCCGTGCTAGATCGCTACCAATAGCAAAGGAGATAGAAACATCGGCATGAGCGAGAGCCGCCACGTCATTAATTCCTTCGCCGACAAAAGCAACCGTTTTGCCTTGCTCTTTCAACTCGCGAATCGTTTCGACTTTTTTATCTGGGAATACTTCGGCGTAGGTACGATCCAGGTCAATTCCTAGCTGCTCGGCAACGTGATTTGCCACTCGTTTATTGTCTCCCGTCAAGATGTAGGTTTCCATGCCCCGACACCGCAGCGCTCCTAGCGTGCGAGGACATTCCGATCGCAACGGATCGCTATATAAAATCACTCCTAATAATTCCCCTTCTTTAGCGACGTAGACCGAGGAATAAAGATTGGTTTGCAGGTCTGGATATTGTTGGTGAATGGACTTTAGACTAATCCCCTCTTGTTCTAGAAGGCGATCGCTACCTACCAAAATTCGTTCGTCTCGAACCACCGCTACAACCCCTAAGCCAATTTTGTAGTCCCAGGTTGTCGCTGCGGGAATCGTAATTCCCATATCGGTCGCATGACGAATAATCGCGCTAGCGACTGGGTGGCTATTGCCCTGTTCGGCAGCCGCAGCAAGTGCCAGGACTTCTTTAGGGGAAATCGTTCGATCGGTTGTTTGGATGGCAACTACTGCCGCATTTCCTTGAGTTAGCGTTCCGGTTTTGTCAAAGACAATTGTATCGATTCGAGCGAGAAGCTCTAGGGCGCGACCGCTACGGATGTAAACCCCATGACGGGCGGCGTAGGTCAATGCTGAAAGAACGGTCGTTGGGATGGCGATGCGAAGCGCGTGACCAAAGTCGAGGTGAAGTGGGGCAAGCGATCGCGATGGATCTCGCGTTACGGCAAACACTAAAGCACTCAGCAATAGGGTAGGCATAACAGCGGCGTTAGCTAGCTTCGAGGCATAATCTTCTACTCGCGTGTCATGGATTGGAGCCGCTTGCATCAACTGAACTGCCAGTCCTAAACGCGTGTTTTGTCCTACCCGTTTGGTCAAAATCGTAATTTTGCCTTCTAGGACTACCGTCGCAGCATGGACGACCTGACCCTCTGAGCGAGATACTAACTTAGATTCTCCTGTTAGTTTATGTTCGTCAATCAAAGCCGTTCCTCGCAACACCCGTCCGCTAACGGGAATGACTTCGCCGGGATGAACGACGACGCGATCGCCTTTGTTGACCTCGCTTAGCGGAACTCGTTGCTCTTGTCCATCTCGTTCTACCCAGGCAAACTTGTCTACTCCGTGCATCAAATCCAGCATTTGTCGCTCGTTGGTGCGGGCAGTTGTATCGCGTAATGCGTCTCCTGTTTCCATCAAGCTGACTGTCAGTGCCGGGCCTACAAAGTCGCCCTTGAGCGTATAAATACCAATCCAAAGGGCATCGAGCAGATCTGCATCGAGACGGCGTTCTGCGACCATTAAATCGATGGTACGATTGATAAACGGAAGTGCTGCAACAGCTACTACTCCACCAACTACTAGGGCTGGAATCGCTAAGATTTGCTCGGCTATCAAAGCTAGCCCTAAACTGAAGACAGGCATCCCTAGCCGTTCTATCCAATCGATTCCCAGTCGATCTTCTGTTTTAGTGGGGACAAGACCAAGGGGCATCTCATCTATCGTATTGGCTTGAGCGATCGCATCTAAGACGCTTTTCCACGCCGATGCACTGGATATTGTGCTGGTTTCGTAGTGGATAATTAACGAACCAGCTAGGGGGTTAATGCGAACGCTGACCACGAAATCTAAATCCTCCAGCAACCAGTTGAGCTTGCTAGCATATTCTGGATCGCTAGATAGTCGGGGAATGCGAATTCTCAAACGCCCCTCAGTTGCATGAATGACTTGATACTCGCTCGTTTTAGGCGAGTCTATTTGGTTGCTGGTTGACGTTTCCGTTTGGGCGATCGCTTTCATAAATTTTTGCCTTCAAAATTTTCATGATTTTCAAATCTGAAGGTTGCCTTCATTTTGACAACCGTATTTCAAGTTTTCATCCACCTTAAGAACAATTATTAACTAGTTCGATAATAATTGTAATATAACGTTACATCAGGTAAGAAATCGGATAATATAGAAAATAAGATTGAGTTCGTTAAGGTACAAGTGTCCGATCTATCTTTAAATGCAGGTCAAAAAAAATATACTAATGAGCGCGAGGTATTTACTAAGTAACGTATGTAGAAAGATCGAGGTAAGCATCCGCACAATCACCAGCGGATATCTGAGCTAAAATAAGAGAACGAGAGTTCCTATAAATATTTTAGAACTCAAGTTCGAGTGTTTTTACATCAAAAACTCATTTAACTTTCAAAAAAACTTTTTAAACACTTTATATTTTTTTATAGCTCGACAGGCTATCAATGAATATAAATCAAAATTTAAAAGATATGCCCCAAGCGAGATGTTGATTCAAAATCTCCAAATTTAACCTATATGATGACATAAAACAAACAACTAAAAAAGCATCCTTTGCTTAACGGATAAAAGCCTCAGCCTTCGAGCGTCAGACTAAAAACGATACCTTGAAACTATTGAAAAAAGATTAAGAAAATATCAAGGATTCTCAACTTAAGTCAATTAGAACGTGTTTAGCTGTAGTAACGCTGCCCTAGCCAACTTTCTCGGATTTAAGTAGGTAAAGAAAAATAACATGGCAACTGTTAACATCGATTCGGTTAACTATAACTCTAACAGGCGCTCTCTCGACAACACCAAAGTTGAAGAGTTGATGCAGTCTATTAGCGCCAATGGACTAATCAATCCAATTACTCTAGATAAAAAC
The DNA here is from genome assembly GCA_025454425.1 of Hydrococcus sp. Prado102. Taxonomy (GTDB): domain Bacteria; phylum Cyanobacteriota; class Cyanobacteriia; order Cyanobacteriales; family Microcystaceae; genus Hydrococcus. Next base: position 8,716 of record JALOOL010000032.1, on the reverse strand, counting down.
AATAATTTAATTGCCGGACTGCACCGTCTTACCGCTTGTAAATTGCTAGGTTACGAGCAGATTGCGTGCAATATCGTTTCCTATAAAAACCAAGACCGCGCTCGCCTTGCCGAAATAGATGAAAACTTAATTCGCAACGAATTACAGCCTTTAGAACGGTCAGAACTTTGGCTGGAGCGGGATCGAATTTTAGAACGACTCGGACAAAGAGCTAAGTCTGGAGACAATCAATATAGCCAGCAGGGGGGTGAAACGATTTCGCCACCTCCGAAAACAACCTTGGAACTTGCCAAAGAAGTTGGCTGTACCGAGCGTACCTTTCAGTATGGCAAGCAAATTGCTAACAATATCGTTCCAGAAGTTAAAAAAAAGCTAGAAGGAACGCCCATTGCGAAAAGCACCTCGGCACTGCTCAAAATTGCTAGGGCAGGCAGTCAGGAGCGAGAGGAAGCAGAACAAGCAGAACAGGCGGCTCAAGAAGCTAGAAACAATCAAAAGCTTGCTGAAGCAGAAAAACAGACAAAACTTGCCGCACAAGCTAGAGCAAAACAAACAAAACTTCAGTTGGCTGCCTTTGAGAGTCTTAGTGCAGAAAAGCAGGCAAAACAGACAGCCAAACAACTTAAGCGTCAAGCGATTTCTTCATCGCAAGAGCAGTTAGTTGCTAAAGTAGAGCAGTTTGAGGTAAAAGTAGGTAGCGAATGGCTGCTAAATCGGCATCTGGTCTATTGCGGCGATACTGTAGAAAAAGATTTTCGGGAAAAATTGCCATCCCATGCGGCTTTGGCGATCGTGCTTCCTAATATCCCTTGGAAACACGATTATTTAATAGATGAAGCACGGATTGTAGCGGTGCTGCGCTCTGAAGGATATATTCATGACTTTTGCCGCCGCTGCCAAATGCCCTTTAGATACGAGTTTGTCGTAGGAGGGACATATATAGCGATTTGTTCTCATAAAGATCTTCTCAAACCTAACCATTCAATTAACTTTGAGGGAATTGAGGGAATTGTTGCTTATCTTGTAAACCATTACAGCAATCCTGGCAATTTTGTGATTTCGCCTTCTTTAGGACATGGTGAAATCCCGATCGTCTGCGAGCGATTAGATCGGATTTGCTTTATTGGGGATGACGATCCAGAACGAGTAACCCACGCCATCCGCCGTTGGCAGCAGTGGATCGCGACTTGTTGAAAAGACATAAGTCATTGCTATTCAAATTCAGTGAAATTACGTAGGTTAAGTTAGTGGTTATGACAAGCTTCCGTAATTTTACCGAGCGCTTGGTTGTTGAGTCTCAGTAAAATTACATAGCTGAAGTCGATATACATGATAAGCTTTAATGTTTTTTTAATTTTGTTCCCCGCGAAGGATTTTTGCAGGGCGCGATCGCGTTAATTTCTAACCCGAAAAATTCTGTACGCGATCGCCCTAACAGTTAGGAAGTTGATTCTGTAAAGGGTATAGAATAAAATCTATGCTTTTTTGGATTAACATTTTAAAGTCTCATTAGTTTTTGTTAGAACAATGTTAGGAATTATTGAATTCTAATTTGCCCATATTTTAGATTTGCTTGTTTATAATTTCTTTAATCATTAAAAAACAAACTTATAAATAATTATGAATTTAAATAGGCAAAATTGAGTTTCCTAATCTCGCGATCGCTTTTAAATCTGGCTCGCTACAACACGCAAAGAGAGCTATTTTATCTCTCCTTAGTGTTTTCTACGAGCCTTTAGCAATTTTTAGGCAACTTAAAACCTTATCTATAAATTGCCCTGGTTTTTGTCTATATCTATTATTCATCATAGGTCTTTTAACTCTATGGCATTCATCAAACTCGATAATATTATTGTCAATACCAACTTTGTTGCTGCCGTTCGTTTGGAAGGTCGAAACCAAGCAGGAGAAGAAAGCGTTTCGCTGCTAATTGCTATTCCCGCAGTCACTTTCTCTCCCTTAGAAACTACTCCAAACAGTTCTTATCAATACGAATGGCTGGAATTTACGGGTGCTTCTGCTAGAGCTTTAAAAGACTATTTCAGCAGTTTTAACAACGTACTCGATTTGCTACCTCCGCGCCATCATTGCAATCATCTGTGTGGCGAATAAGACGAGACGCTTTTAAACAACAAAGTATTCATATATGCCTATGATAAGCATGAGCGAACCTGAAAAGTTTCATAGGAAAATTCGCGAATCATTTCCTTAGAAAATTCCTCGTGCATTTCTGAATTCATCGCTGTCGTTGAATCGGAATAGATTCCTGCTGCAATGGGAAGCTGCATTTCTTGTCGAAGGCGAGCTTGTCTTGTCTTTTCTTTTTCTTGCGTTCTTGTTTAAAAGTGGCGTGAATCCCCCAAACTCCGATTGCTACTAAAACCCCACTGCCGAGAACATTGGCGACGTCGGCAGGTAAATAATTGCCGATGACAGTGCCGACTGAAATTGAAAGAAACGTTCCCAAAGCAGAAACAAAGGCAATAAACAGATTCGTCAGTAGATTGATTCTGATGTCTTGTCTGTACGCGCGTATTTTAGTCGCTCGTTTACAGCCCTAACTAAGATCTTTTGTCTGTTGACCTTAAGGGTTTGAAAACGGGATTTTAGTCAAAATCTGTTGGAGAGTTTTAAAAGAATTAGTTGCACTATTTAGCTTTAGCTAAATTATATCTGAGTTCTCGCTTTTGCAAGCTTCATTTTTCTTAAAATAAATATTTACTTATATTTATAGATTTGAAGATATGTTAAAGGCATTAGTTCCTTTTGGCGTTCCTGATATCATGAGCATATATCCAGACAATATTGTGCAAAAATCAACAAAGTTTGGTTAAGGCTCGAAGATTTCCAATTTTTTATTCTTGTTATTGTTTGTTCTAACTAATTGTTCATGACGTAACTGCACGCATATAGCGCTCGAAAGTTAGAAGCTAACTTTTTTCATAATGCTTGTGGAGTGATGTTAATTCGCGTCTGGGCAATAAGTTATCTGAATGGATACAAATAAAGCAAGGCTTTGAAGGTTGGAAAAAGATATTTGTTTTTATTTTGGAGGTTAAATCTCTATGTTTGAACTTGAGGCGTTATTGCTAGGTCTCGAACCGATGACTGCCGCAGCAATTGGTGTTGGTGCGTTGCTTCTTGCCCCCGCAGTAGGTGCGATCGATTCGATGACAGGCAATCAGCTAACAGAAACTTCCCGAAACGCAGCTAAGACTGGTCTTATTTGGGCTTTTGAAGCTTTTGATAAGGTGCAATCGAGCGTCGCTGAAACCAGTGAATCATTCCAAGATTTAGTGGCTGAAGCAAAAGCCGATCGCAAATCTTCCAAGAATGGCTCGGCTGAAGTTGCTCCCCGCGAAGTTACAGTTGGATAGTTGCGGTTGAAATCGAAAGCCTACACTGTAGGTTACGTATAGTGTAGGTAATTCGCGATCGCGCTGTATAGTAGCGCAATCGCTTGTCTAACGCTCAAACTTCTGGTTGGAAAGCAAAAGCTTTACCAACCAGAAAGATCAAGGGCATTAGCGAACAAAAATTATAGATATTTAATTTCTCCCCTCAATCTATGCTAGTTACTCATGGAGAGAAACCTGAGTTATCATGTCTCAGCAATTTCAAGAAATGAGAGGGGAGATTTACCTCAATCTCAAATCCGTTTAATTATCCAAAATTATGTAATGCAAGTATCCCTTCAAGCGTACATAGGGCTAATTTCTCCGCGCGTGTCTTGCTTGCATTGGTGACTGGTGAGTGGGGATTGTTAAAGGGAACAGGCAACCGATCGCCGGTCGCTGAAAAAGCCTCCCTTATCTTTTCTTTAAATGCTCATCAGTCACTTTTATTTAGGATTTGAGATGATTCAGAGCTAAATCAAAAACTCGTACAGATGAAATCGCTTGAAATCGCTCGCGTCTGTATTTTGGATTCAGACTTATCGAATAAGCAAGCATCTCCCAAATTCTATTCGGCGAGAGTACCAAAAGTTTTTGTTATCAGTTGAGGTATAAGATCGTGTCCAATGGCTCAGATTTTTTTAACGTCCGTCAAACAGCCTTTATCCTAGGCTTAGGCCCTTTTGCATTACTCATATCGATCGCCCTGGGTGACTTCTCAATCCATCAATATAAAATGTGGAAAGCATCGGGAGTATGGTGTACCAGCCAGGACGTACAAGGCAATCAAGTCAAACTTTATGGCAGCGAGTGTCGATAGCATCGAGATGTTAAATCGTAACTCCAAGCTATTCCATCTGGATCTTTTGCTTGAGTCCATGCCGAAAAATTTGGCTTAATCCGATAGCGGGTGAGAAGCTGGGAAGCAACGCCCAAGCGCTTAGCTAAATCGCTTTGTTTTAGCCAAGATTTAGCTGTATAATTGGCTGGCTCTTTTTCTAAGTGCTTATCGATCGCGCCAAACGGCATAAGAGAATTATTGGCTGCGGGTAAAGATGCAGTTGGCTTTTCGTTGAGATTCTTGGGTCGATTGCCAAGAAGCGGCAAATCGCCCGTTTCAAACAGCGGACGCGGACTGTTCAAAAATTCTGCAACGATCGCCGTGCCGTTGTTCACAATTACGTTAGAAACTGGATTTAATCCTAAAATCATGCCGCCGCCGATTTGCATCAGTAGGTTAGGAATGACGATAATCGCTGTATTCTCATAGATCGAGTCTATGGCTCGCTTGGCGATCGCGATCGCGTGGGTGATACTCCGAATATCGTCGTTTAGAATAACGACATCGGCTGTTTCGTCTGGGTCGTTGCTATTGGCAAATACGATGGAGATATCGGCACGAACAAGCTCGGTTTCTTCTGCTTGTGAGGTAACAAACGCGACAGTGTTACCTTGATGGCGCAGTCCGCGAACCAAATGACTTTTTTGAGCAGTAGCGGCTTCTGCATGGGTTCGATCGGGAGGGATTCCCAAACGCCGAGCTAGTTCGAGAGTAGTCGATTGAGAGGCGCTGTCGATTAAATAAGTATTAATATTTTGGCGATTGAGAGACGCGATCGTTGCTACACATTCATCATTAGCTGGGTCGAGCGGATGGATATGCTCGAAAACGACCGTATCGACCTCTGCTAACAGTTCTAGGACTCGACCGCTGCGAATATAAATTCCATGACGAGCGGCGTAGGTCAGCGCCTGTAAAACAGTTGTTGATACAGAGATGGGAATACCGCTGCCAAAATCCAATTGATACGGTGAAATAGCAGCCCCAATATTTCCAGTTAGGGCAAAAACCGCACCGCCAAACGCCAGAGTTGGTATCACCGCATTTCTAGCAAACTCTGCCTGACGCGCTCCGATTTGAGTATCGTGGACGGGAGCCAACTGAGTCAGACTTGCTGCCAGACCAACTCTGGTATTTGCTCCAATACGCTTGACTAAGACCCAAATCTGACCCTTTAATAAGATTGTCGAGGCATATACTTCCTCTCCTTGGGTGCAGATGACTGGCATTGTCTCTCCTATCAAAGGTTGCAAATCGATCTCTGCAACTCCTTCGAGAATTTCTCCATCCACCAAAATGCGATCGCCCGCTTTAAAGATAACGCGATCGCCCGTACAAACTTCTTGAGAGGGAATAAACTGCGCTTGTCCGTCACGTTCTACCCAAACTGATTGGTTTAGATCGTTCAACAAGTTCAAAGCTTGCTGTTCTCGCTCTTTGGTGGTATTGCCCCGCAGAGTTCGGCGCGTCTCCACCATAACTGTTTTCAGCGCTGGAGCCGCATATTGTCCTCGGAGCGTTTGTGTAGCCATCCACACCCAGTCCATGAGATCTGTACTGGGTTGACGCTGGTTCCAGAGACTGTCAGTTGCTCGGTTCAACCAAGGCATCGCTGCTCCCGCGATCGCTAACATAACAATGAACGCGGGAAGTTCTAAAGGAGCCGCTAGCACGGATAAACTGAGGCTGAGAACGGGCAAACCTAAATCCTGCCATTGATTGTATTCGAGTTGGAGGTCGGCTTCTTCGGTTTGTGTCTCTTCTAGAGGCATTTCAGCCTCATCCGCCTGGTAAATACAGCCTACAAACTTTTCTAGAGCGATCGTCTCGGAAATCGCTCTGGCTTTGTAGTTAACAATCAACGAACTAGCTGCTGCATTAAGACGAACCTCTGTTACAAACGCAAATGACTCAATAAGGTTCTTGAGCTTGCTAGCAAATTCTGAATCGCTAGCTATTTTGGGTATGCAAATCCGATAGCGTCCTAATGTAGAGTGAACGACCTGATAAAGCATCGTTTTTAATTATCAAAGAAATTTCGACTGCTGCTTTCAACAATATGATAAGTCACTCTCAAAGCAAACGGAAAACTTTTGTTGCAATTATTTGAGAATCAAAAAGCTAATTTTAGCTTATAGACATTATTATCTACCCAAACATTAGGTTAAATATTCTAGTACGCTAAGCCTTTAAAAACTACATGAAAAGGTAGAAAATTATGGAAATAGGCGATTTTTTCAAAAACATACCTGGTTTTTCCCAAGAACAGCGTCGAGATGATGATGAGGAGCGCAGTTATAAAAAGCGCAAGCGCGATGATGACGATGATGACGACGATGACCGTAAGTATAAAAAGCGCAAGCGCGATGATGACGACGATGACGATGACGACGATGACCGTAAATATAAAAGTCGCAAGCGCGATGATGATGACGATGATGACGATGACGACGATGATGATTGACATCGCTCGTTGAACTCGACAGAAAAGGTAAATTAACCTGAGTTCGGGTTAAAACAATTGAGTCATTAATTTTGACGAAATCGTAGTTTTCTCAGCCAACGATAGAATTAGAGTTTGAGCTTATTCCAAACTCGCGTAAAATTAATATGTATAAATTCCGTCGCAAATTCTCCTTCTAAATCTTGAATTTAGGAAAAATTGGCGATCGTTTACAATTAGGAGCGCGAGCATGAGTCCCAAAAAGATAATATTATTGGGGATGTTGGTCTTTGTACCAATTGCATTTGGGGCTGAGTGGCTAAACTTAGACCCAATTTTAGTTTTTATCGCGTCTGGACTAGCAATTATTCCGCTGGCTGCCTCGATCGCCGACTCAACCGAGGCAATCGCCGAAGTAATTGGCCCGTCCTTGGGGGGGCTTCTCAACGCCACATTTGGTAACGCGACAGAACTAATTATTGCGATCGTGGCTTTGCGCTCTGGCTTAGTAGAGGTCGTCCAGGCTAGCATTACGGGGACTTTGGTAGCCAATTTACTCTTGGCTTTGGGAGCAGCAATCCTGCTGGGAGGACTGCGGTTTAAAGAGCAAAGTTTTCAGCCAACCGTTGCCCGTATTAATGCCTCTTCGCTAAATCTTGCCTTAGTAGTTTTGCTTACTCCTACCGCCATTCAATTTACGTCTCCCGGTCTGCAACCAGAAACACTAGATCGCTTTTCCATCGTAGCATCGTTGCTGTTAGTGACATTTTATGGCTTGACCCTTCTATTTTCCATGCGAACTCACAGCTATATCTACGAGTTACAAGAAACTGAAGTGGATATAGCCGAGAAAGAAGGAGTTATAACTGACCCGCACCAAGCCAATTTATGGAAGTCAGTTGCGGTTTTAGCAGTCTGTACTGTCGTTTTAGTATTTGTCTCCGAAATTTTGGTATCGAGTCTAGAAAAAGCGATCGCAACGGTGGGATTGACCGAGTTGTTTACAGGCGTAATTCTCATTCCTATCTTTGGCGGTGCAGTGGAATATATCACGGCTGCCACTTTTGCCGTCAAGGATAAAATGGATCTTGCCGTAGCCGTAGCAATGGGATCGAGCTTGCAAATCGCCATGTTTGTCGCTCCTGTCTTAGTTTTAGTCGGACAGGCGATCGGAAAACCCATGAATTTAGATTTTAATCCTTTTGAGGTTCTAGCAGTCGCGATCGCAGTTGTTATTGCTAACTCTATTAGCACGGATGGCAAATCGAACTGGTTAGAAGGAGCTTTATTACTGATGGCTTATGCTGTTGTTGGTACGGCATTTTACTTCCATCCTTAGCAGTTTGCTGCGGCGATAATCGCATAAAAAGTCTTAGGTTAGAAATCGTACTTTCAACTAGAGACAAGGGGACTTTTTTAGCGACCAGCGATTAGAGTTCAAAATTCAACCGAGATCCAAAGTTCAGGAGGAAAGGAGGAAAGTAGTAGATATTCCCCCAAGTCTTCCAAGTCTTTTTACTTCCGACTTTCATTAAGCTGGTCACTGGTCACTGGTCACTGATAACTGTTCTGAATCCCAAGGATCTTCAACGAGAGGGTTTTGTTGGGAAATGCTTGGAGGTTCTTTTTCCTCTACGGCAGCTTTTGAAAGCTTACCGAATTCATCTCGATTCATCGCGGATTCTGACACAGAAGGAGAGGATTTCGGGGTTACTTCCCTCGATGGGGGAGACGCTGATGAGTCTGCTTTCTCAATAGCGTTGACCAACTGTTTCTGCACGACTTCGGTTGAGAGACGAGTTTTGTAGCTAACTACTAGTGACTGTGCCCAAGAATTAATTCTCACTTCGGTGACAAAATTTATAGATTCGATTAATTCTTGGAGCCTGCGAGCATAATCTGGATCTGTAGCCAGTCGGGGAATAAGAAGGCGAAAGCGCCTGACGGGGTGACGAACTAGTTGAAAGCAAGCCGAGTAGGGATTTGAGGCAAATTATGATAAAAAAAGATCGGTCTAAATTTTGTTAGCTAGACCGA
>JALOOL010000274.1 GCA_025454425.1 Hydrococcus sp. Prado102 | reverse complement strand
ACTATAAAACGCGATCGCATACTATACAACCATATAACTTAAGCATTCGGTCTGGAATGGGCGATCGCGCTATTAGATCGTACTTATTCGCGCTCGTTACTTAGATTTTTGAGTGAAACTGCATAGTGGCTCAATAATATCGTCTATGATGGGAATCAAACCACACAAGTGCGACCACGCATTACTCAATCGCAGCAGAAGATTGCAAACAATTATAGACATAGTATGAATGCAGAAATTGCTCGATCTGCCCTGACGTATTACGACGTGCCTAATGCTCGACTAACCTTCTTAGGACAAAGCCAAAACACTACATTTCGAGTCGAGACACCAACAGGAAATAAGTTTTTGCTTCGCTTTCATGTTGGAATCGAGTCTGCTAGCGATGGTTCGCATGATGTTTGGAGAAAATCGTCAGTCATTGAGTCCGAGTTGTTATGGCTGAGTGCGATCGCTCGCGACACTGAATTAGCCGTGCCCCAACCCGTGCAGAATTGTTCTGGCAAATGGGTAACAAGCTTTGCTAGCGAGGATTTGGGGACTTTCATATCATGTTCGTTGCTGCGCTGGGTAGAAGGCGAACATCTTGAGGGCGAACCCACCGCACAGCAAATCCGCCAACTTGGTAAGTTGATGGCACAACTTCACCAACATTCAAGCTGTTGGTCTTTACCATCTGGCTTTTCTCGTCCCACCCACGACGTGGAACAGCTTAAATCTGCAACATCTCAACTTGGCGTGTTGGTACAAAATGGAACGATCTCAAAAGACGATTATCAAGTGTTTCAAAAAGCTTCTACGCAAGTCCAAGAGTTTATCCCTAATCTTCAAAAGACGCGCGACACTTGGGGCATAATTCACGCCGACCTTCACCAAGGAAACTACGTTCTCTACGGCGAAGAAGTGCGCCCGATTGATTTTTCGCGTTGCGGCTTTGGTTTTTATCTTTACGATATCGGCGAATCGGTTGGAGACATTGATGCGTCGCTGCGTTTGAACTTTTTCGAGGGTTATACAAGCGTTCGGGCACTACCAGCAGATTATCAAAACATCGTTGAAGCATTCTTCGTCGGGGCAACCGTGGAGAACTTTGCTTTTCACAGCACTAACCCGCAGGAATACGAGTGGCTTTCTCGTGCTGTGCCTTATGTTGTTAAGAATCACTTGCACCCATATCTACAAGGCGAGACTTTTTTGTTTCTTAAGTAATCAAATCTCCTTGCCTAAAGTTTGGTAGGAAGACACGATCGCACCTAATGTATGATTGCGACTTGCGACTGGGGACTTGCAACTTGGGATTGACGACTGAGTTTGGTCATTCTAACGCCGCGATCGGGTGCTAGAGTTACGCCTCGCCGTTGGGGTTTTTCCGGTCGCCGATCGACGAGTTCTAGTTGATAGCGCGACATTATCGTCGCGATCGCGAGTTTCATCTCAAACATCGCCAATGCTTCGCCGATACAACGACGAGCGCCACCGCCAAAAGGGATAAACTCATAAGGAGAGAATTGCTTTTCTAAAAAACGCTCCGGTTTAAACTGATGGCGATCGCGATAAATATCTTCGCGTTGATGGGTTAAGTATATACAACCCGCCACCGTCGTTCCCGGTTGTATTTGATAGCCCATTAATTCGACGGGTTCGGTGGCTACTCTGGGGAAGGTCAAGATGGCTACAGGATGTATGCGCAGCGTTTCTTGACAAACTGCGGTTAAATAAGGCAAACGCGCCAGACTCATGAGGTCTTTCGAGTCGCCAAGAGAATCGAGTTCTGCTAAAAGTTTATAGCGAACTTCAGGGATAGTATGAATCCAGTATAATGCCCAAGCCATTGCCGTTGCGGTGGTTTCATGACCTGCAAACATCAAAGTCATCAATTCATCGCGCAATTCCTTATCGCTCAGGGGTCGTCCCTCTTCATCCCTAGCTGACATCAACATAGAGAGGATATCGGTGCGATCGCGATCGGGATTAGCGCGGCGTTCGGCAATTTCAGTATAAAGCAGATCGTCGATTTGTTGGCGCAGGCGCACGAATTTCCCCCAAGGACTCCAAGCTCCCCAATCTCTTTGCAAAAAGGGTATAAAGAGAAATATCGAGTTAACTGGAGAGTGAAAGATATCGCCAACAGAACTGAATAAAGCTTTTAGTTTTTGGTATCTTTTTCCCTCATATAGTCCAAAAACCGCTTGCAGAATAACTTGCATCGAGATAGCTTGGGTTGCATCCCTAGCAAGGAATGGCTGACCTGTTGGGATCTCACCGATAACCCGATCGGCTAAGTTGCAGATAAGATCTCCGTAAGCTTTCATTCTTTCGCCATGAAAAGACGGCATAACTAGCTGACGGCGTTTTTTGTGGCGATCGCCTTCTAGCATCATCACCGAGTAATCGCCGATTAGGGGTTCTAGGAGTTTATTGGTCTTTCCTGGAGAAGAAAATTGCTTGCGGTCGTTCGTCAAGATTTGCTGTAACGCTTGAGGGTGGTTTACTACGACAACATTTTGACCAAAACCGATGTCCTTAGCCACAAAAATATCGGGATAGCGCTCGTGCGTTCCTTCTAAATAGCCTATCGGGTCGAGAATCCACTGAAATTTTTGAATCAGGGCTGGCGTTTTTGGACGCGGAGGAAATTTCATCGGTCTTGTGCGCTATTGAAGCAACGCGATCTATTCTTAGATTGATCTTAACTTTGCTAAATATGGTCTTTTTAAAGTCGTCTGCTTGCCCGTCTCGCTTGCGCGTCTCTAGCTAAAGCTTCTAATTCTAAAGGCATATTTGTATTTTCTGCCTTTTGAGAGAATGTTGTCAGGAATCACTTGCACCCATTTTTACAAGGCGAGACTTTCTTGTTTCTTAAGTAATCAAATCCTCTTGCTTAAAAATTGGTAAGGAAAAACGATCGCGTTAATAACAATAAAAAGCGATCGCATCCTGTTCTAAATTTGCTTTTTAAAGATAAGCGGTTTAGTTGGAAGAACAGGCGAGGCTCAAGCCAAAGTAGACCAAACTTCTAACTTGGTTGCAACTCTATTAATCACCTCATTGGTAAAATCGCTGGTAGACAAATGTCCGCCTAAATCTGGAGTAGCTTTTCCTTCGTAAATTGCTTCAAACACAGATTCATAAATCGCTCGCGAGGCGCGATCGCCCCCAACTGTCCCCAAGTAACCCAAGAGCGCCGCACCTGCTAAAATCATGGCAATTGGATTGGCAATATTCTTCCCAAACAACGCTGGAGCCGTTCCGTGGGGAGCTTCAGCCATGACGGTTTTGACTTGAAAAGTCGCGCGATCGAATCCTAGCACCAAACTTTCCGAACCCGCGATCGAACCAAACATTTGCAGCACCATATCCGAGAGCAAGTCACCATCGCGATTTAGGGCAGGAATAACCAGGGATTCTCCGGTGGTTTGTAGCAGTAGCGCAAAGGTTGCATCAATCAATAAAGGCTGATAGAGAACATCACAATAGCGTTGCGATGCTGCATCGAGTTCTTCCTTAAACATTCCCTCATAGGTAGCACTGACGGTAAATTTAGGCCCGCCAAAAACCCGTGCTTTGGTGCGTTTGGCATATTGAAATGTAAATTCAGCGACAGCACGACAGGTCGAACGAGTAATCTTAGAGGTACGCCAAGCAATCTCATCTCCGTTTTCAGTCGCTTCGCGCCACTCTTTTGCTCCATAAGCATCATCTACGGCCATGCGAACGATGGCGATAGGGGCGTACACTCCCCCGATGGGACGGATTTTGGGAATTCGCCGTCCGATTCTCAAGATCGCGGTGGCATCGAGTGCTTCTCGCAGAATCGCATTGGGACTGCCCACATCGCCGGGGATTTCTGGGGTAATTGTAGCCGCTTTGAGCGCTAAGCCTGTCTCTTTGGCAGCTTCTGCCGCCTGCCAAACTACTTGATTTTTAGTAACGCGGCGGTTTTCTAAACTTAGATCGTAGTCTTTAAATTGCAAAGGCTGACGAATTACATCTGGTTGCAGAACCCGCAAAGCTTCTACTAATAATTCTTCGCCTGTCTCATCGCCGTGCATGACGATAATGGTAGGAGTTGTCTGATTCATAGGTTTTAAGGGATGTGCAGAGGAGTCCGACAAGAAATTCATTGCACTTGTTCTTACCTATAACACGGTCAAGGAGTTTGGAAGCGGAATCTTTAGCATCATTTTAAAGAGTCAAAGCTTAGTAGGGAGTACGATCGCATACTCTATATTCAAGCATCCTAAATAAACCAAGCAATCCCGTTGACCAGATAAAAACCACCTGCTAATCTCAGCGCAGCGCTTCCCAGACGAATTCCCCATTCCGAACGGCTTAAAGCGTTGCTGAATCAGGATATGATTTTAACACGACCGCGATCGCGATGTGACTTTTCAAAATCCTATCCTAATTCAGCAACACCTTTTTTCCCCGATCGAGGGTGTTAGAAAAGCTTTTTTCTTACATCCTCGATCTACAATCTCCTACAAACCCGATAGAACCTCCCGTGCAGCTTGTATAGTGCGATCGACATCTTCATCGGTATGCGCTAAAGAGGTAAACCCTGCTTCAAATTGTGAAGGTGCTAGATATACGCCTCGCTCTAGCATTCCCCGATGGAATCGGCTAAATTTAGCTAAATCGGACTTTTTCGCATCTTCGTAATCGTGTACGGGATCTCCAGTAAAAAACATTCCGAACATTCCGCTAATTTGACCGCCATAAACGGCGTGACCTTCTTCTTGTGCGGCTTTTAGCAAACCATCGATTAGTCTTTTGGTAATGCGATCCAAATATTCGTAAGTTCCTGGTTTTTGTAGCAATTCTAGGGTTTTAATTCCCGCTGTCATTGCCAAAGGATTACCAGAAAGCGTCCCTGCTTGATACATCGGCCCAGATGGTGCAACTAACGCCATAATATCTCTGCGTCCGCCATAAGCACCCACGGGTAAACCGCCGCCAATGACTTTACCAAGCGTCGTTAAATCTGGCGTTACGCCAAACTTTTCTTGTGCGCCGCCATAAGCAATGCGGAAACCCGTCATAACTTCATCAAAAACTAGCAAAGCGCCGTTTTCTGAAGTTAATTCGCGCAGTCCTTCTAAAAATCCGGCATCGGGAGGAATGAAACCCGCATTTCCTACCACTGGCTCTAAAATCACTCCTGAAATTTGGTCGGGGTTTTCGGCAAATAATGCCTTGACTGCTTCCAAATCGTTGTAAGGAGCAGTTAAAGTATTACTGGTGGTATCTTTGGGAACCCCAGGGGAGTCGGGTAAACCCAGCGTTGCTACGCCAGATCCTGCTTTAACCAAAAACATATCGGCGTGGCCGTGGTAGCAGCCTTCAAATTTAATGATTTTATCGCGTCCTGTAAAGGCTCGCATTAAGCGCAAGACGGACATACAAGCTTCGGTGCCGGAATTGACGAAACGTACCATTTCAATGCTGGGTACGGCTTCTATGACCATTTCAGCGAGAGTATTTTCCTGAAACGAAGGTGCGCCAAAACTGGTTCCTTTTTCGAGTGCCTCGTGGAGAGCAGCAATCACTTCGGGATGAGCGTGACCGCAAATAGCCGGCCCCCATGTGCCGACATAATCTATATACTGGTTGCCATCTACATCCCAAATATAAGCACCTTTGACGCGATCGAAGACGATGGGTTGTCCGCCAACAGATTTAAATGCTCGCACGGGAGAACTAACCCCACCAGGCATTAATTTCTGAGCCGCAGTAAAAATTTCTTCAGATCGCGCTGTTTTAAAAGAAGTCACGTTAACCAATACTATCTCCTTTTGTTTTTTTATAAGAGTTGCTCTGTCTCTAAGCTCCAACTTAAGGGCAACGATAAATTTATTACACGACAATCTCTTATTCTACGCAATTATGAGAGCGATTGATTTAGAATATAAAGATTCGCGATTGCCTTTCTCGGCAGCGGCAAAAGCGATCGCACTTTAATCAAGCGACTTATTTTAGCTAAGTAAATTCTCTATTTTTATTAATTTCAATGCGCTACCGTTTATTCATTATTGCGATCGCGCTAACGGCTTGTAGTTATTCTTTTAATCCTTATACTCAAAAAGTTTCATCTATTCCTGCAAGTAATATGTCTTCTCAAACCGATACTTTTATCAAACAAATTACGCTTGTCGCTAAAGAAGAAAAGCGTCCAGCTTTAGGGATTCCTCAAAAGAGCGAGCGAGATATTGGCTTTGCTTCGGTTTTTCTTCGTCTTGAAAACTCAAAAGAAGAAAAGGTTAATCTCCTAATTAAAACTATTGAAATTCGCCATCTTACTGATGCTAAATCTCTAAATTTTAACTGGTCAATTCAAGAAATTAGTTTAAAACCACTAGAAAATTCTGAAGTGGTTTTCGACCTTACTAATAAAACTGGCTATATCGGTCAGGATAAAGTTAAAGCATTCGTTACTTATCAAATCGGAGAGCAAGTTCATTCAGTGGAATCGGAAGCCGTTGAGGTAAAGAGACGGTAAGAAATCAGTACAAAACATTTTTTTAATGGCGATCGCAGTTTATTTATGGGGAAATTATCAAATAATGTAACTCTGCTATATAAATCCTAGACAAAGCTAGTCATTACTTCTTACGTCAACGGGGGCATCGGAGCGGTTAACCCTCAGTAAGCATTCACGCTTTAGCCAGACGCGATACGGCAGGTGCTTCACTTGGGGAGACCCCAAGACCGCACTGCCTCAAATTTATTGAAGCATTTAAGTCTCTATCGATAGAAAAACCGCAATTATCGCAGTTAAAAATCCTATCTGATAGGCTTAAAGCTTCTTTTTTATGCCCACAACAAGAACAAAGTTTACTACTTGGATACCAGCGATCGGCTGTAATTAATTCACTACCAAACTTTAAACACTTGTATTCGAGTTGGCGTTTAAATTCAAACAATCCTAAATCGCTAATAGCCTGTGATAACTTACTGTTCTTGAGCATTCCCGATACATTTAAATCCTCTACTACTATATGAGCGTGGTTTTTGCATAAGTAAGTAGTGATTTTGTGTAACGTATCTTTTCTTTGGTTTGCTACCTTAGCGTGATGTTTAGCTAATTTAAATTTAGCTTTTAATCTATTAGCGCTACCTTTAACTGTTCTTGCATATTTGCGAGAAAGATTTTGTAGTTTCGCTAAACCTTTTTTGTAATGTCTGTGATTAGAAAACACTACACCAGTACTTAAGGTAGCTAATTCTTTAATCCCTAAATCTACACCTACTACTTCATGTTGTTTTTCTGTTGGTTCGTGTTTTTGTTCGTAAGCAAAAGCCACAAACCAATCATCAGCAATTCTAGAAATAGTTATACTTTTACAAGTTGTATGAGGTAGACCTTCAAAAGTTCCAACCCATCCAATAGTAGGTAGCTTTAGTCTTGTACCGCCTATTGATATTGGTTTACCGCCTGCATCGATAGTAAAACTATCATTTCTGCCTTTCTTTTTAAATTGTGGGTACTGAGATTTACCTTTGAAAAAGCTATCAAAAGCCGTACCTAAATTATCAAAAGCGTATTGAGTTATCTTTTGACAAATCCCCTTTTCTTTAATCCAAGTTAACTCAGGTTTAACGTGGTTATTAAAGAACTTTTTAAGAATATACTTGTTAGGTTTTAAGCCGCTCTCATACAAATCTTGCCAAGTTGACAGTCCCCAATTATAAGTAAACCTTGCTATTCCTGCGTGTTTACTTAGTAGTATTTTCTGGGTTTTGTTTAACTTCAACTTAGTTTTTATAGATAAAAGCATTTCGACCTAACATTGTATCTTTTCTTGGTCTAAGTCTAGGTTGTTTTGACTGGGATTGTCAAGGATATTTTTGATTTGTTTTGTGTAGTTCCTAAGACCGTATAAGCGACAACTAAAACAATGAATAATAGCCATTAAGTCCTCAACTAATTCTTGTTGAGGACTTAATGATTCTTGATTAGCTACAACAATTACACAACCTACAGAAGTCGCTATTTCTTCTACAAAATCAAAGGCAAATCGGCATAATCTATCTTTGTGAGCTACGACTAAGATTGCAACTTCACCTTTGATAATAGAAAAAATAATACTTAAGAACTTCTTACGTCTAAAATTTAGACCGCCGCCTATTTCTTGTATCCATTCATCAACAGCTAGCCCTCGACCAAGACAAAAACTTTCCATTGCTACGACTTGATTTTTTAGTTCTGGCTTCTGAGCATTGGATGAAACCCGACAATAGACAACTGTTTTTCTTTTAGCTTCTATGGGTTTCAATCCTTGGGCTATTAACAAGTCATCTTCTGTATAATATCTGTGCCCTGATAAAGTCCTTTTTGCGGGTAACTTGCCTGCTTCATCCCACCTATGTAAAGTTTTTACTGATACACCTAGTTTCTTGGCAAATTCATTCGGTTTATACATTATCTACTTTATAGTTTTGTAGACTATTGTATAATCTTGTCTAGGAATTAGCTAGCTAAAGAATACTC
>JALOOL010000273.1 GCA_025454425.1 Hydrococcus sp. Prado102 | reverse complement strand
CGTCACCGTAAACATTTGAAAACAGGAGATAATAACAATGAGAGATCCAAATATGGCAGAACGTTATTGCGCCTTACTTTTAGGGCTTTTATTTCTATTCGTCGGTTTTGCTGGATTTACACCCTCTTTTGCTTGGATGCCCGATGGCAGCGCCCCAATTTCGGCAGTAGATGCAGGCGATGCAGTGAATAATCTTTATAGTACCGGATTTGGTTATGTATTCGGTCTATTTCCAACAAATATCGTGCATAACTTCGTGCATTGCTTAGTTGGATTTGTTGGGATTATTATGTCTACAGATTGGAGAGGAGCGCGTGCATTTAATCGAGGTTTTGCGATCGCATATGCTCTTATAGCACTGTTGGGATTGCTACCTTTTACCAACACTATCTTTGGTTTAATGCCTATCTTTGGTAATAATGTCTGGTTTAATGCCTTGACAGCAGGTATTGCTGCTTTCTTCGGGTTTGCAAAACCAGCCGCCGAAGAAAAAGGTGCAACCGCATAAAATGGCTTAAAATCTTACTCAATACCAAACTTGTTTCCAAACAAAAACCCTACAGATCTTATCTGTAGGGTTTTCACTTTACCTAAGCAAAAAAGTTACTTTTTGACTTCTTCGATTACTTTATCGATCAGACCGTATTGCATAGCTTCTTCAGCCGACATAAAATAATCGCGATCGGTATCTTTTTCGATTTGTTCGAGAGATTTACCCGTGCGTTGTGCCAGCATCTCATTCAATTGACGGCGAATTCTCAAAATTTCTTTCGCCTCGATTTCAATATCCGTTGCTTGTCTGCGTCCGGTTCCGCCGAGGGGTTGGTGAATCATAATGCGCGCATGAGGCAATGCTAAACGTTTGCCAGGACTTCCTGCGGCTAACAAAAACGAACCCATCGAAGCCGCCAAACCGACACAAATGGTAATGACATCGGCTTTAATGTACTGCATGGTATCGTAAATTGCCATACCAGCCGTGACGGAACCGCCAGGAGAGTTGATGTACATATAAATTGGCTTGGTTGGATCGTCCGAATCTAAGTACAGCAAGAAAGCAACGATGCGATTAGCCAATCCGTCTGTTACTTCTTGACCGAGGAAAATAATACGTTCCTGACTCAAACGAGTATAGATATCGATCCAACGCTCGTATTGACTTCCAGGAAGGCGATATGGAACACTAGGAACACCGATAGGCATAATCTTTAAAGTTCAAAATTCAAAGTTCAAAAAACAATCGCACTCAGTTGTTAAATAACACCTGTTAAGGGTTTGGGTAAGTCTTTACGACTTTCTAAGACGCGATCTATCAAGCCGTATTCTTTCGCTTGTTGGGGAGCTAGGTAGAAGGTGCGATCGAGATCTTTGGCAATTTTCTCGATTGGTTGACCCGTATTTTTCGAGAAAATCTCTAGCATAGTTCTTTTATTATCTAAAACTTCTTTAGCTCTGATCTGAATGTCTGTTGCTTGACCTTGCGCTCCCGTTCGGTTTTGGTTGAGAACGATGGTAGCGTGGGGAAGCGATGCGCGAAATCCTTTTGTTCCAGCAGCGAGAATCATAGCTGCCGTTCCCATTGCCTGACCGATGCAGATGGTATGAACGGGAGGCTTGATGTAATTGATCGTATCGCAGATGGCAAAAGCCTCAGTCTCAAAACCGATCGCATCTCCAGTATACCAAGAGGTTCCGGTAGAGTTGATGTAGAAGAAGATCGGTTTATCGGGATCGTCAAATTGCAAGTAGAGCAGTTGCGCGATAATTAACTGAGTTACATCAAAACCGACTTGCTGTTTTATGTCATCTGAAGAAAATAGAGGCATTCCTAAATAAACAATGCGCTCTTTTAGCATCAGCGATTCCAAGTCCGGCGGGGGAGTTCGGAAGGATGTTTCTCCATAATATGCACTTTGCACGGCTTTAATCTGTGAAGTCATTTCTATAAGCGTATGTAGTTGGCGATCGAGGTTGAATGTAACAAAGAGCCGCTTTGACGGTTGCGATAGATCGATAGTATTTTCAATCTGATTCTAGCTCATTAAGGCTTTTTCTTTGTTGGATAGGCGAGTAGCCGTAATGTAGGGATATTTCTACCAATTAGCTAGTTAACCCTACCAACGCTAAGAAATAGTTATAAAAAGATCCTTTCCCACCTTAAAAATTAAAAACGCTTGACCTTATGGTACAAGCGCGGATTCCCAACAGATAAATTAAACTTTAAATCTCATAACTAAGATTTAGCTGCGACTTCGACCACTTTGGCAAAAGCTTGAGGGTCTAGTACGGCTAGCTGTGCTAACATTTTGCGGTTGAGTTCGATATTAGCCTTTTTCAATTGACCGATTAGCTTGCTGTAGCTCATTTCGTGTTCTCTGGCGGCTGCATTGATGCGCGTAATCCACAAACGACGAAAATCGCGCTTGCGCTTGCGGCGATCGCGATACGAGTTGCGCAATGCTTTCATCACTTGTTGATTGGCAGTGCGAAAGAGTCTAGAATGAGATCCTCTAAAGCCTTTGGCGAGTTTAAGAATTTTTTTACGGCGATTTCTAGCGACGTTGCCGCGTTTTACTCTTGTCATAATTGCTCTCTATGGATTTTAATTTGTAATTTTCTACAACAAACATTTATATAGCAGTTCTCTTTTTTAATGAAATACATCTAACTTCCGACTTTCGTACAGACGCGAAATTTCGCGTCTCTACAACGACTTTCGACTTCCGACTTTCGACTTCAAACCATGTACCTCATCTAAAAGAGAATTGCTATAGATATGGCAGCATCAACCGAACTTCTTTTTCATCGCTTTCGTGGACTAATGCGATATTAGATAGGCGACGACGCTTGCGTTCGGCGCTTTTGTGATACAGCATATGATTTTTGAAAGCTTTACGGCGGAAGATTTTACCGCTTCCTGTGGCGCGAAAACGCTTCGCTGCCGCTTTGCGAGTTTTAAGCTTAGGCATGAATTTTTATCAAATTCGACACAATTTATCATCGTATCATAAGCCGCAAAAGTGTTGCAAGATTATTAGCGATTGGGGATTGAGGATTGGGCTGGATATCCCGATTTCCCAGTGTCCCAGTCACCAATTCCTCAATTTTGTGTATTTATGTAACTAAAAATTCACAAATTCAGAAAACCACAAATTGAATGTGAAGATTTAAGAACAACACCAAGTTAAGAGTTATTGATTTTTTCTTTTGTTTTCATAGTCTAATCTCTGGGCTAGATATCCTTATTGGTGTCCGAATCCGATCGCGTTTGATTAAGAAGATAAACAATGTGTCCCGTTAGTCTCGGTACGAGTCGCTCTACTCACGCTCTAGAAACTGGAGAAGCAAAACTATGGTTGCTCCAGATTGGAGTCGATTGCTACAAAGATGAGAAACTTCCAGAGTTGCGATACTCGGCTCTAGATTGCAAAGGAGTGAGTGAAGCATTAATTGATGCTACACAAACATTTCCACAAAAAGAAATTTGGATTTATCACGATGCTGGCGCTGAGGCTCCTATATTGGACAAAGTTAGGGCTAGCTTGCAGGAGATTAGTAGTCGCGCTAGAGAGCAGGATACAGTACTTTTTTACTTTTCCGGTCATGGGATTTTGGAAGGCAATAGCCAGCAACCCGTGTTGTGTTTGGCAGATACGCAGACTGACAGGTTGTTGGACACAGGGTTGAGTTTGCGCGAACTATTGAAGAATTTAAGCGATTGTGAGGCGCGATCGCAAGTGGTTTGGCTCGATGCTTGTCATAGCGGCGGTATGACGTTACGGGGAGCAAGGGGAAACCAACAAGAAGAGATTCTACTCGATCCTACACCTCAATTAATGGAAGGATTGCGCCAACGCGCCGCACAAAGTCGAGGATTTTATGCTTTTCTTTCGTGCGATCGCGATCAGCAATCTTGGGAGTTTCCGCAGTTAGAACACGGCGTATTTTCGTACTTTTTAATGCGAGGTTTGCGCGGAGAAGCAGCAGATAGCCAAGGAATTATCGAAGCTGACAGACTTTATCGCTACGTCTACTATCAAACGCTTCAGTACATCGATAAAACGAATCAACAATTGCGTTTAATCAATCAACAAAAACGCAGTCGCGGCGAAACGCAATTACATCCAGAATACCCGCTGCAAACGCCCAAACGCATTGTAGAAGGGATTGGAGATCCGATCTTGGGTTTGAAACCCAAACCTGAAGTAGTACGCCATCCCCGTCAAGCATTAGTTATCGATGGATTGGGCAATCAAATTAGCTTGGCTATGAGTCGCAAACTGCGAGGCGCGGGAGACTTTGCGCTCAATTACTTTCCTCAGTCTGGGAAGGATTGGAGGGGCGTACAGGAAGCAATTTTAAACTGTCTTCAAAGTCACCGAGGCGATGCGACTTCTGTACGGGAGAACGACCGTACTCCTTTGGAGAAGGCTACGTCCAAGGGACGGGCTACGCCAACGCCAACGCCCCTACTCTCGACGGCTTTATTATATCTGCGAGGTCGCATCGAACAGACGGAAACTGGAGAATCCTTACTCCTTCTCGGCGAAGAAGTTCGTCTGAGTCGTTCTTGGTTGCGAAGTGCGTTGCGTCGTTCTAATATTGCGCAACAGGTCGTTATTCTAGATAGTCCTGGCGCTGGGAACCTTGCCGACTGGGTAGAAGACTTGCAGATGCAATCGGAACGCGGACAGTGTATTATTGCCGCAGCATCGCCCAAATCTGAGCCAGATACCTTTGCTGGGGCGCTATTAGAAACAATGGTAGCAAGCGATCGCCAGATGGGTTTATCTGTTGCTAGTTGGATCGCTCAACTTCAAGCATACTTGAGCGAAACCGCGATTAAACCGCAAATTTGGCTTTCTGGAACCCAAGGTGCAATTGAAATTTTGCCAGGAAAAATCGAACAGCCAAATATAGAACATACGGGGACGGAAAAATTCGATCTGGGGTTGTGTCCTTATATGGGATTGCGGGCTTTTTCGGAAGAAGACAGTCAATTTTTCTTCGGACGAGAGGCGCTTTCACAGAAAATATTAAACGAATTAACTCGCCAGTCCTTTCTTGCTCTCGTTGGCGCGTCGGGAAGCGGTAAATCTTCGGTTCTCTACGCTGGAGTACTTGCTAAGCTGCGTCAGGGAAAATACGTACCGGAAAGCGAAACCTGGTGGGTACGAAGTTTTCGTCCTGGTAGTCGTCCTCTGGAAGCGTTAATTCGTCGATTAATCGATAACGGAACCCAAAAAGAACAAGAATATCAACAAAAGCAATTAGAAACGCAATTCGCTGAAGGAAAAGAGGGATTTGTCGGCTGGTTGCGATCGCGTCCCGAACCGATGGTAGTCTTAGCAAGCGATCAGTTTGAGGAGATCTTCACGCTAGCAAATGCCCAAGAACGCCAACAATTTTTAGATTTAATTTTAGAAGCACTCGAATATGCAAGCGATCGCTTTAAACTTATTATTACCTTGCGGACGGATTTTATCGCACCTTGTTTGGAAATTCCTGCTTTAGCGCAACTTTTGCAAGCTTCTAGCGTTCTCGTTCCGCCTTATTTAAGCCAAGACGATTATCGTCACATTATCGTCAAACCTGCCGAAAAAGTTGGCTTAAAAGTCGAATCTGAATTAGTCGAAGTGCTACTACAAGAATTGAGTAGTGCGTCTGGAGACTTGCCACTTTTGGAGTTTGTTTTAGAACAGGTTTGGGAAAATCGCCAGCCAGGAAAATTAACGCTGCAAGTCTATCAAAAACAAATTGGCGGACTCAAAGGCGCTTTAGAAAAGAAAGCACAGGCAATTTATGAAAGCATGAATGCTCAAACGCAAGCCTGCGCGCGTTGGATTTTTTTAGCGCTGACTCAGTTAGGCGAAGGAACCGAAGATACTCGCCGTCGCGTCCTCAAGTCAGAATTGGTCGTTACTAAATATCCCGCTTCTCTCATCGAAGAAACGTTGCAGGTTTTGACGGCTGCTAAACTAGTTGTCGTCTGTTTGGAAGCCGAAGCCATACCCATCGGTCAAAGTCGCGATAGTAGTGGATATTTTCCCAAACCAGAAGCACTCTTACAAACTCAATCGCAAGAAATTACCGTAGAAGTTGCCCACGAAATTCTCATTCGTCATTGGTCAACATTGCGCCAATGGTTGCAAGAAAATCGAGAACGCATACGGGTGCAGCGACAAATCGAACAATCCGCCTTGCAATGGAAACAAAATAACCAGCAACCAGACTTTTTATTGCGCGGCGTACAACTCGCCTCCGCAGAAGAAATTTATCTTAAATATGCAGACGAACTCTCGCTTGACGTGCGACAGTTTATCGAAGCAGGTTTGCAAGCGCGAGAAGAGTTGCAGCGACAAACCAAACGACAACTCAGACGGGCGCAACGAACCGCCATTATTATCGCAGTTTTGGCGATCGCGTCTACAATTTTTGGAGTCATCGCTTACCGACAGCGACAGGATACCCGTTTTAAATGGATTAACTCGTTAAGTTCCGTCTCAGAAGCACAATTGAGAGGCAATCAACCGCTAGAATCCGTCTTAGCAGGCGTGAGAGCCGGACAGCAGTTGTATAATAAACCCTTGTTTGAGTTTGAGTTTGTGCCAACCGCCGATTTACAAATGAGGGCAATCTCAACTCTCCAACAAGCTATCGATAGAACCCAAGAAATCAATCGTTTAGACGGTCACACTCAGCAGGTAAATAGCGTCAGTTTTAGTCCTGACGGTCAGTTAATTGCATCGGGTAGCGACGATAAAACCATCCGCATTTGGAAACCCGACGGGACGGTATTGCATCAACTCAAAAATCATCGCGATCGCGTTGTTAGCGTTACTTTTAGTTCGGATGGAAAAACCCTTGTTTCTGAAAGTGTCGATGGAACATTGAATCTGTGGAGTGTAAGCGATGGAAAGCTATTAAAAACGAGTGTGGGAACTGGAAATCGATCGACTACTAACGGTCGAGATGCGAGTGTTGCTTTGAGTCCAGACGGTCAAACTTTAGCGCAAGTGAGTGCTAATGGTGCGATCGCACTCCGTACTAATGGTAAATCTCCCGTGACGATACAAAGCTCTAGCAGTGAAGTTAATAATATCCGTTTTAGTCCTGATAGTAAGATAATAGCAACTGCAAGTCCCGATGGCGCGATCGCGCTATGGAATACTGATGGAACGTTATTGACAACCTTAAAAGGTCATACTGCTCCCGTATTAAGCCTCAATTTCAGTCCAGACGGTCAAACGTTGATATCGGGAAGTGCCGATATGAGTATTAGACTTTGGAATATCAAAGGAATTGAGAAAAATGCGATTCCGGCTACGAATACCAGTTTTAGTCCCGATGGCAAAATTATTGCTGTTACGGGAAAAGATGGCTCGTTGCAACTCTGGGAACGCGATAAAAACAATGCAATAAAATTGCTGGCAAATTTAAACAAATCTAATTCACCTAAATCTACAGTTAGTTTTAGTCCAGATGGTAAACTTCTTGCTACTGACGAGGACAAAACAATTCAACTCTGGAATGTTGGCGAACGAACCCTCAAACAAACTTTAACGGGACATCAAGGACGAGTTACCAGCATCGCTTTCAGTCCCGATGGTAAAATCATTGCGTCTGGAGATGACAACAAAACTATCCGTCTGTGGAATGCTGCTGATGGAAGCTTCATACAAACGCTGACGGGACACCAAGGACAAATTACCAGCATCGCTTTTAGTGCCGATGGAAAGCTGTTAGCGTCTAGCAGCGATCGCGGAATTGTAATGCTTTGGCAGACCGATAATACATCAAAGCCGATTGTAACCTTACCACAACAAAATGCAGCTATTAACGCTCTCAGTTTTAATGGCGACGGTCAAATATTGGCTTCTGCCAATGCAGACAATACAATTAAGCTTTGGCAAGTCAAGGATGGTACTCTCATCAAAACCTTAGCAAGACATCTTGACAAAGTAACCAGTATAAGCATTAGTCCCGATGGTAAAATATTAGTCTCTGGTAGCGCCGATAAAACGATTAGACTTTGGAATGCTGCTGATGGCATATTAATCAAAACCCTAGCGGGACATCCCGATGCAGTAAATAGCGTTAGTTTTAGTCCCGATGGCAAAGCCTTACTGAGTGCTAGCGAAAAGGGAGGCGTACAGGTTTGGAATTTCGACTTAGAATCGTTATTAAATCGCGGTTGCGATCGCATTAAAAACTATTTAAAGAATAATCCTAATGTTAGAAAGAGCGATCGCGAAACCTGTATTAAACCAACAGGTTAATTTAAACAACCGACCCAGTAGACTTTTTAACAATTGCCTCAATTAATTTGTCAGCCCAATTGAGTCAGTTTTGGGGTCTAATCTAAGAGTACGACCCATGGCGATCGCTCTAAAAAGAGAGTTGTAGCAGGATGCTGACGGGGTGACGAACTAGTTGAAAGCAAGCCGAGTAGGGATTTGAGGCAAATTATGATAAAAAAAGATCGGTCTAAATTTTGTTAGCTAGACCGAC
>JALOOL010000272.1 GCA_025454425.1 Hydrococcus sp. Prado102 | reverse complement strand
GAAATGTTATTAGCTATCGTCGATTTAGATGCGAGAACTTGCAGTCAATTAACCTTAGAATTATCCGAATCTGTTGAATCGATTAGTTTAGCTCGTTTAACCGTCGATTACGAGCGAATGCTGAGAAAGTATTACAATCTTAATCTAGCTCAAGTTAACTTTAGCGAAATTGTCTATCAACTCTTACAGATTGCTCGCAATAATAAGATTAAATTGCCAGGAAGTTTAGGACTTTATGCAAAAAGTTTAGCAAATTTAGAAGGACTTGCCCGTCAATTCAATCCTGAAATCAACGTACTCGACGAAGTAAAACCGTTGATGACCGATCTCTTTCGCCGTCAATTAATTGGCGATACGCCTTTACAAACTAGCCTCAGAACAGTTCTCGATCTCAAATCAATTTATCTTAAATCTCCGCGAAGAATAGAAACATTATTAGATCGCTTCAGTTCGGAAACTTTGCAATGGAATTTTAAGATTAAAGAACTAGAACCGGTGCGAAAAAGTTTGGAGTCTTCTGCCAATCGACTTTCATTTAGTATTGTTGTCGGTTCTTTAATTATTGGTGCGGCGATTATTTCGACAGGCGCACAAACGCAACAGCTATCTTTAATCAGTAATATTCTTTTTGCTTCTGCTAGTTTATTGGGATTGTGGTTAGCAATTAGTATTTTGCGATCGGGAAGATTAAAATAGCGATCGCGTTGATGAATTTTATTAAATAGCAAGGGTAAAGTTATATTTCTCACTTGCCAGGAAAGTTTTACCGACACGAGTAATACTAGTTCTTTATGAACGCGCACTAAATAGAAACCCCCTGTAGTCCCCCTTACTTTCGGGGGACGGCGACAGCCAGGGGTCATAATCAACTGTATCTTCACAGGAATATGGTATTAGACGAAAAAACAAAAATTAAATTTTTATAACTTTGAATAAAACATTGGTTTTCTAGGCGAGTAAAAGACGGAGCTATATAGAAGTTTAAATTTTGCCTAGCTTCTGCTGGCGCGATCGCGCCATAAGAATATCTCAAGAAAAACAACTAACGAACGATCGATCTTACAAAGGTTAAGTAAAGTTAAGTTTGTCGTTCTGATTTGATGCGAGTATTTTTTCTTATTCTCGATTGCGCAAAAATGTATTAGTAAAACATTCTTGCAGCTAATATTAAGTTAAATTAAATTTGTTTTTTGTAATCGGGAATACGTTACCATTAACGATCATAAATAACTTATGTTTCTTTTAAGGAGACAATTTAACATGGATTCTAACGATACAATCGCGCAAGCTGTTGAAACGAATTTATCAAGCAGCGATCCAGGAACCTTCAATACGTTCGGTTTTATTGGTGACAACGAAAACGTTCCCGACGGTGAAGATGTCGATCTTTACAAAGTACAACTGAATGCAGGCGATAACTTATTCGTTGATATTGACGCGCAAGAATTTGGTTTTCCTCTCAACTCGGTCTTGAGAGTATTTAATGCAGCAGGAAACCAAGTCGCGTTTTCTGACGATACTTTTCTCAACGATACTTTTTCTACAGATTCACTGATTGATTTTACTGCTAGTACCTCTGGTGTTTACTACATCGGTGTCAGTAGTAATGACAATACTGACTACGACCCAGAAGTAGAAGGTAGTGGTGGTAATAGCTCGTCTACTAGTACAACTGGCGATTATAGCTTGAACATAACTCTCGCTCGCGCTGGCAATTTTACCGGAACTCCCGGCAATGACGTTTTTGTAGGCGACAATGCCAACGATTCAATCTCTGGATTGGGTGGCGACGACGATCTGATCGGTCAAGGTGGCAACGATACTATCAAAGGCGGCACAGGAGACGATCTGATCTCGGCTGGCAATGGAAATGATAGCGTTGAAGGAGGTTCTGGCGATGACGACATTACTGCTGGATCTGGCAACGACACGGTAAAAGGCGGCGATGGAATTGATGTTATTAATGGAGGTGCTGATAGTGACGTACTCCAGGGAGGAAAAGGAAAAGATCGCATCCTTGGAGAAGCTGGAGAAGATAATATCTCTGGCGGCGATGACAATGATAACCTCAATGGAGGCGATGGCTTTGACACTATTTTGGGAGGAAATGGGAACGATAACATCTTTGGTGGCAATGATTTTGCCAGTGACACTCTCAATGGCGAAGCTGGAAACGATCGCATTAACGCTGGTGATGGTTCTGATATTTTAAGCGGCGGCGATGGCAGCGATAATCTTTTTGGAGGTAACGATTTTGATACCCTTAATGGCGATGCTGGCAACGACACTTTAGATGGCGGTAACAGTTTCGATGTTCTCAATGGCGGTACGGGTGCAGATCGACTCATTGGCGGCAGTGATTTTGACATTCTCAATGGTGGTGCGGGAAACGATACGCTCAATGGAGTTTCTACCACATCAGGATTCGGTCGCTTTGAGACAGACGATCTAACAGGGGGTCAGGGACGAGACACTTTCGTGTTAGGAGATGCCAGTCGAGTTTATTACAGCGACGGAAATCCCAATACCAGAGATAACTTTGACTTTGCTCGAATTCTTGACTTCAATGCCACTCAAGATTTTATTCAACTAAAAGGATCTGCTGCTCAGTATCGATTAGATATTTTTACTTCCGGTGGTGTAACCAATGCCAACCTCATCTTTGATACGGGAGCAAACGACAGAGGAGAAATTATCGGTCGTTTAGAAAATGTTTCCAATACTTTAAGTCTTAGTAGTCCTGCGTTTGTCTTTGTCTAAATAAAGGCAATTCCTTACTGAATAAACCGACTAACAACAATTTAAACAAGGATGGAAATGAATTATGGCATTTGAACCTAATGATGTAATCAGCAGTGCGACCGACACGGGTATCACTTTTGATAATCCGACCAGTTACTTCGATTTTGATAGTATCGGCAACAATTTTAATGTTACTCCTGGACTTGATGTCGATTTGTATAAAATACAAGCCGATGCAGGCGATCGACTCCGAATAGACATTGATGCGCGAACCTTTGGTTCTTCTTTGGATTCGATTTTGAGAGTTTTTGACTCTGCTGGAAATGAAATAGCCGTTAACGATGATTTTGACGGTTTAGATTCTTTTATCAGCTTAAATCTTACTGCTTCGGATACATACTATATAGGCGTTAGTGGATTTAGCAACTTTTCTTATAATCCTAATAAAGAAGGTAGTGGTAGCTCTGGAGGTACTGGCGATTATAGCCTCAGTATTGCTGTTGGTTCTCCCCTAACAATTATAGGTACGAACGGAGATGATTTTCTGTTCGGAGACATTGCTAATGACTCTATTTCTGGTTTGGGTGGCAATGATTTTCTCGAAAGTTTTGATGGAGAAGATACTCTTAATGGCGGTACTGGCAATGATACTGTTATAGGAGGCAATGACAATGACTCTCTTTTAGGTGGCGCAGGAGTTGATAGATTGCGAGGAGATGCTGGCAATGATACCCTCCGAGGAGATGCTGGAAACGACAATCTCTTTGGCGGTGCTGACAATGACTCGTTGCTAGGTGGGACAGGAAACGATCGCATTTTTGGAGATGCTGGCGACGATTTTCTTAAT
The DNA here is from genome assembly GCA_025454425.1 of Hydrococcus sp. Prado102. Classification (GTDB taxonomy): domain Bacteria; phylum Cyanobacteriota; class Cyanobacteriia; order Cyanobacteriales; family Microcystaceae; genus Hydrococcus. The sequence goes on along the minus strand of JALOOL010000272.1, from coordinate 4,926 downwards.
GGTGGAGATAATAATGATTTCCTTAACGGCGGTGCTGGCTCTGACACGGTTTTAGGCGGCAGTGGCGACGATAATATCATTGGCGGCAGCAGCAGCAATAGTTTTGGTAGCGATTTACTCAGAGGACAAAAAGGGAACGATACCATTACTGGCGGTACGGGTTTCGATACCCTCAATGGAGAAGATGATAACGATCGCTTAACGGGTGGAGACGGATCTGACATACTTAATGGAGGATCTGGCAACGATACTCTTATTGGCGTTTCAACGGCTAATTTAGGGGTTTTTGACCAAGATACCCTGACTGGCGGTACGGGAAGCGATACCTTTGTTTTAGGGAATGCTAGCGGCGTTTTCTATTATGAAAATAGCGAGTTTGGGGATTTTACCTTTGGCTCGATCGCAGATTTCAACACCAGTCAAGATACCCTTCAACTCAAAGGCTCTGTTGCTCAATATAGTTTGGAATTCTCTACTTCAGGAGGCATCACCAATGCAGAGATCTTCTACGATCCAGGGGCTTCAGGTGTCGAGGAACTTATTGGTATCGTACAAAATGTTTCTACTAACTTTAACTTAACAGCTACTTACGTTAGTTATGTTTAGAACGATAAGTTTCTATCGCCATAAACGCTCTTTCTGCTAAAGCATTGCAGGCGATATGTGGATTGTGAAAATAAAAAAGGTAGCAATTGCTGAGAACTATCTCAATTTGAAAATTTGAGGAAGATCTCAGTTGAGAAGGATATTGAATACACTTAAAATATAAGTGCGTTCAATGTCCTCTTTTTTGCTTTTAATCGCCATAAAGCTCTTGCAAAATCTCTTTGACTCCTGCCTCTAAGTCTTGCAGCGTTGGGATAAGTCTCTTCAAACTCTTATCTTGCATTTCTTCGCAATAGCCGCCGCTTAATTAAACGTCTCATATATCAAGTTCGTGTTTTATGGACTCAAACCCTTACATAGTCGTCTGAAGACGACTTTATATATAAGGCAGCGATAAAACATCACTGGCGGTTTATTGAGAATGGTGCAAGATCTCAGTTCAAACGAAAAAGTTATTGTTTGAACAGTGTCTCTAAGTTGTTGCTTCCGATTCTATCGAGTAACGATACTAGTGCAAAAGCAACTTCGCTTAACAGAGAATTGCTATAAAGTAATGACAACTAGAAAAATCTTTCCGGTAGACTAAGACACGAAGCTTTTATTCATACAACCATTGAAAACGCGATCGCATTATTGGCAACTACTGCCCTATATTCGTCCCCAGATACAAACCATAGCGCAAGCCGCCGCTTGTACGATAGTTTTTACGATTTTCTGGCCGATTCTTGCCAGATTAACCGGACAAATCGCCGAATATGTCGGGCGGGGCGATGTCGGTAAGATCGTGCAGATAGCAGGAGTATTTGCGATCGCGTTTTTAATCCGAGGTGCGGCACAATACGGACAAGATTCTCTCACAGCAAAAGCCGCCCTCAAAATTGCCCTCGATATTCGCATCAAAGTTTATAGCCACCTACAAAAACTCAGTCTCAATTACTTTGAAGCCACCAAAACAGGCGATCTTTCTTATCGTTTGACAGAAGATATCGATCGCATCGGAGAAGTTATCTTTAAATTCTTCCACGATTTTATCCCCTGCATCTTGCAGCTTATTATCGTGTTGGGCTATATGCTTTATCTCAACTGGCAATTAACGCTAGGCGCTTTAATTATCGCACCGTTAATGATTCTACTAGTGGGAGCATTTGGAGAGCAATTAGTCAAGTTATCTCGTCGTTCTCAAGAACGTACTTCTAATTTATCATCCTTACTCACCGAAGTCTTTAGCGGCATTCGCTTAGTACAAGCTTTTGCAGCAGAAAGTTATGAAATTAAACGTTTCGCCCAAGAAGCCGAACATAATCGACAGGCAAAATATCTTGCAGAAAGACTCAAAGCCTTTCAATTCGTCGTAGTTGGCTTTCTGCAAGCGATGAGCATCGTCTTTCTATTTTTCTTAGCTGGCTGGCAAATTTCTCAAAAAAACCTGACGGTTAGCGAATTTATTAGTTATCTAGTGGCTGTGGCGATGTTATTCGATCCCATCGCTCATATTACTAGTAATTACAACGAGTTTAAACAAGGACAAGCCTCTATCGATCGCATTTTTGAATTGTTAGTTGTTGCGCCAACGGTTATAGAAAAGCCAGATGCGATCGCACTTCCATCGGTGACAGGAAAAGTAGAATATCGCAACGTTGCGTTTTCTTATTCTCCCGATAAACCCGTCCTCAACCATCTTAATTTTATTGCCTATCCAGGCGAAACCATTGCTTTAGTAGGTTCGTCGGGTGCGGGAAAAACGACGCTAGTTAACCTGTTACCCCGTTTCTACAATACCGATGCAGGAGAAATTTTAATTGATGGAACGAACGTGCAAGATGCCACTCTCAAGAGTTTGAGACAACAAATCGGCATCGTTCCTCAAGATACCGTCCTTTTTTCCGGTACGATCGCCGAAAATATTGCTTTTGGACAAACAGAGTTCAATTTAGAGGCGATCGAATCCGCCGCAAAAATTGCCAACGCCCATCAATTCATTACTCAACTCTCTCAAGGGTATTACACTTATGTTGGGGAGAGGGGAGTTAACTTATCGGGCGGACAAAGACAAAGAATTGCGATCGCGCGTGCAATTCTGCGCAACCCTAGAATTTTGATTCTCGACGAAGCTACCTCAGCCTTAGATTCCGAGTCAGAAGCTTTAGTACAAGAAGCCCTAGAACGTATTATGAAGGAGCGTACCGTTTTTGTTATCGCTCATCGACTCGCTACCGTCCGTCGTGCGGATCGCATTTTTGTTCTAGAAAAAGGGCAAATTATTGAATCTGGCACTCATGAGGAATTATTAGCCCAAAACGGTCGTTATACTCGTTTTCACGCGCAACAATTCAGTCATTAATCCTCACGCAGAGGAGGACGCGCAGAGAGATTATAAGAGTTTTATAGCAACTAATTTAGATGAGCTTGATATTAAGAGATTTAATAAGGGAGATTAGAAGATAAAAAGCTTTAAAATAGGCAACTTTAGCTAAAGTAAATGCGTCTGCCAAGGTGGAGTGTGTGGGTGAATAGGAGAGATTATTGACACAATGATTTTATTTTTAAAAAGAATCCCGAAAAGTATAAGAAAATGGTTCGGAATTAGCGCGATCGCATTTTTATTATCATTATGTTTATCAACATTGTGGACGCTTCCTATTTATGCTCACGCTGCCGATTTATCAGTTGCTCACTTAAGAATCAAACCGCAAGTTACTCGAATTAATTTAACTTTACCTACGAGTTTAATTGCATTTGCCGATCGCGATCGCAATTCTCAATTATCTCAACAAGAAATTATCGCCAATCGCCAACAACTGCAAAATTATTTTCGCGATCGCCTTCGTTTAAGCGATAGTTTAGGAAAAAAAGGAAGAGTAACAGTTGCACCCGCCGGAAAACTCTTACTTCCTCCTACTTTGCTCGGCAGTAACACTCACAGTACGATAGCGTTAACTTACACTTGGTCGCACCCAATTAACAATCTCAAGATCGACTATGATTTGTTCGACAACTTACCTAACGCTCACTGTTTGACAACTATTTACAAAAATGGCTCTCTCGATAACTACATTTTTACGCCAAGTAATAGAACCCTTAAGGTAGAGTTACAAAAAGGAGTAGGAACATTTATTGCTAGCAATTCTTTAATCGCGATCGCAATTGCTTTTGTTTGGGGTGCTGCACACGCGCTATCTCCCGGACACGGTAAAACGCTTGTTGGTGCTTATTTGGTTGGATCTCGCGCCGATGCCAAACACGCGCTATTTTTAGGATTGACGACGACTATTACTCATACAATAGGGGTTTTTGCTTTAGGAATCGTTGCGCTGCTTGCTTCTCAATATTTTATGCCAGCAGCATTTTTTCCTTGGATGAGTTTGCTATCTGGGTTAATGGTAGTTGCACTCGGTTTTAATCTTCTCAGAAAACGTCTCTTGGCTCATAAGAAAAAATCGTCCCATCATCATCATTCCCATCACGACCATTCTCATTCTCACCACGACCATTCCCATCATCATCATTCCCATCACGACCATTCTCATTCTCACCACGACCATTTGCCACCGGATGCAGACGGAGACTCGATTACATGGCGCAGTTTAATTGCTTTGGGGATTGCCGGAGGATTAGTTCCTTGTCCAGCCGCTTTGGTGTTACTCTTGAGTACGATCGCGATCGGTCAGATTGGTTTTGGACTATTGCTAGTATCAGTATTTAGTTTGGGATTGGCTGGAACTTTAACAATTTTGGGACTATTGCTAGTTAATACGAAGTCTTTCTTTAATCGTCTCCCGATTCAGTTTAAAAATCCCAAAATTCTATCGGTTGCTAGTGCTTTGGGAGTTTTATCGATTGGTTCTGGTTTAACTTATCAAGCAATCCTTCAAATTCAGTCTCAGACTATTCCCGTCGTTGCGTTGACATCTTTTTGAAAGCTTCTTGGATTTCAGGCTTCGTATTGGTGCTGCGTGGACGAGGCACTTTTAATTTGGCCCCATCGCTTGTAGCGGACAATTTTGTGTACAGTCTTGTAGGCGACTACAACTTGGCACTCTTGATTGAGTCATTCTTGAATTTGTCCATAACTCTTGAATCCTTGAGGCTGACTTAGACGTTCGAGAAGTTGGTTCATAACTTGGGCTGAGATTAAACCTAACTTCCCTGGGGCGGTTTTAACTTCAAGCAATGCTTCAATGCCTCCTTGCTGATAACGTTTCAACCATCGATACACCGTTGAAGCTGACGGGGTGACAACGTAGCTAGAAGGCTTGCTGTATAATGGTCATAGCCCTCAGACCTTTGTGATAAAATGGACTCTTATTGGGATTAACTCTC
>JALOOL010000271.1 GCA_025454425.1 Hydrococcus sp. Prado102 | reverse complement strand
TTGCGGGGGTTCCCCCCGTTGTAGCACCTGGCGTTGCCGAGTAGCCTTATCCCCCGCATGAATGACGGGGGATAAGGCTGCCCGTTTCGTTCCTGTCAATAGTGCGATCGCGATCTTGTAGTTGATTGGGTTTTGCTATTGCTCTCAACAAAGCTTGTAGATGTTGGGTTTCGCTATCGCTTAACCCAACCTACTACTAATACTAATGATGATGGTGATGGTCGTGGTGGTGATGATGATCGTGATGGTGATGAGATGGAACCATAGAGGGATTGACAGATTTTGCTTCTTCTGATATAAGTGCAGTGATTTGAACGTCAGCCCAATCTGCCGCCATCTGACAAAACGCTGGATTATCGTTAACGCAGGACATCTTTATGTAAGTTACATTTGCATACTTACGACGAACATCTTCGATAATATGATCTACATCCAAAAGCGTTTCGTGATTTTCTGTCGCAAAGCCAATAGGCATAAAAACAACCGCTTTTGCTCCTAATTCAAGCAGGTTTTTGGCTGCTAATTCTGCATTTGGTTGCGTCCACTTAATCAAAGGCGTTTGATGATTCAACCAACCAACGGAAATTAACGGATAGCGATCGATAAGTTTTTCTCTCACTAATTCATACAGTGCCTGACTTTCATCGATTCCCGACGTAAATCCTTTGGCTTCGTGGGGACAACCGTGATTCATCAAAACAATTCCTATTTGGGAAGGAAGATAGCTATTGGCTAATTCTTGGGCAATTTTTTCTTCTACCAAACGCGCCATCAAATCGATATAAGCTGGCTGGTTATAAAAAGAAGGAATGTAGCGCATTCCTTTAACCCAGTGTTCGCTATTATTGGTTACTTGAGCTAATGCCTTGTTAACTTGTTCTACTGCAATCCCGCTAGTAAAAATAGAATCTACTACTAACAACGGGTAAATCAACAGCTTCTGAAATCCTTGTGCTTCGATCTCTGCTAACACTTGTTCGGGAAGAAAAGGTTTGCAAAAGTTAAATGCCTTAAAAACTTGTACTCTTTCTCCCCATTTGGCTTGTAAATTTTGCTCGATCGCGGCTCTCTGACTCTCAAATATCTCGTTATGAGGCGAAACAAAGCGATTGTGTTGGTGTTTCCACTCGTGAAGGTCAAAAATCGCTAAAAGTTTCGCCAAAGGTGGATAAACCCACGTTGGAACGGGGGCAAATTTAGCGGTCAGCAAGTTTAATGCTTGTTCGTTGTAGTTAGCAAAGTCATCATAACTTTCAACCTCGCCATAGCCCATCAGTAAGACGGCAACTTTGTCTGTCGGTGAAGTTGTTGCTTTTAGCTGTTGTCTTTGTTCTGGAGTCGCAACCACAATATCTGCCTCAAATAGTAAAAAAAGATAATTCGATGGAAATGACTGCTCGAAACACTTTATTATGGATGGGTTAGCTTTCTATTGCAGTCTTGTTCTTTATCTAAGATACCATCCCCCCCTATGGGATCGAAGCATAAGAAATTGTTAATTTGGCTAAAGAGTATATTAATCTGCCAATTGATACAAACTTAATATTTCTTAATGTTAATATTGAGAAATGCAACGCAGCCGTGCGAGCAATTGCGCGGAAAGTTGACTAAGGTAAACCCCAGTAAAGAGATGACAGCAGTCGTGTTTGGAAGCCTACCTTTTCCAGGACAAAGTGGCGATCGCGTCGTCAGCAAAGTCGTAAGTACGGCGATCGCAGCCATGTTTAAACGAACCGATAAAATTGAGGCTAATGTACGCGCCGAACCCGTAGCTAAATTGCTGCAAGGTAGCATCGATGGTTTCGATTTCATTGGCAATGGTATGCTGATGTACAATGGTTTGCGCATTGAAGCAATGGAGTTGTACGTACAAGCCGTTGGCATCGATTTTGGGGCTATTTTTAGAGGTCAGATCGAACTCAAACAGCCGACACAAGCAACCATGCGCGTTGTCCTGACGCAAGAAGACTTGACAACTTCTTTTAACACGCCGTTTATCGTAGAGAAACTACAGAGGTTGCAGTTTCAAGGACAACCCCTTTACTTCCAAAACACGCAGATGATTTTAAACCAAGATAAATCGCTGCGCATTAAAACTCAGATTCGAGTCGGGAACGACAGCGAACCACAAGAAATAGATTTAACCGCACATTTACAACTTGAAGATCGACGCAGGATACAATTTGTAGATGTTTCCTATCAAGGTGACGAAAATGCGATCGCGATTTCACAAGCGTTGGTCGCTCACGTCAACGATCTCCTAGATCTCGATAAATTTGCTTTAGATGGGACTAAACTGCGAATCGATCGCGCGAGAATACAAAATCAACAACTCGTCTTTTACGGGATAGCAAATATCGATCGTTTTCCCCAACCTAAGCAAAGGTGATTGGGGATTGGGAAATTTAGAATTGTAGGTTGGGTTGAGGTAACGAAACCCAACATCTTCAAGGCTTTTTGTATCTCACGCTCCAGGCGCAGAGGCGCAGAGAGAGAGAGAAACTAGCGATAGGAGATTGGTGACTGAGATATGCTTAACATTGGGATATCCGACCCAATCCCAATCACCAATCATGTTTAACCGAGAAAACTTGCGATCGCTGTTATTACAATTAGACGGACGCGGTTATAAAGCGTATAAAGATATTAGAGGAAGCTATCAGTTTTCGGACTTTAAACTGATTATCGAACATATACAGGGAGATCCTTTCGCAGCACCGAGTAAATTTATTGTCAAAATTCCCCAAGCGATCGCGCAATTTCCAGACAATCTTTACCAGTCTTCGAGTCGAGAAGTTGCTTTACGAGACTATCTAACCCGTCAATTCGATCGCGTGGCGCAAGAGATGAGTAGTTATCGCGGTACGGGAAAAAGTGGGTTAATTGCGATCGCGCATACCGGACAAGAAGTTTTAGAACGCACGTCAGCATTTATTGATAATAACGAAATCGAAATCAGATTTTTAGTCGGACTTCCCGCACGAGGACGAACGATTTTAGGTCGTCAAGCGGCGCAAATGTTATGCGATGAGATTCCAGAAATAGTAAATCGTACTCTTAAATATAATTCTCTCGATGCCAACGAAATTCAAAGGCACGTAGAAACCAATGAAGATGCAGACTGGGTACGACAAAAGTTAAAAGAAAAAGGATTAGTTGCGTTTATTGCTAATAGTTCAATTTTACCGCGTCGTAGTGGCATCGATTTGCGTCCTTTATTAGAAAATGTTGTCGCTTTTCAATCGCCCAAATCTTTAGAAGTAGAGTTTAATTGTCCCAATCGAGGTATTATAAAAGGTTTGGGTATTCCAACAGGAATTATTTTAATTGTTGGAGGTGGATATCATGGCAAATCGACGTTATTACAAGCTCTTGAATTAGGCGTTTACAATCACATTTTTGGCGATGGAAGAGAATTTGTTATTACTAACCCAGCCGCAGTAAAAATTCGCGCTGAGGACGGTAGAAGCGTTGCTGGAGTCGATATTTCTCCTTTTATAAATCAATTGCCTCAAGGTCGTTCGACTACTCAATTTTCAACCGAAAATGCAAGCGGCAGTACATCTCAAGCTGCTAATATTATCGAAGCCTTAGAAGTTGGGGCAGAATTATTATTAGTTGATGAAGATACGGCAGCGACTAATTTTATGATTCGCGATCGCCGGATGCAACAGTTAATTGCTAAAGATAAAGAACCGATTACTCCGTTTATCGATAAAGTCAGACAGCTTTATAACGATTATGGCGTTTCTACTATTTTAGTCATGGGTGGCAGCGGCGATTATTTTGACGTAGCTGATACGGTTATTGCGATGGAAAATTTCTACCCGCTAGATGTCACGGAAAAGGCAAAATTAATTGCAAAGGAAAATACCAGCGATCGCATCAGCGAAGGAGGAGAAGAATTTGGAAAAATTACCCCAAGAATTCCTTTGTCAGAAACTATCGATCCCAGTCGCGGTCGCAGGGCAGTTAAATTAAAAGTAAGGGATATTGATGAGGTAGCTTTTGGTACGGAAGAGATCGATTTAGTTGCTGTAGAACAAATAGTCGATCCGGCACAATTAAGAGCGATAGCCGAGGCAATTGTTTACGCAAAAGCTATGTATATGGACGATAAACAAATCATTTCGGCGATATTAGCGCAAGTGATGGCAGACATTCAAGCAAAAGGGTTAGATATTTTAACCGAATTTCCTCAAGGAGATTTGGCATTATTTCGACATTTTGAATTCGCTGCCGCTCTCAATCGATTACGTGCCCTAAAAGTCAAATAAAACTCAAAATTAATTAAATTATCGAGCGATTAATTTTATAATTTTAAAGGAGTTTTTATTTAGGCTTTTGATAGATGCCGCGATCGCCGATTCTAGTGTATGGACGCACCTGAGAGAAAAAAGACTGGAACATCAAATTTTGCTTGATGTTCTTTAGGCGAGCTATTTGAGAAGATGTACGAAGAAAAATCTCAATCCCAACCTCACCAAAAACAATCCCAATGCAGATCGATCGCAGCTAGTCAAGAAGGAATCTTACTACAGCTAGCTGATGGTAGTATTCAAGCTTGTAATGCGATCGCTCAACAAATTTTAGGCGTGACAATCGAGCAAATGCAGGGATATACTTATCTCGATTATCCCTGGCAAACTGTTTATGAAGACGGGTCGCCGTTTCCGAGCGAACTGCACCCGCCGACAATCGCTCTAAGAACGAGTCAGCCTTGTGCAAACGTTGTTATGGGATTTTATCAACCAAATGGCGTACTAATTTGGCTCTCAATCGGTTCGCAACCCTTATTTCGGGCAAACGAAACCGCACCCTACGCAGTACTAACAACCTTTATCGAGATTACAGAGCAAAAACAGAAGTGCCAAGAATCCCAGGCTTATCACAAAAACAATCTTTTGGCAAGTACCGATCGCCAGGAAGTTCAAAACAAAACGCACAAATCGCAGGTTATTTTATGCGTGGATGATGACGACGCTAATCGCTATGTCACTTGCCACCTTCTACAACAAGCGGGATTTGAAACGTGGGAAGCGACAACGGGAAGAGAAGCCTTGCAACTAGCAGCGCAGCAACCAGATTTGATAGTTTTAGATGTTATGCTGCCAGATATTGACGGGATAGACGTTTGTCAACACCTGAAAACCGAGCCAAAAACTGCTTTGATTCCCATATTGCACCTATCGGCGGCTCGAACAACCACTTGGGACAAAGTTCAAGGATTAGATAGCGGAGCAGATAGCTACCTAACTCAACCCGTAGAACCGCTAGAATTACTTGCCAACATTAGGGCACTGTTGCGAATGCGAGATATGCAGAAAGCGCTGTATCGAAGTGAAAAAATCGTTCGACAACAACTAACAGAAATTGAAACCATCTACGCTACTGCGCCTATCGGACTGTGTTTTGTAGACACAGAGCTTCGCTTTGTTCGCATCAACGCGCGCCTAGCCGAAATCAACGGTTTACCAGCATCAGAACATATCGGACGCACCCTGCGCGAAGTTATCCCAGAAATGGCAGACCAGTTAGAGCCGCTTTATCGGCACGTCATCGAGTCCGCCGAAGCAATCCTCAATCTGGAGGTACGCGGAACCAACCGCGCTAAACCAGGCTTAGAGCGAGATTGGTTGCTCTCTCTTCATCCCCTACAAGGAGAAGACCGACGAGTGCTGGGAGTTAATGTTACCGTACAAGAGATTACCGAACAGCAAGCCGCGCTAAGAGATCGCCGACACGCAGAAACTGCTCTGGCACACACAAACAGTATTTTACAAGCAGTTTTTGAGGGCACAGACGATGTGATTTTCGTCAAAGATGTGCGGGGACGTTACATTATCGCCAACCAAGCAGCCGTTAACTGGTTGGATATAACAGTTGAAGAAATCCTGGGGAAAGATGATACAGATTTGTTTGCGCCTGATATTGCTCGGCATATTCTGCAAACAGACCGACAAGTGATATCTAGCGGAGAATCCATTAGTTACGAAGAGGAAATTCCCAAGCAAGGAATCGTGCGATCGCTGCTTACGACAAAATATCCCTGGCGCGACTCGACGGGCAATATTTTAGGAGTTATCGGGATCTCGCGAGATATTAGCGAACGCAAACAAACAGAAGCTCAACTAAAAGCGAACGAAGAACGACTGAAAACTTTTTTTGAGGCTAATGTCATTGGCATTATCTATGGCGATATTTACGGGGGGATACTAGAAGCTAATGACGAGTTTTTACGCATAGTCGGTTACACGCGAGAAGATTTGAATTCTGGTAGATTGCGCTGGATTGATATTACTCCCGAAGAATATTTATCCCTCGACGAGGAGCGAATTGCCGAAGCAAGAGCGAGGGGAGCTTGTACCCCTTACGAAAAAGAATATATTCGTCCCGATGGCAGCCGAATTCCCGTATTAGTAGGCTATGGATTAGTCGGCGAGACGCGAGAGGAATCTGTCGCTTTTATACTCGATTTGAGCGATCGCGTATCAGCAGAAGACGCACTCAGACGAAGCGAGGAACGCTATCGAATTCTCACCGAGCTATCGCCCCAAATTGTTTGGCAGACTACCCCTGATGGCTATAATACCTATTGCAATCAGTATTGGTTTGATTATACGGGGCTGACGAGAGAGGAAACCGTAGGAGAAGGCTGGCTTTCGGTTATTCATCCCGACGATCGCGACCGCGTTATGAACGTCTGGAAGCAGTCGCTAGCAACGGATACCGATTACGAAGTCGAAATTCGCTTTCTTCGCGCTGAGGACGGCGAGTACCGCACGCACGTCGCACGCGGTCTTCCGGTACGATCTTCCACCGGAGAAATTCTCAAATGGGTTGGCATTGCTCTCGACATCCACGATCGCAAACAAACCGAAGAAGAACTGATACGGTTAAATGCAACCCTAGAGCAAACTACTCAAAGCATAGCCCAACGCAATCAAGAGCTAGATAATTTTGCTTATATTGTCTCTCACGATCTCAAAGCTCCCTTGAGGGCGATCGCCAATCTCTCAGTTTGGATCGAAGAAGACTTGCAAGGACAGTTACCACCCGAAAACCTACATCAGATAGAACTGTTGCGCAGTCGCGTCTATCGCATGGAGAGCCTCATCAACGGACTTCTGCAATATTCAAGAGTTGGGAGAACCGAAGTAGCAACCGAAACGGTAAATGTAGGAGAACTGTTGCTTGAGATAATTGATTCTCTCGCCCCGCCAGTTACTTTTACGATTGAAGTACAACCAAATATGCCGACTCTGTTGACCAAACAGTTGCTGTTATCTCAGGTATTTTCTAATTTAATTAGCAATGCCATCAAACATCACAATAGCCCCAATGGGAGAATTGTTATTAGTGCGATCGAACGAGGAGATTATTACGAATTTTCTGTTTCTGATGACGGGTCCGGAATTGCTTTAGCCGATCGCGATCGTGTTTTTGAAATTTTTAAAACTCTCAAAAGCGGCGACACGAATGAAAATACCGGACTAGGTTTATCAATTGTCAAAAAAATTGTTGAAACCGAAGGCGGTGAAATTACTCTCGACTCAGAGTTAGGTAAAGGAACGACTTTTCGCTTTACTTGGTTGAAACAGCCAAAATCGAGCGTGTAAATATATAGTACTATCTAACGCAAGTTGTTAGTTACAAAGGTTAAGCAACAACTGCCGGAGAATTAATTCCCCGGCTCATATATTAAGTCCATTTTAGTTGATACTAGACAATCTAAACAATGTTTGTCCGATTGGGGAAAATCTTGAGGTTCTTAAAGATGCTGCGATCGCTAACTAGATTGTTTGGCTCGCTCTTTTAAGTTATCGCTGACTCGCCTTAAAACTCCGTTGATAAAACGAAAGCCATCCTCGTCAGAATAGCGTTTTGCTAATTCTACAGCTTCATTAATTGCCACGCGATCGGCAAAATCGAGAAATAACATCTCAGCAACTGCAATTCGTAAGATATCGCGATCGATTTTTGGCAAGCGACTTAACTGCCAATCGAATAAGGCAGCTTCAATTTGGCTATCGATCTCTTGGCTTTTGCGATTCACCGTTCCAATCAATTCTAAGGCGTATTCGCGAACTTCATACTGACTCGACAGTTGAATTAATTCTGGCAATTCTGTGGCGATCGCAAGGCGATTAATCGCTTTTTGGCTTAATTCTAGCGATTCTTTGACCATCGCTCTAGCACTATCTGGGCTAGTTGCACGAGTTTCGCTTTTTAGCAGTTGTTCGTTACCGCGCGTCACTTCTCCAGCAGCCGTCTCAAGGGTTTCGTGAACTTCGCCGATCAAAGTCCTGATGGCGGCTAACATTAAATCGTTGATTTCTTGTTGTTCTAGCTTCTCTGGAGAGGCTTTAATTTGACTGATGCTCAAAAGAGCTAATTCGCGAGCAACGCGACGAGGTTGTAAACGAGAAGACATTTTTTTACAGTTATCAGTGACCAGTTATTGAAGGCAGAAGGCAGAAGGCAGAAGGCAGAAGGCAGAAGGCAGAAGGCAGAAGGCAGAGGGCGTAGAGACGCGATATATAGCG
>JALOOL010000270.1 GCA_025454425.1 Hydrococcus sp. Prado102 | reverse complement strand
CCCGTCAGCATAGCTGAGGGTCTTCTTTTTGCATCATCGATAAATTTAGGAGCTTAAAACTATATATTCATATATTACGAATTATTTGGTCATTTGTTTTGTACTATTTACTCATAAACTGTTTCGTCTTCTTTTCTCCATGCCGGATCGACGATGCAGATAAATACTAACGGTTCTTGTGCGCAATTGCGCACAAATTGCTTGGCGTTTGGCGGAATGTAAACGGCATCTCCTGGTTCGACAATTTGGGTTTCCTCGTCGATGTGCATTTCTCCTTGACCGCTGAGGATGTAATACACTTCTGAGGTTTTTAGAGAATGGGGTGTTGAAGTTTCTCCAACGGGAACGATCGCATGAGCTAAACTATAACGCAACGCGATCGATTGTTTGTCGGGATGCAATAATTCTCGCAAAAGAGTACTATCCCCTGCGAGAAATTCCGCGCAGTTTTTTAGTTTTTGAACTAACATACTCGGTCATTAATCCTTAGTTATTGGTCATTAGTTATTAGTTTAGCGATCGCTGACAACTGATAACTAACAACTGAAATAAGCTTATCGCTACAAATTGCAGCGATAATCGGAACAATCGATCGCTTGTTCTGTATTGGCAGTTGTAGGGTTAACGGTACATTTAAGACGGTAGTCGTTAGTAAAAAACTGACAGTTAGGGCAAGGAATTTCGTGCATTTGCTTAGCTCTGGCGGTTGTATCGCGGACGGCACTCCACAACGTCCAGGCTAGTAAAATTATGAAACTCCATGCAACTACAAAACAAACAGGAACGAGAAAGGGTTGTATGGCTTGAATTAAGCTACGAAGAAGTTGAATCACGGCTTGTCAATTGGTTATCTCTTTACAGTAAAGATTTTAAATTTAATCCCTACTTAACCAATTAAAGCGTAGATTTTTCTGTTAATTGTTCTAGCTAGCGATAGAAAGTTTAACTCAAGCTCGGTGGGTATGTTACCTACTAGTACTTAACAATTGGACTAATTGAGAGATCTGTTGTTTGTTAAACGCTTTAAGCAGAGTATTGGCTGCTGCTTGGGGTTCTAAAACAATCGTAATTTGTCGGGGAGCCTGTGCTTGAGCTTGAGCGCCGACTAGTTGTTGAAGTTCGGGCGATATAGCAATTTGAGAACCTTTACCCACATCGACCAGATCGCCGCCCTGCTTGACTTCTTTAATGATAACGGGAGCCAGGACGCGATAGGGATGTTTGGGATTGGCGATCGCCATTTGAGCCGCCTTAAGCAGCTTTTGCCAGCCTTGCTCTGCGGGAGCGAGTTGCGCTAGGCTAATGCAGGCTTTTTGGAGTTGCTGGCGAGTGGTTGGGGTATCTTGTTGTTTAAACAACTGTAGCATTTGCATCAGAGCATTCTTGATCTGGGGTGCAAGCGATACTCTAGGCGCAGTAAGCCTTACAGGAGCCTCATCGCCATCGGAAGGAACAGATCCACCGAGTAATTGTTTTAAATAATCTTGTAATTCGACAAATTTTGGCTCTGCTCGTAAAACGATCGCGTCGGCTTCTTCGGGTTGAAGTCCCATCGGACTTTGTAAGTGTTCGACTAAATCTTGAAGAACATCATATCCAGCCAGAAACAGAGATTCTAAGTTGCGATCGACTGCTATTGTTTGGTCTTTAAGAATTTTAAAAGCATCTTCCAAACGATGGGCGGTTTTCTGGATACTGCCATAACCTAGCATCGCGGCTCCACCTTTGATCGAATGGGCAGCCCGAAACATTTCATTAACTCGTTCGGAATCTTCCATTACCGAAGACAGTTCCAGTATTCCACGTTCGAGGGTTTCGAGGTGTTCTTTGGCTTCTTCTATAAAGTAGCCAAGAATTTTTTGCTGATTTGCGGCATCCAAGGCAGTTTCTCCCAATGTGTACAAGGCAATATTTATTAGCTGTTTCTAGGCTGCTACCACCTCCTTGCAATCTTAAGCTAGGTTCTGATGGACGCAGCATCCGATTAGCAATCTCTATAAGAGATTACAGTTATATTGTTCCCCAAACTTTTTGAAAAAGTAACAGAGACGATCGATAAATAAATCTCATAATAATAGAAAAATCGCTAAAGCGTTCGCTTAATCAGGAAAGGTTTTAGTCCTGCTGCTTTAGCGCCTTGATAGTCTTCTTTTAAACTATCGCCAATATGCCATGCTTCTTGGGCAAGACAATTATGTTTCTTAAGTGCAGCACTAAATATTTGGCTTTGGGGTTTGGCTGAGCCTGCTTCGGAAGAGATTGTAATACTACTAAAAAAATCTGCTAGTTGCAAGCTCTCTAAAATTAAATAAATACGGCTATCAAAATTAGAAATAATGCCTAATTGAATGTTTTGTTGCCGCCAACCTTTTAAAGCTGGGATAACATCGGGATAGACGTACCAAGGTTCGGAGGTAGCAAAGTAAGCGTAGAGTTGACTAAAGAAGGCGTTAAAGTCACAAAAGCGATCGAGAACGCCAGATCTAGCAAAAGTTTCTTCTGCGATCGCCCGCCACCATTGATACTCTAGTTCGCTCAGTTTCGCTGCATCAACCTCCCCAAATGCGAGGGGAGGAGAAGCTTTGAAGCTTTGGATAAAAGTTTCATCAAGCAGAGAAGGCAATACTTCAACGCCTGCTTGACGCGCGATCGCGCCATAAATTTCGCCAACGCTTCCTTTCACCCCAAACAAGGTTCCGCCTGCATCTAAGAAAATAACTTTTGGTTGGCTAGTCATGAAGGAAAGTCGAAACTCGAAAGTCGAAAGTCGAAAGTCGAAAGTCGGAAGTATAGGACAAGAGAAACTTTTTCAGTGACCAGTGACCAGTTATCAGTTACCAGGGAGGATGGGGGAGACAAGGGAGACTCTTGAGGACAAGGGAGAATCAATCCTCTCATCCAAAATCCAAAATCCAAAATTCAATAACTGTTCACTGAATAAGCGGTTGAGTTATCCAATTCAATCCTACGGTGAGTTGGTGTTTGAGAGTTGGCAGACGATAAAGATAAAGCAAACGACGAAGGAGATAAGCTGGCATTCCTTCTAATTTCACCCCCATACCGCTAATCGTGGCGCTGTCTGTTCCTAATGCCATCATTTCCCCGAAAGACTGATAGCGAAATGGTAAGAGTGGTTTTTGGTTAATTGAAGCCCAAATATTCCAAGCACAGTAATCCGACTCCTGAAAGGCAGATTGGGCGGTGGCTGGTACTTTTTGTCCCGTCGCGTCTTGACAGTCAGCAACATCTCCGAGGGCATATATTTCGGGGCGATCGCTTGCTTGTAACATATCATTAGTCGTCAGCAACCCGCGTTTGTCATGTTCGAGGGGAAGTTTTTGAATCCACTCGGAAACTTGAGTTCCTACCGTCCACAGCACTAAATCTACAGGAATGGTATCGACTTGTCCTTTGTAGAGGAGAGAGATAGTGTCAGAGGTAATCGACTCGATTTCGGTTTCTAGATCCAGCCATACCATTCGTTTTTCTAGGGCTTTTTTGGCTGTTTCTCGGTTAAACTCAGCAGAGGTATTGAGAATCGATTCTGTACGTTCGATCAGCCGCAAGCGACCCCTCGAACCCAAACGATCTGCTAATTTACAAGCTAACTCTACGCCGCTGTAACCGCCACCCGCGATCGCGATGCGGATTTTCTCGGCATTGGACTGTTCTAGTATTCTCAGGCGTTCTCCGAGGCGGTAGGCATCCTGGAGAGTCCGAAATGGAATGGCATGGTCTTTTGCACCTGGAACGATATCCAGAGGCGTTTTGCCGCCGACTGCAACGACTAAATAATCGTAGCTGATATTGGGAGCGTTATCGAGTTGTATTTCTTTCGCTTCGAGATCGATGCCGTTAACGCACGCTTGCTTGAATAAAATCCCCGTATCTGCGATTAATTCTTCAAAAGGTGGGGCAATTTCCCAAGTTTGCATTTCTCCTGTGAGTAATTCGTAGAGTAAAGGAGAAAAGAGAAAGCGATCGCTTTTATCGATGAGAATAATTTCGGGCTGATGGGAATTTTCCCACGGTAACTGGGCCAGGCGCAAGGCAGTATAAAGACCTCCGAACCCGCCACCAAGAATGCAAATACGTACTGGAGTTTTGTTCATAAGAGGAGGAGCAGATATCATGGCAAGGCGACTTTTTTCAGGATAGCAATGGAATTGTTAACGCGCGATCGTTACAGTCCGCAACCGATCAGTCGCATCAAGAAACAATGTGCCATTTTGGGTCTATAAGGAGAGTACCAGCAATAACCAGGAAGGCTGCCAGTTTCCAAAGCAGAATAATCAAATTCATCGGCGTTTAACCATCTTTTCTCGCGATACCAGCCTATTTCTTCGCCCAGGCGAGTTAAAATTTCGTTATTGTATGCCCTGAGAGTATCTAGATTTCCGCCTATGCCATGATAGAGATGTATCTGAGTGCTAAAGCCAAAACGATCTTGGCTGTATTGTCTCCAAAGGCGATCGATAATTCGGGCGCTATTGCAGCAGTAGCTATTCATGTCGTCTGGACTGCAATGGGTTTGGGATTCGCCTCCTGCTACTTCTTCCATAATTCTAGTGGTTTCTGCGTCGGCTTCTTGCCACTTACCTGCTGCTAGCAAAGCCTGTAGCCGACCATATCGGTAGAGATCGGGCAGTAATAATCGTATTTCTTTATATTCCTCTTCTATGCGCGATAATCTTGCTGAAAATGTCGTTTCTAGTTGCGTTAGGCGCGAGAGAATTTCCGATTCGAGTTCTGGTGACATAAGGTACAGTTAGATTTGCTTTTAACTACTCTAACAATTGAAAAGAATCAAAGAAGTTAACCGCTTCGGACGATACTTCTTCTGTATTTTTTTGTCCGACGGCGAGGAGGTAAATTCTTTGTCCGATTAAGTACACTCTATAGGTAATCGTTTCGTCTTCTCCTTGTAAATTTAACTGTTTGCCCGAATATTGCCCCCATGTAATCGCGCGATCGCTATTTAATTTAAAATTCGTTTTAGCGATAATGCCATCGCGGATCGAGTCTAGAAGCGTTTCTTGATTTTGGGCGCGATCGAGTTGGTTAGAATAAGCTGCTAGAAATCTATATGGTTTTGGATGAGTGGCAAAGACTTTAAATTCTACTTCTCCTACAGTAGTATCTAGCATTACAGTTTCTTCGCTTTGCATTCCCTGTGGCATCCATAAAGAAAACCCTCCATCTCGAAAGATAAATTTTTGCCACTGTAATTGTCTGCTATCGATTGTAAGCGGTGAAGACGGGCGATCGCCTTGTCTGGCAGAATTTTGTTGTTCTAACCTTTGAATTTCTTGTTCTATCATCTGTTGTCCGTCTCTGAAAAAGGAAGGACGATCTAAATCTCGTTGAGCAAAAACTGGTCCTGCTGCGATCGAACTTGTAAACAAGAAAGCGATAGCAATATTGCTTAATTTCTTCGTCATTTTCCGGTTTTATAACTTTAAAAGTTTATTCTTCTAATTTTGTAATTGGACAAATTCTCAGGAAAAACTCATTTTTACTCGATGAAATTAAGTTAAAAGTCCTTAACTGTTAAATCTATCTAAGGTTATTGGCGAATATTTTAGCTTTCGTCTACAATTTCTCTTAATTCATTGTAATCGACGTAAAAAAGAAATTTGTCTGTGACTAAAAATACACGCTCTCAGACGAATGGTTATTAACCCAAGCATTCATAGCAAATTTTATCGTTTTGTAAAAAAGGTTTTATATAAAACCACAGAGACGCAGAGGCACAGAGAGAAACAGAGAGGATTTAGCAAGAAAATTATTTTTTTGCCTCTGTGCGTGTTTAGAAAGTTTAGTATTTACTTGAACTAATCGATGACTCAATCATTGCCTACTAATCAACTATCTTTATCAAAAATTACTCCATTTCATAAAAAAATCGATCGCCCTTTAACTAAGCAAGAAATTACGGTTTTGCAAATTAACTTAGGAAAGCGATGTAACCTGGCTTGTAACCATTGTCATGTAGAAGCTAGTCCAAAGCGTACAGAAGAATTATCGCAGGAAACTTGTCAGCAACTCATCGAACTAATCGAGAAATTTCCTCAAATAACAACAGTCGATCTTACTGGCGGCGCACCTGAAATGAATTATGGATTTAAACCGTTGGTAGAAGCTGCAAAAAAAGTAGGAAAAGAAGTTATTGTTAGGTCAAATTTAACGATTTTTTGGGAATCGGGTTATGAAGACTTGCCCGAATATTTTGCCAAGCATCAATTAAGAGTCGTTGCTTCGCTTCCTTGTTATTTAGAAGATAATGTTAATAAACAGAGAGGTGCTGGAGTTTATCAAGCTTCTATTAACGCGATCGCAAAATTAAACGAACTCGGTTATGGCAAAAATCCCAATCTTATTTTAGATTTAGTTTACAATCCTCAAGTACCAAGAAACGAAAATTTTTCTCTAACTCCCAATCAAATTAAGCTCGAACAAGATTATAAACAATACTTAGCAGAAAATTTTGGACTTGTTTTCAATCGTTTATTTACCATTACTAACTTACCGATTGGTAGAGTCAAAACTTATCTTCAAGACAAACATTTATATATTCCCTATCTCAAATTTTTAGAAAATCATCACAACGCCGATACTGTTTTTCATTTAATGTGTCGCAATCAACTATCAATTGATTATTTAGGAAACGTCTACGATTGCGATTTTAATCAAATGGAAAATATCCCAGCAAGATTGTCTAATGGAAAAGCGTTAACAGTAGCAAAAATATTAGAAAAAGGAACGCTTGATTTAATTCAAGAAATACAAACAGCCGCCTTTTGTTATGGGTGTACTGCGGGAAGCGGTTCGAGTTGTGGAGGCGCTTTAACCGCGAACAGCGACCAGTGACCAGCGACAAGAGTTCAAAGTTCAAAGTTCAAAGTTCAAAATTCAAAGTTCAGGATTCAATATTCTTCAAAAGTCTCCTATTCCCCTTTCCCCTTTTCCTAATCCCCAATCACCAATCCCCATTCCCTTTTACGCGCGATCGCGTTTACCTTTTAAATACCAACGCCGCCATTCTTGAGAACTACGAATCGCCAACCACAAAAGAAACATTGCAATTAAACCTCCTTCTTGGGGAGCTTTTAAGGCAAAAAAGACCAAGCAAATACAAAGTACGTCTTCGAGACAAACAACCCAAATCGGAAGACCTCGCAATCGAAAAAACCATCCTACCTGAACCAACTTGAGGACTAAAGCTAACAGTCCTCCTATCGAACCCAGCAACCATATCGGTCGAAACTCAAGCTGAGTCATGTTTACGATAGTAATACTCATCAAAGCGCCGACAAGAGGACTAAAAACTAACTCGATGCTTTGTAAAATGCGCTGTCCTAGCAAGCTTTTCGAGCCAAATAACTCTATTAACGACCAACTCGTCAGGATAGCTAAGACAACTTGAGGATGAATGCGAGATAACACAGGAACGTTTGACCACAATTCATCAGTCTGCAATAAACCGAGAACCAAAAGAGGAAGTGCAATTCTCATACCTGCGGCGGCTGATGCGGCAAGTACGGCTAATAGTACGGCGATCATTCGTGATGGGATGGAGCTAAGAAGCTATCAATCTAGTTTATCGGTTAGACAACGCTATTTGGGAGCGCGATTGCAGTCTCTTACAAATTTCAGTCGTCTTAAGCGCATATATTAAGAAAAGAAAATGTAGCTAAATATACAATTTTTATTTGTTTTAATGAAAATAGGAGAGATTAAAAGTTAAAGAAAGAAAAAACGCGATCGCAGAAGCGCTAACATCTTTGTCTTGAATCTCCTATCTGTTTTCCTATGCCGCGATTTTAAGGAGAAAATTAGCAATGTCTCATTCTTTATTAGCTGATGCCAGTATCAGATTAGAAAATGCTCTCAAATACGTTTCAATTTCTGAAGATGCCAGCGAACGCTTGAAATATCCCAAAGCAAGTTTAAGCGTTTCTATTCCCGTGCGGATGGACGATGGTTCGCTGCGAATTTTCCAGGGGTATCGAGTACGCTACGACGATACCAGAGGGCCGGGAAAAGGAGGAGTGCGCTATCATCCCAACGTTTCGATGGATGAGGTGCAATCGCTTGCTTTTTGGATGACGTTTAAATGTGCTTTATTAAACCTTCCTTTTGGCGGCGCTAAAGGAGGAATTACCCTCAATCCTAAAGAATTATCCAAACAAGAATTAGAAAGATTGAGTCGGGGATATATCGAAGCGATCGCGGATTTTATCGGTCCGGATGTCGATATTCTCGCTCCCGATGTCTATACTAACGAAATGGTGATGGGTTGGATGATGGATCAGTACAGCATTATCCAGCGTAAGATTAGCACCGGCGTAGTTACGGGTAAACCGATAACGATGGGAGGAAGCCAAGGACGCGACGGAGCCACGGGAACGGGCGCTTATTATATTATTAATGCTATGCTCGCTAAATTCGAGCAGATTCCTGAAAGAACCACGATCGCAGTACAAGGATTTGGCAATGCTGGGGCAGTTGTGGCGGGATTATTAGCCAAAGCAGGTTATAAAGTCGTCGCCGTCAGCG
>JALOOL010000269.1 GCA_025454425.1 Hydrococcus sp. Prado102 | reverse complement strand
TCAAATCTTGCATCTTTAACGTCAATTTGTCAAAAAGGGGATCGCTGCTGAAATTGGCTGATGAGGTTGAAAAATCTTGCATGATGAGATCTAATGAGAGATTTAATCAATCGCCAAGTGACTCTTCTCAGATGAGTCCCAAGAATCTATAATCCGTATAGCGGTAAAACGCATTAAATATTGTCAAAGTTAAATGTAAGATTGGTTTTTATAAAGATTTTTTTAATAATTGTGAAAAAAATTACTATTCTCGGTTCGACAGGTTCTATTGGCACTCAAACCCTCGATATCGCTACGCAATATCCCGACCAATTTCAGGTGATTGGGTTAGCTGCTGGTAGCAATCTTCAATTATTTTTGGAACAGATTCGCCAGTTTAGACCGGAAATCGTAGCAATTTGCGATAAAAGTCAATTTGCTGCTCTCAAAGACGCGATCGCATCTTTAGATTATTCTCCCATTGTCTTAGCAGGAAATGAGGGCGTTGTAGAAGTTGCCCGTTATGGCGATTCAGAAACCGTAGTGACGGGAATCGTCGGTTGTGCGGGTTTGTTACCCACGATTGCAGCGATTGAAGCTAAAAAAGATATTGCCCTCGCTAACAAAGAAACGCTAATTGCTGGCGGGCCAGTAGTTTTGCCTTTAGTTGAGAAATACGGAGTTAAATTACTTCCCGCAGATTCCGAACATTCGGCGATTTTTCAATGCTTACAAGGAGTTCCCAACAGAGGTTTGCGACGCATCATTCTGACAGCTTCTGGGGGCGCTTTTCGCGATTATCCCACAGAAAAATTAGCCTCGGTGACGGTACAAGATGCCCTCAAACATCCAAATTGGTCTATGGGAAAGAAAATAACCATAGATTCTGCTACATTAATGAATAAGGGACTCGAAGTAATTGAGGCTCATTTCCTGTTTGGGATGGATTATGACGATATCGATATCGTCATCCATCCTCAAAGCATTATTCATTCTTTGATCGAATTACAAGATACTTCGGTTTTGGCACAGTTAGGCTGGCCCGATATGCGTCTGCCTTTACTTTATGCTCTTTCTTGGCCCGAAAGAATTTCTACGGATTGGGAAAGGCTCGATTTAGTCAAAGCTGGAAGTTTAACTTTCCGAGAACCCGACCATGAAAAGTATCCTTGTATGCAGTTGGCTTATGCAGCGGGAAGGGCTGGGGGAGCCATGAGCGCGGTACTTAATGCCGCTAACGAGCAAGCAGTCGCGTTATTTTTAGAAGAGAAGATTAGATTCTTGGATATTCCTAGAACTATAGAAACCGTTTGCGATCGCTTTGTTTCTCAAAATACAGCGACTCCAACCCTAGAAGATATTTTAGAAGCCGATCGCTGGGCAAGGCAAGAAGTCATTCATTGTTGTGCGTCTATTAGTTGTTAGTGACTGGGGATTTTTTAAGGGAAAGGAGATTTTTTTAGGGGAAAGGGTAAAGGGGAAAGGAGAGATGAAGGGACAAGAAAGACAAGGGAGAAAGTTACTTTCGACTTTCGACTTTCGACTTTCGACTTCTAAAAAATGTTGTCACTATAGGAGTTCGTGTGCCACGATCTAAGATATCGAAGCACGACTTTACTTAATCTAACTTTACATATCAGTGAAGAAATTTGAGTTTAAATTTCCCCCCAGTAAGCCGTTGGGTTTAGTGTTGCAAAAAGCTGCACTAGTTTCACCCGCACAGATAGAAGTGGCACTACGCGATCGCAGAGAATATAAAGACTTACGTATTGGGGAAATTTTAGCTTTGCACGGATGGATAAAATCCCAAACAGCAGACTTTTTTGCCGAACAGTGGCCTTTATTAATCGAAGAACAATGGCAATACCCAATTGGATATTATCTCAAACAAGCAGCTTTGTTAAATGATACTCAAGTTAGCGCGATCGTTACAGAACAAAGGCAAATCGCCAAACGATTGCGATTTGGCGAATTAGCTGTAGAGAAACAGTGGCTAAAACCCGATACTATCGATCTGTTTCTGATGGCTCAACAATATCGCGGTTCTGGACTTATTTTAACTGAGATTATCGATCGCGTTCTCTACTACGGTCGGATCGATCCTATCGAGCAAGATCGATTCTTGGCAGCAATGATACAAGCAGATAGCCTCAGTCCGTCTGAATTAGCTGGAATTCAAGAAATTTTTAAGCGAATTCAGTCAGGAAAATTGCAAGTTGTCAGATGAATAGATCGCACTAATATATCACCCTAACTAATAACTAATAATATGTCTACTCTGCATGGAAGTTGGATTATTAAACCAGCTAATAGCTATTTTTTTCTTTGGGGTGAAACCTGGCGCAATTTAAATACAGATGTTTCAGCTTCCCTGCACCCTTTTAACTTAACGCTACAAGAATTACAAGCTTTTTTGCAATCTCAACATCTTAATATTGATAGTCTATCTCAAGATCGATGGCAAACAGAAACCATCGATTTGCCTAGCAAGAAAATAGCTAGGAAAAAAGAAGTTACTCCCTTTTTATCCGAACAATTTACTGACGATACCCTAGAAAAAAAATCGATTGTCTTACAAGCTTGGCAAGTAGCAGGATTTCGTCTCAATCCGCTTGAGACGATTCAATTACTACAAGCTTTACCTTTAGGAAATTTACACAATGAGGATTCTTATTTAGGAGACGATTTACGCTTTTGGACGCATATCTATCGCTGGAGTTTAGATTTATTAGCGAGAGGAAAATTTTTACCAGGAATTTCTCTACAGGAATCGAAATTTAAAGGTCAATGGTATCCTTTACTAGATAGTAGTAGCGATCGCGCTCGTTTTGCAAAATTTCTTCAACTTATGCCTGCGGTTTGTGAGGCTTATAATTTAGATCGAAATAATGAAGAACAAGTAACAACTCTTAAAACACAAGAATTATTATTAGGATTTTTAAGAGAAATATTAGACGCACAAGTACGTCCTTGGTTAGCTTCTATTTCTCTACCAAAAGAGCCTCTCATTCAACCTTGGTTAAAAGGATTATCTCAGGTTTCTGCCGATTTTACCGCCTCAGAAAAAGAAGTTAAACGGATAGAAACTGCTGTATATAATTGGACTTTACCCGTTCAAGATTCTTTAGCGACACCGACTAATAAAAAATTAGGACAAGATCGCGATCGGGTTTGTTTTAGTTTACAGCCGCCAGTTAGCGATCGCAATGGAGAGCAAATCTGGCAATTGCAATATTATTTACAAGCGTTAGATAATCTCGAATTTTTAATTGATGCAGAAACGATTTGGCAAAATCCTATCGATCGCTTAAATTTTAACGGCAGAACTATCGAACAACCACAAGAAACCTTCCTTAAAGGATTAGGATTAGCTTCTCGTATTTATCCTTTAATTGAAGAGAGTTTACAACAAGAGAAACCAAATCAATGCAAACTCAACTCGATTCAAGTTTATGAATTTATTAAAGCGATCGCGTGGCAATTACAAGATAGCGGATTGGGAGTAAAATTACCGCCTGGATTGGCTTCGGGTGCAGAAGAAAGACGATTGGGAATTCAACTGCAAGCAGAAGTTAACCCTAAAAAAGGAGAACGTCTCAATTTAAAAAGCTTACTCAATTATGAGTTAAAAATTGCTGTTGGCGATCGCGCAATTTCCAAACAAGAATTCGAGCGTTTACTCGCACAAAGATCGCCTTTAGTTGAAGTCGAGGGAGAATGGATTGCCTTGCAACCTGCCGATGTTCGCGCTGCAAAAGCTGTTTTAGAACAATCTAACGAACCAATTAATTTATCAGTTGAGGATGCTTTGCGCCTCAGTAGTGGTGAAACAAAAGTTCTGGCAAAATTACCGATTGTTAGTTTTGAAACCTCTGGTGCTTTAAAAGAATTAATTGATAATTTTACTAATAATCATGTAATAGAACCTATAGAAAAACCAGCAGGATTTAAAGGAGAATTGCGTCCTTATCAAGCAAGAGGAGTTGGTTGGTTAGCTTTCTTAGAAAAATGGGGTTTAGGTGCTTGTTTGGCGGACGACATGGGATTAGGAAAAACTCCGCAACTATTAGCTTTTTTGCTGAATTTGAAAGAACAGGAATTATTAGAAAAACCAACGTTAGTTATCTGTCCGACTTCTGTTCTCAATAATTGGGAAAGAGAGGTTAGGAAGTTTTCGCCATCCTTATCAACTTTAATTCATCATGGCGATAAACGCAGCAAAGGAAAAACGTTTGCTAATGAAGTTAAAAAGAAAAATTTAGTTATTACCAGCTATCCTTTAATTTACCGAGATGCAACAACCTTTGAACAAGTAGAATGGCAAGGCGTTGTCTTAGATGAAGCACAAAATATTAAAAACCCTCAAGCAAAACAATCTCAAGTAGTACGTAAATTAAAAACAGATTTTCGTATTGCTTTGACGGGAACGCCTGTAGAAAATCGCCTTTCAGAATTGTGGTCGATTTTGGATTTTCTCAATCCTGGATTCTTGGGAGCGCAACAATTTTTTCAGAGACGATTTGCTATTCCAATTGAAAAGTATGGAGATAGAGAATCATTAAAAATATTGCGATCGCTCGTTCGTCCTTTTATTCTTCGTCGTCTAAAAACAGATAAAGATATTATTCAAGATCTACCCGAAAAACAAGAGATGAATGTCTTCTGCGGGTTATCAGTTGAACAAGCACAAATTTATCAACAACTTGTAGAAGAATCGCTCGCACAAATTGAAGAATCTACAGGAATTAAACGCCGAGGATTAATTCTGACTTTACTTGTCAAACTCAAACAAATTTGCAATCATCCCGCTCATTTTTTCAAAGAAACTACAATTAACTCAAGCGAACGGTCGGGTAAATTATTGCGTTTAGAGGAGATGTTAGAAGAATTATTAGAAGAAGGCGATCGCGCTTTAATTTTTACACAATTTTCTGAATGGGGGAAACTTCTACAAGCTTATTTGGAAAAGAAATTTAAACGTGAAATTCTGTTTTTATATGGGGGAACTCGCAGTCAACAAAGACAAGAAATAATAGACCGATTTCAAAACGATCCTAACGGGCCGCGCATTTTTATATTATCTCTTAAAGCAGGCGGTACGGGACTAAACTTAACAAGGGCAAATCACGTTTTTCATGTCGATCGCTGGTGGAATCCTGCTGTTGAAAATCAAGCGACAGATCGCGCATTTCGTATCGGTCAAAAACAAAACGTTCAGGTACATAAATTTGTCTGTACGGGAACGTTAGAAGAACGAATTAATGACACGATTGAAAGTAAAAAACAATTAGCAGAATTAACCGTTGATTCTGGCGAACAATGGCTAACAGAATTGGATACAGAACAATTACGAAATCTATTATTACTCGAACGCAATGCAGTAATCAGTAATCAGTAATCAGTATTTAGGAGTTCAGGAGTTCAGTAATCAATAATTAATAATCAGTGAGGAGTACATCAGTTAATATTTTCTCTTGTCCCCCTTGTCTTAATACTTTCGACTTTCGACTTTCGACTTTCGACTTCTGATAACTGGTCACTGAATAAGCGGGATGGGGGGATAGCGTTTAGCGTAACATCAAATAAAATTAAGTATTACCCAAAAGACCTGTAGCTTTATTAGAAGACAAGAGCCATCCTTAAAATCGCCGTTCAATTTGGGGAATGCTAGCATACTAAATATAGTTAAGGCGAGCGCCACAACATACAATAAAAATTCATAACCCTAGCTAATTTAAGGCTATATCCGCAATACAATTCTAAAAAATGAGTAAAATTCGCGTTGCTCTTATTGAAGATGACGATTTGACGCGGGTCAGTTTAAAAACTGCCCTACAACCTCATCAAGAGATAGAATGGGTCGGAGAAGCCATTAATGGAAGTAAAGGACTTCAGCTATTACAAACAATCCAACCCGATATTGCCATTGTAGATATCGGTTTGCCAGATATTGACGGAATCGAATTGACTAAGCAGTTTAAAGACTCTCAGACAGCTAACGAGACGCAGACTAAAATTTTAATTTTAACCTTACACGATACTGAAGAGGAAATATTGGCGGCTTTTTGTGCGGGAGCAGATTCTTATTGTATGAAAGATACAAGCACAGAATTACTGCTAGAAGCACTTAAAGCAACACAGGAGGGAAATTGTTGGATCGATCCAGCGATCGCGCGTGTCGTTTTGTCCCAAGCTAAAAAAGCTAGATCTGTTCAAAATTATCTTTCAAATTCACCAATTATAGGAAACAATGCTCTAACTGAGCGCGAATTAGAAGTCTTACAATTAATTGTCGATGGCGCTAGTAACGCTGATATTTCTGAAAAACTTTTTATTACGCTTGGTACTGTCAAAACCCACGTTCGTAAGATTTTAAACAAACTTAGCGCCGACGATCGCACTCAAGCTGCTGTTCGTGCTATTCGTTCGGGTTTGGTAAGATAATCTAAAATTTCCGCTATGAGGAAATGAACCCCCCAAAAACCGCCAGTCCGAAATATTTCCAGGGAATGGCTACCGATTCAAATCCAGCCGTTTTTAACATTTGTAGGTGTTCTTCAAGAGTGGCTAGCTGGTCTTGGCTAGAATAGCCATAGGTATTACTTTTACCAAGCTTGGCGCGAACCTCTGCTAAGGTCGTTCCTTGCGCGATCGCCCACTGTTCTCTTGCTTTTTGATAAACTTCCGATAGCTGGGGCGATTCTAAGACGATAGGATCGGCATTCCAAAAACAGCCACTTGGTTTAAGACTTTCCCTTATCTTTTTAAAAAGTCTTAATTTCATATCATCGCTCAAATGGTGAATGGCAAGTGAGGAAGCACAAGCATCAAAACTCTCATTTATTTCATCTACTCGATTTCCTACCGCCCAATCTCCAAAATCCATCGCGAGTCCTCGCCATCTGTCACTATAACCCGCCGCTTCGATTTTACGACGCGAGTATTCAACCATTCGCGGGGAGTAGTCGAGGGCAATAACTTTTGCTGTGGGACAAGTTTGCAATATTTGTAAACTTAGTTCGCCCGTCCCACAGCCCAATTCTAAAATACAAGCAGCTTGCGCGGGAAGACAAAGAGCGATCGCAGCTAACATCTCGTCATAGTGAGGAATGAGTTGACGGATACCAGAGTCGAAATCATCAGTACTTGCAAAAACTTCACCGGGAAAAATTTCGACGCTTAAGCGATCGCTCACAACTCCTCCTGCTATTGTTCTCCACCAACGCCTATATTGGTATTGTAAATCTGAGCGTTCATTAAGTTAAGATTTTCCATTGCCGCTCCTGTCACATTAACATCATAAAGCATCGCATTAGTAAAGTTAACGCTAGCAAGGTTAGTATCTTCTAGGGTAGCGTTAGTCACCATTGCATTTGTTAAGTTGGCTCCTTCTAAGTTCGCACCCGTTAGATCTGCTCCTTCGAGATTAGCTTCGGTTAAGTTAGCGCCCCTTAAATTAGCCCCTCTCAAATCTGCACCAATCAGATGCGAGTATTTTAAATCCGCTCCGCTGAGATCGCAACGCGCACATTCGTTAATCTCTAGCAATCGTTTCACCTGAGCGGGATTTTCGGCTTTAGCTGGACTAGCTAATAATAAAGGAGTAATAATAGCTAGAGTCGCGAGTAATTGACGTTTCATTCTAATTGCTCCTCTTGCTCTCTATACTTCTAGGATAATCCGAATCCCTTAAGATAAACTTCACCCAATTGACTTATATTTCCGTAATTTTACGCTTTTTAATTTCTCTCCATAGTTTGAGTCATTGCGTAATGTAGAAACAACCCGTCTGATGTTCCTAGATGGGTGACGCTTTAGAAATTGTCACTCAACTTAATTGTTTTCCTGCAAAATCGACTCTATAATCTATTTGTGTGTGAGGAGTAAGAACGAAAGGTAAAGCTCTTGGGGTCGAAACACGGAAAGACTCCCAAGGGCTTTTCTCTTTTTCTTTGAAGAGTAGCGATCGCGTAATTCCCCAATCAAAATGAGTGACATAATCCCAGATGACAAGACGCTACGAGATATTCTTAGCAATTCTAAAACAATCGCCCTAGTAGGTCATTCAGATAAGCCATCTCGCACTAGCTATCAGATTGCGCAATTTTTGCGTTCGGTGGGGTATCGAGTTTATCCAGTCAATCCAGCAGTAGTAGAAATTGACGGTCAACCCAGCTACCCCACTCTTAAAGACGTACCCGAAGCGATAGATATCGTTAATGTCTTCCGTCGTTCGCAGTATTTAGACGAAATTGTTCGAGAAGCGATCGCGATCGATGCAAAAACAATTTGGGCGCAATTGGGAGTCAGCGATCCCCAAGCCGCACAAAACGCGATCGATTTAGGACTTAATATTATTATGGATGCTTGTATTAAAGTCGAATATTTACGCTTAAAGATCGACGCTAATAGTTGAAGAGCGAATGTAGTACGGGCATCGCGATCGCAAATTTCCCAAAGAAAGCAAGATGTTTGCGACTGACCTATAAGCAGGTCAACAAAAATAATTGCAATAATTTTAAAGAATCGTAGGTTTAAAGAATCGTAGGGTGGGCATTGCCCACCCTATAGGCGATATAGATGTTTTCTTGAGTCAGCTAAATGTGTAATTAATTTTGTGCAGGTACTTATTAGACTTCTTGCAGAAGTCAGGGGAAAGGGGAAAGGGGTAAAAATTGCTCCTCAAAGGGTTTAATTTGATTGGATTTTTATTTTTGCCCATAGATTTATTATGACTGTCGCAACACCCGAAGCGTCATATTCGATGATGGAGGGTTAAAATAAACGGGGGGAAATTATACAGAACTAAGTTCGAGAAACTTTTATGGCTAAGTTTGTCTTTGTTACTGGTGGCGTTGTCTCCAGTATTGGGAAAGGTATTGTTGCGGCGAGTTTGGGACGGCTATTTAAATCTCGCGATTATTCCGTTTCAATTCTCAAACTCGACCCTTATATTAACGTCGATCCAGGTACGATGAGTCCTTTCCAACACGGCGAAGTCTTCGTAACCGAAGATGGGGCAGAAACGGACTTGGATTTGGGACACTACGAACGTTTTACCGATACGTCTATGTCGCGCCTCAACAGCGTGACAACGGGATCGATCTATCAGGCGGTGATTAATAAAGAACGTCGCGGTGCATATATGGGAGGAACGGTACAGGTTATTCCTCACATCACCAATGAAATTAAAGAACGCATCCATCGCGTCGCTAAAGATACGAACCCCGATATCGTCATTATCGAAATTGGTGGAACGGTGGGCGATATTGAATCTCTACCTTTCCTAGAAGCAATTCGTCAGTTTCGCAAGGATGTGGGGCGCAACAACGTCGTTTATATGCACGTGACCCTAATTCCTTGGATTCCTGCTGCTAAGGAAATGAAAACTAAACCAACGCAACATTCGGTTAAAGAATTGCGATCGATTGGGATTCAACCGGATGTTTTAGTGTGTCGTTGCGATCGCCCTTTGCATCCAGGAATGAAAGAAAAACTCTCAGAATTCTGCGATGTTCCAGTCGAGTCAGTCATTACCGCCCAAGATGCCAGTACCATCTACGAAGTTCCTTTAATGTTAGAACGCGAAGGATTGGCACAACAAACCCTAGAATTATTGAATTTAGAACAGCGCCAACCCAATCTCAGTCAATGGCAAAGTTTGGTTGAAAGGAAGAAATCGCCTAAGAGACAAATTGAAGTGGCGATTGTTGGTAAATACATTCAGTTAAGCGATGCTTATCTATCGGTGGTTGAAGCATTAGGTCACGCCGCGATCGCACTCGATAGCGAAGTAAACTTGCGTTGGATCGATGCTGAAGCGCTGGAAAATGAAGGATGCGAACCTTATCTACAAGGCGTTAGCGGGATCGTCGTTCCTGGAGGTTTTGGAATTCGCGGGGTCGATGGTAAAGTTAAAGCGATCGAATATGCCCGCCTGCAAAAAATCCCTTTCCTCGGTTTGTGTTTGGGAATGCAGTGTTCGGTTATTGAATGGGCGCGTCATGTCGCTCATTTAGAAAAGGCGCATAGTGCTGAATTTGAAGACGATACGCCCAACCCCGTCATTAACCTGCTACCAGAACAACAAGATGTTGTCGATTTAGGCGGTACGATGCGTCTGGGTTTATATGCCTGTCGTCTCGCACCCGATACGCTAGCATTTTCTCTCTATCAACAAGAAGTCGTCTACGAACGTCACCGCCACCGTTATGAGTTTAACAATGCTTACCGGAGTTTATTTTTAGAGACGGGTTACGTTATTAGTGGAACGTCTCCCGATGGACGTTTGGTAGAAATTATCGAATATCCAGAACATCCTTTTTTCATCGCTTCGCAATTTCATCCAGAATTTCGTTCTCGTCCCAATAGCGCCCATCCTTTATTTTATGGATTGGTGAAAGCGTCTTTAGAATATCGTTCTGTTAGTATTGAACCTTCTGAAGGAAACATTCATTTTACGACTTCTGAAGTTCTAGAATTTTCAGTGTCATAAATGGGGCGATCGCTAATATTATTTAGCCATCTGCGCGGGAAGAATAATATATCTATCCCGCGTTTTATTCTGTGCGATGTAAGCGATTTTGCCAATCAATCCCAACACCTTTAAGGCTACATTGTTAACGGAAATAGAGAAGGAAAGTTATCGCGATGAATGGCAAACTTCTTTGCACGATTAAATGAAAATTCAGCAAATTATTATCGGACTAAGGGAGAAACTTCAGCAACCTGGAACGCTATCTACCCTGGCACGTAAAGCAAGTATTTCCCTTGTCATTCAATTATGTAGCGTCGGTATTTTTTATCTTTTGCAACTGCTGTTCGCGCAATGGATGGGTGCAGATGAATACGGTCTTTACGAATTTGCGATCGCTATTGCTACTGTACTCGCTTTTCTAGGAGGATTTGGTCTATCTGAAACCGTTTTGCGTTTTATTCCCGAATACACGATAAAACAAGATTGGGCGCACTTGCGGGGCATTATTTGGGGCAGTTGGGGACAAACTTTAGCGATAAGTCTGGTTATCTGTTTGGGGGGAACGGGTTTAGTGCTTTGGTTGGGTACTTGGCGCGGTTTGAGCAGCGTAATGGCTTTAATTTTGGGCATTTGGACTGTACCTCTACTCGCGATCGCCAAACTTCAGCTAGAGATGGCGAGGGCAATACATCAAATGCTCCTTGCTTACGTGCCATCTTTTATCTTACATCCACTGTTGCTGATGGGAGTTGGTTTTATTTGGTTTCAAGAACATCGTAGTTTAACTAGTATAAATGCGATCGCGTTTTCTCTATCGCTTTTGCCACTTATTTTACTCGTACAGTTACAGTTAATTCGTCTTAAATTTGTCCCACAAATTCGTAAAGTTCGTCCCGTTTATTCTTTGCATCAGTGGTTGCTCGTTTCGTTACCACTTTTATTTATTGGTGGTGCATCTATTATTCTCAATCAAACCGATACATTAACTATCGGAATATTATTGGGAACAAAAGAGGTTGGCATTTATAATGTAGGTTTTAAAACAGCAGGTTGGGTTAGTTTTAGTTTAATGGCTGTTAATGCGATCGCGGCTCCTTTATTTGCCTCTCTCTATGCTGATGGCAATCTTCAAGAGTTACAAAGAATGGTATCGGTTATTGCTAGATGGATATTTTTTCCAGCCTTATTAATTGCGATCGGTTTAGTGAATTTTGCCGAACCTATATTAGGTTTATTTGGTGAAGAATTTATGGCAGCTAAATGGGTTATGGCTGCGATCGCAATAGGACAATTAGTTAATGTAGGATCGGGTTCGGTAGGCTATTTATTGATGATGACCGGACATCACAATCAATGCGCCTTCGTAATGGGTTGGAGCGCGCTAATCAATTTAGTTCTTAATTTAATATTAATTCCTAGTATAGGGATGGAAGGAGCCGCATTAGCAACAGCCTTTTCTATGGCTTTATGGAATGTTTGGATGAATAGATTAGTGGTGAAATATTTAGGAGTCGATCCCTCAATTATGGCAGCATTGAGAAGTTCATAAGCAGGCAAAATCAATTAACTAATTATCTATCCATCTAGTGATAACCGTTGAGATTAAATAAAGAAGTACTAGCAATCTGCTGGCACAAAATCAAACAATCTTGTAGCTTTCGCCGCGTTATATTTAATTCTTCTAATTTTTTTGCCAATCCCTGTATTGTTCGCACCCGCTGAATATTAAATCGTTGCTTGAGTTCGTCTAAAACCGCATCGTCATTTCCAGAAATAATCCGTTCTATCTGTTCTGCTGTTAGGATAGTTTGGTTATCATCTTCTGCGGGTAATGCTTCTACGATAAGCGGTAACTCTGCAACTTTTATAGGAGTCTCAGTTTCTTCTTCGTCTTCTGCTCCTTGCAAGAAACGTTCGGAAGTTGCATACTGTTCGTAACTTTGAGTAACTTCAGTAGCAAGCGCGTCGATTTCGCCAACTAAATCTTGTAAAGCTTCTTTAGGAAAGACACCGCACAAATCCTTGAATAGTTTTTTTCCTTGATTTAACCAGTCTTTAACTTCTTTTTCTGCTGTTTG
Source organism: Hydrococcus sp. Prado102 (assembly GCA_025454425.1). Classification (GTDB taxonomy): domain Bacteria; phylum Cyanobacteriota; class Cyanobacteriia; order Cyanobacteriales; family Microcystaceae; genus Hydrococcus. Next base: position 1,158 of record JALOOL010000269.1, on the reverse strand, counting down.
CTGTGCTTGGTTTACTTGTTGTTGGACTCGAACCTGTTGTTGTAGTTCGTTGAGTTGTCGCTGTAAGTCAGCGATCGCGCCCAAGGCATTTTCTATCTGTTGTTGTTCCTGGTTAATATAGGATTGTAGTCTCGTCATGACGGCAAACTCCTTGCTGTAGCCAAATTACGCATAAATAAAGTACAATTGTACTAAATTCAATCGAAAATGGCTAGAAGCAGAATCGGATAAAAAAGACGCGATCGCTACAAAATTAAAGATTTAAACTTGAAAAATTACTTATCGCCTTTTTTTTGTGCAGTTTCGTCTTGCTCGTTGAGTTGCCAAGCAATAGCATTAAGGATGAGGCTGGCGTTTCCCGTACAATGTTCTCGGTAATCTTCTTGTTCTGCGACAGCCATTCCTAACCTTTCTAAAGTCTTTCCATATTTCTTATCTTTTGCTAACTCCTTCTCTTCAACACTCAAAGGACGCGATCTTTCCAAAACAGCTTGAATGATAGGAACATAAGGAGAAGCTTCCTCAGCCGCTTCTTGGACTTCTATTTGTAGTTTAGTTAATTGAATGATTTCTTGTGCCCCTTGAACGATAGGCGTTAAGCTATCCGTTTCGTTCGTCTGCGCTTCTTGCAAGCGAGAGCTTTCTGGAGGAACATAAAATAAATGTTCTTGAGTCATACCATCGGGAAATTTATCAGACTCAATTTCTCCTTTTTCCCACATTTGCTGGAGAATTTCTAAAGCTTTTTCCCGATTTTGCGGCGTATCTCCACCTTTACCTTCTATTTCTATTAATACTCCTTCCTGTTTGGAAGCAGGTTGAGAAAGATCGCTAACTGCCACGAAATGAGTCACAGACTTCCGTCTAGCCATTATTTTCAATCCTCGCGTTCAAAATCTAAGGTTTTAGCTAAATTCGTACTAATGTACTATTATTTTAGCAAAAATGGCTTTCTTTTCCACTAACATAATCTTCTTAAAGTTAGAACATTTTTGCCAATTTAAATAGTAAAACTCATTCTCGCGTTAGGTGACATGGATCGGGGGCGATCGCAAAATTGAGATTGACGTTTTTAAGAGTACATTTCAAAAATGGTAGAACAAGAAGGCTCTAATATTCTTTCAAAAAAAACTCAAGAAATTTATCAAAACTATAGTC
>JALOOL010000031.1 GCA_025454425.1 Hydrococcus sp. Prado102 | reverse complement strand
CGCATCGACAATTATTTCTCCGCTTCCGTCGCTGAGAATAAAGTCATTACCGACAACGGATATAACTTCTCCCGATACGGTAGTCCCGCGACGTTGCTGTAGCTGTTCGATTCGAGTCGTTTGTGCTTGTGCGAAGACGGGAATAGTCAATGTAGAGATCGACGCAGCTAAGATTAAAATGGTAAAAATTCTCCGATCCATAATCGATTGTCGTTATAAACTTGCTATTTCTAGTTTGAGAGGCAAAAATGACCGAACAGTGACAGTAGTCAGTGTTGTACAAATATGGTGATGCGTTCGCGCAGCGTACTCGGAGGGCATTCGCGCCCCTTGCACTGTAAACGGTTGCGATCGTCCTCCGTGCAGAGTAAAGAGCGATCGCATCATTAGCACAGAAACGATCCAATCTCAAACTCCTTAGAAGTTATAGCCAATTCCAAGGTTGATTCCGATATCGGTATTATCGACAAAAAGCACGTTAACCCCTGCTGTTCCTGTGAATTGAGAAGAAATAGGAATATCGATACCACCCGTCAGTAAAAAGCCAACATCTGTATCGTTGCCTGTTGCTAGACCAACCCCTGCACCCGCATAGGGAGAGATAGAAAAGGCATCTACCTGTTCGACCGGATCGACAGTTCGCGGGTTAAAATCCACGGTGACAGGAAAAAGAATAGTTGGATTGTTACTAATCGCTACTAGCGGTCGCAGCGAGACAATCTGTGCCAGTCCGATTTTACTGAAGACGGTAAAGCTACCTTCACCAATTGAGGAACCGCCACCGATACCAATGTTGCCACCGATGCCGACATAGCTAGAGCCGCCACGAGTCGCTCTTCCTGGTTCGACGTTTGTTTCTGTTTGAGCTAATGCTGGTTCTCTTGCATTAGTGGGTTGGTTGGGTGTGGCTTGTTGAGTTCCAACTTCTAATGGTTCGTAGGAAAATGCTTCGGGTTGAGCTTGAGCGGATTGTCCGCCGAAACCTAACGTTAAAACAGCTACACTTAAGGCAGAAATACTGCCTAGAAAAACTCTTGGATTCATCTTTTTCTCCTGTTATTAAAGACATCAAATCTTTTGCTAGCTAGACAATTTTTTCACCTGCATGAGTGCAAGGTATTTCGCATAAATGACGGCGAAGCGCTTTTCAGGCTTCGTCAACGGTACACTGATGCTAGGGAGCGCAGCTTTGAGCGTTGACTGCCTAGACGCAGTGAGTGAGAAAATACAAACACCGATCGCAAGTTATGGAAATCCAGATAAGGATCTGTTACTTTACGCCTTATCTTGAAATCTTTTTTTGACTTTTAGCTTTTCTGCGAGCGGTTGATTTTTTTGTCTAGATATTTTTAGTATTTGAAACAAAAATGATTAGAAAATGACAATAATAAATATTTGTATAGGTCTATGGTTAGATTCTTAGCAAACTTCTTCTATATCTTAGGAAAACCAGTCATCGACAACTATCTATTTCAACTTTTAAAAAAGAGATTCTGGCAATAATCAAAAATTTAATAACAATCGCTAATTATTTGATACGTCGGCTTGCGATCGCTTTCATTTGTGAAACGCTCTATGGATGAAGCAGCGATAATAATAAAGTTCTTTTCTAAATAGTTTGGTCGATCGCGCTTGAATGTAAAACTTCCACAGTTTGAAGACCGATTAGCCCAGAGTGAACCATTGTGCGAACAGTAGGTAAGAATTGCGCGATCGCATCTTCGCAGTTAATAATCGTTACCACAATCGGAAGATCGGCAGATAGCGCCAAAATTCGGCTGGTTCGGATAGTACGCTTTTTCCCAAAACCTGCGATCGCCCGCGTTACTGTTGCTCCAGCTAGTTTCCGTTCGCGTGCCTTTTCGACAAGAGCTAAATAAAGCGGTTGGCGATGCCAGCGATCGGATTCATTAATATGGATTGTAAGTTGTTTCCAAGTGCGCATAATTCTCAAATACTACAGTTGTAAAATCAGCCGTGCTAGCCACAGATAAATTAAGACACCTAAAACATCAACGACCGAGGTAATAAAAGGAGCCGACATCAAGGCTGGATCTAAACCGAGTTTGCTAAATAAAAAAGGTAACGCAGTCCCTGCGACAGAAGCTAAAAAAGAGATCGCCAGCAAACTAATTCCCACCACTAGCGCTACACCCCAACTTCCTTCTAGGAAATAAGCCCACACAATTACCACTAGCCCTAACATCGCACCCAGAAATATTCCCACGATTGTTTCTCGTGAAATCGTTCCCAGCGCTTTTTTGAGGTGAACTTCTTTGAGATTTAAACCTCGAATCACTACTGTGGAAGACTGCGCCCCCACATTTCCCCCAGTATCAATGAGCAAAGGAATAAAAGCAGCCAAAGCGACGGCTCGTTCGATAACCTCTTCTTGACTGGCAATGACAGCACTGGTAGCAGTATTGGCAATGAGGAGAACGAACAACCAAACAACTCGCTTGCGGGCAATTTTAAATAAGTTGTTGGTTTGGAAGTATTTATCGCCCCCCGATTCTAACCCACCGAGCCTGTAGATATCTTCCGTTGTTTCTTGCTCGATAACATCGAGAACATCATCAATGGTAATAATCCCGACTAAACGCTGCTCGCTATCTACTACGGGAACTGCGCCAAAGTCATAATCGCGAACGATCCTGGCGACTTCTTCTTGGTGGGTGTTTGTGTGGACAAAGATAACCTCTCGTTTTGCGATCGCGCTTACAGTGTGTTCTGAGTCAGCCGTTAATAAACCGCGCAGGGTGAGAACGCCAGTCAGGTGACGAAAAGCATCGATAATGTATAAGTAGTAGATAACTTCTTTGACATTGGCTAGGCGACGAACTCGCTCTAAGGCTTGAGCAACCGTACAATTTTCCTTCAGAGCAATATACTCTGTGGTCATAATGCGCCCCGCCGTGTTCGGTTGGTAGCCCAAAAGCAGAGTAGTGGCTTCCTGTTCTGTGAAACTAAGTTGATTGAGCAGACGACGAACGACTTTAGCTGGCAACTCATCAAATAATCGCGCTCGGTCATCGGGCGACATCTTGTCAACAATGTCGAGGACATCTTGGTGTTTGAATTCCTTGATAAGTGCTTGCTGTACGCTAGAGTCTAGATATTCGTATACTTCGATCGCCTCGTCTTTAGAAAGTAAACGAAATGCGATCGCTTGCATTTGTATTGGCAACTCGGCAATAACTGCCGCAATGTCTACAGGCTGTACGGGAACCAATAGCGTTTTAGCACCCTCAAAATTCTCTCGTTCTAGCAGTGCCTGTAGTTGCGATTTAACTAACTCTCTTAGTTCTTCCCGCGTTTGGTAAGGTGAAGGAGAAGGTTGGTTCTCATTCAAGACAGTTACTCCAGTTTGATGTGGGCGCTTCTATAAAATTGTCTTTAGTTTGAAAAATAAAAATGACGAAAAAATGATAATCGCGCAAGCGAGTTAAATTAACGTTAAATCGATCGCTTTATCCAAAAAGTCAATCGTTCATAATACTGCTGTTGAAGGTGTGAGGATATTGTATGCGGAATATTTGGGCGTTTGCTTGGGGTAGTTTAGTGGGTGTTCTCGGCGGACTTATCGGTTTAGGCGGTGCTGAGTTTCGCTTACCAATTCTCGTAAGCATTTTTAAATACAATACCCTACAAGCGATTATTATTAATCTCATTGTTAGCCTCGTTACAGTCATTTTTTCGTTTATCTTTCGCAGTAGCGTTGTAGGTTTTGAATATGTTGTTGCTCATCTAGCTACAATCCTCAATATTCTGTCAGGTTCTCTTATCGGTTCTTATGTTGGTGTTGGCTATGCAACTCGGATTGACGAGCGACAATTGAATCGGATTGTTGTTATTTTTCTAGTTTTTATTAGCATCGTACTGCTTGGACATAATGTTCTCTTCAGCGTGGAAAATTGGCAACTACCTGGTTTAGTGAAAGTTAGCATCGGTTTCGTTGCAGGAATTGCGATCGGGATTTTCAGCAGTATGCTTGGTGTGGCAGGAGGAGAGTTGATTATTCCAACGATCGTTCTGGTTTTTGCAATTGATATTAAATTAGCGGGAAGTTTGAGTCTTGCTATTAGCATTCCTACGATTATGATGGGGCTATTCAAATACAGAAGTCAACAAAAATTTAAGGAGATTAAATTAGAGCGAGAGTTTCTCGTTTCGATGGCATTTGGTTCTATCTTGGGGGCATTAATTGGCAGTAATCTTCTCAAGTATGTATCAAGTTCTCTGTTGTACATAATTCTAGGTACAATTCTTTTGTTGTCAGCCCTAAAGTTGTCTCATCATAAGCCAGCAACCTAGTTTCGATTGTTAATTTGCTAAGTAGGTAAACATAATTATTTCTTAGATCGTAGTGCAAGACGCTCGCTCAAGAGCAAATCATTCTGGCTTACAGGCGAGCAAGATGCTCGCACTACTACATGATGATTTATTTAATGAAATCAATCGAGGGGATCGAAACGATTAACCCAAGCTGCAACTAAAATCATTGGCAACCCTACTAACAAACAAATTAGCCACTGAGTTAAGTTTAATGGTGCAGTAGCAAATAAATTATTCATCAGGCTCCATTGACTGAAAATTACCTGCAACATTACCGCGCCAACGATTCCGATAATAATAGCCGAGGCATCGGTTATCCGTTCGTTTGGGCCGCGAATTTTCTTAATAATTGCTGTTCCTAATTGACTAATACTTAACAAATAAAAAATTCTCCCTGCAACTAGCGATTGAATTGCCATCGTGCGGGCGAGAGCAAGATTTCCCGTTGTGGATCTTATCCATTCAAACACGCCAAAAATCAGAATCCAATTGAATACAGAAATTGCCAAGATACGCTTCAATAAACTACCAGAAAGCAAAGGTTCTTTCGGGTTGCGCGGGGGGTGTTGCATAACCCGCTCGGACTTGGGTTCAAAGGCGAGAGGAACCGTCATGGCGATAGAATTAACCATATTCAACCACAGAACTTGTAGTGCTAAAATTGGCAACTCTCTGGCAAGCAATACGCTAATTAAAATCGTCATCGATTCTCCACCGTTAACGGGTAGGATAAAAGCGATCGCTTTGAGCAAATTTCGATAAACGGTTCTACCTTCTTCTACTGCGGCTTCAATCGAAGCAAAGTTATCGTCGGTCAAAATCGTATCTGCCGCTTCCTTTGCCACTTCTGTACCAGCACCTCCCATCGCGATGCCGATATCGGCTTGCTTGAGCGCGGGAGCATCGTTAACGCCATCTCCCGTCATGGCAACGACTTCGCCGTTTGACTGTAATGCTTCTACTAGCCGTAATTTCTGTTCGGGTGCGACGCGAGCAAACACTACTCCTTGTTCGATCGCATTGGCTAGCGCTTGGTTATCCATGCGCGTTAATTCCTGTCCGGTGAAAGCGAGGATTTCCCCGTGCTTTTCTAGTCCCATGCGAGATGCGATCGCTCGTGCAGTAACGGCATGATCCCCTGTAATCATCTTCACTTGGATGCCTGCTGCTTTACAAGCTGCTACGGCTCTAATTGCTTCCTGTCGCGGCGGATCGATCATCCCCTGCAACCCGATAAAGATTAGACCTTCTTTAATGTCCTCATGGTCTAGAGAGTTTTGCTCGTTAGAGACGGGTTTTTTAGCAAATGCCAACACCCGTAACCCTAGCGCTGCCATTTCATCGGCTTCTTGATAAATTGTCTTTGGGTCGAAGGGCGTTAAATTGCCTTGAGCATCGAGTATCTGCTGAGAGCGAGAGAGAATAGCCTCTACTGAGCCTTTAACATAGATAATTTTGGATTTTGTGCTTGCTTCCCTGCGATCGTGCAAGGTTGCCATATACTGATACTCTGACTCGAAGGGAATTACATCGAGCCTGGGCATCTTTTGTTCTAAGTCAGCGCGATCGCATCCTACTTTATTGGCAACGACAATCAACGCACCTTCGGTAGGATCGCCAACAACATTCCACTGTCCGTCCTTGACTTCTAGGTGAGAGTCATTACATAACAATCCAGCAATGAGACATTCTTGCAGTGCGGGAAATTTATCCAATTCCACTGGCGCTTCATTGAGAAAGATTTCTCCCTCTGGAGTATAGCCTTCACCGCTAATATGATACTGTTGCCCTCCTGCATAGATTGCTTGCACGGTCATCTGATTTTCAGTTAGCGTACCCGTTTTATCGGAACAGATGACTGTAGCACTGCCAAGGGTTTCCACTGCGGGTAATTTGCGGATAATCGCGTGACGGCGTGCCATCCGCGAAACGCCGATCGCCAGGGTAATTGTTACGACTGCGGGTAAGCCTTCGGGAATCGCACTCACTGCTAAGGCGACGGCAGCCTCAAACATTTCTACCCAGGAGTAACCGTATCCCAAACCGACGGCAAATGTCAGTGCAGCAACTCCCAGAATGATATAGAGCAAAGTACGGCTAAATTTATCAAATTTGCGAGTTAAGGGCGTTTTCAGGTTGGTTTGCTGCTCCATTAACTGAGAAATTCGCCCCGTTTCCGTTTCCTGCGCGATCGCGACGACAACCCCTTTTCCTTGCCCAAAAGTGACGAAACTGCCTGCATAAGCCATGTTAGTTCGTTCTGCCAACGGTGCATCGGCATCGAGGGTTTGCAGGTTTTTTTCGACGGCAACGGATTCGCCAGTGAGAGCAGATTCATTAACTTGTAGATTTCGTGCCTCAATTAGTCGCAAATCGGCAGGTACTTTATCTCCAGAAGTCAGCAATACCAAATCTCCTGGCACGATTTCCGTTGACGGGATTCTAACTTTTTGTCCGTCTCGAATAACGGTTGCTTCGGTTTTGACTGAGGAAGCTAAAGCTGCGATCGCACTTTCAGCTTTAGATTCTTGTACGAATCCCACAACAGCGTTAATTAGAGTTACGCCCCAAATCACCCAAGCATTAACCCACTCTCCTAAGATTGCCTTAATTGCCCCCGCAACGAGCAAGATATACAACAATGGTTGGTTAAATTGCAGCAGAAAGCGTACTATAGGACTTTTACCTGGTTTGCCTTTGAGTTCGTTAGCGCCAAAACGCTCTCGTCGTTTAGCAACAGAAGCCGATGTTAAACCTGCTTCTAAATTACTGTTTAAATGTTGAGTGACTTCTCGTACTGGCAAATGATGCCATGGTTGCGATGGCAAGGGTTTTGGGGTTGTTGCTGTCATAGTTTAAACTCCAAGATTTATCCTGGCAGATAAAGCTTTTAAGCTTGTTATTAGGCGATCGCGCAATTTTGCCTAATGGTTAACTTATCGAGTAAACGTGATGAAAAAATGACAGTTATGCCATTATTTATTTCATATTTGTAAAATGGGAATTTTCATCTGTCTATTGGTAGATTTGGGTAAGCGATTGATAGAGTTGATGGATGCGAGCGGCGACTTTGGAACTATTGAAATGCAACCGAACTCGCTTCGAGCCTGCTTCTCCCCAAGCTTGTGCTAATTTTGAATTGCTCAATACTGCCCAAAGCGCGTATGCTAAAGCTTCAGGATTGTCGGGAGGAATCAGCAATCCAGTTTCGCCATGTACGACGGTATGCTGCAATCGTCCTGCATAACTGGCTATAACGGGGGTTCCCGCAGCCATTGCTTCAATCGAAGCTAATTCAAAGGGTTCGTAACTACTAGGTACCACGCAAACATCGGCGGCGGCGTAGTAAGCACTTAACTGTTGCTGCGGGATGCGATCGATAAACGTTGTGACTGATTCTAATCCCCATTCCCAGACTAAAGCCCTGATTCGTTTTTGCTCGCATTCGTCAGTGCAACTCGGCTCGCTTCTGTTCGCCAGATACAGTTGAAATCGTTTAGGTAGCTGGGCACAGCCTTTGATTAATGTTTCAATTCCTCGGCGGCAATCAAAACGACCCACATACAAAATTGTTTTGGTTTCAGGAGAAATGCTTAACTGTTGGCGAGCTTTTTGTTTGGCGAGTGGGGAAAAGGGTCGAACATCGATTCCATAAGGAATGACTCGAATCTTACCCCGTCTAGAAATCGACCAACGCAGATCTATTTTTTCTTGGGGAGTTGTTGCTACTACACAATCAGCCTCTTGCAAACACGTCCATTCGACGACCAATCGGGCACTCATAAGATCGGAAATAGGTTCTTCGCTATATTCGATCGAACCAATAGAGTGATAAGTATGAACTAGGGGCAGTTTCAGTCGCGATTTGATTTGTAAACCTACCCAACCCGAAAGCCAGTAATTAGTATGAATGAGAGTGTAATGGCGATCGCTGCTGCGTTGAAAGGCTAACCAAGCTTCCAAAAAAGCTGGTAAATGCTCGAACAATTCCGCTTGAGACATTAACCGAGGGGAACCTGCCGTTAGAGCAATAATGCGGCATCCCGGTGCGTGTTCGATAACAGCAGACCGATCGGGATCTTGACGGCGGATGAATATATCGACTTGGCATCCTCGTTGCGCTAGTGCCAGTCCGAGCGATCGCACATAAGTATTTTGCTCGCATCGGTCGTCATCCACCGATATTAGAGCGTAGGTCAATTTAGCCGTCTGACTTGGCGGTAATAATTGAGTTGTTTTTATCCGATTAACATTATCGACTGTTTGTTTCATAATCTCTCGATTGAGTGACGGATATAATGCAGGCAAATGGGTTGTGGATGAGTGACAGATCTCCAAGAACAAAATTTATGCTTGAAAAATTGCTATATTCAAGAAAAATCCCGAAAAAAATGAATATTATTTCAAAATAGATAACTCTACCGAACTGAAATAATATTCATCCTAGTTCCCTAACCAATTGTTTTGATTTATGGTTAGCTTAATGTTTTCTAGTGGGAGAAATTAGGAAGAAATCGGGGAGAAATCGGGGGGTTGCAAAAAAACGAGCAAATAATATCATGAAAATTGGTGTTTGCAATAGAATTTATTGTTAGAAATATTATCATTTGATAGTCAATTTTTTATTTTACCTTTTCTTAGATTTTCTTTTTTTACGAGGATTACTAGATTTGTAGTTGTTATTGACTTCCAAAGAGCCGCGATTGCAATCAATAGTATACTGAGGCATCCTCAAGATGGTTTCTCTATTCTCTTCTACCCATTGACGACATTGCTCTTTAGTTTCTAGATTGCTCATTTCTATTGCTCTTTCTGTCTCCTTCTGAACTAACATCATTTCAGAAAAAACTTGATAAACAAAAACAATAGCAGTTAATAAAAGAATGTTGATTGAAATTTTATGAAAAAAATTTGATGTGCTAATCATAGAAGTTTTCGATCTTTTTTGCTCTTATCTAAAAATAGATACATTTGTATCGATAAAGTCTCAGTTGAAAAATTATTACAAACGTCTATAGATAAGTAAAATAAGGTTATAAAAAAGGCTTTATTTAAGAACTTTAAATCGTAGAGCGATCCATGCTTCTTCTAGTCCATTAGGGTTGATTCCCCAACCCACGATGGCTGAGCCATCAGCAGAAATTCCTCTAGCTTCTGTTAATGTCCAACCCCTTAAATTCAAACCATAATTGTTAACCAATAGGGATTTTAAAGAGCGCATTCCTTTTTTATTCGTCCAAAGAAATGCTTCTGTGTAGGTGCCGTTATAGCAGGTTCCGACTATCTCAGAACCATCAGCAGAGATAGCATAAGCCTTGCTAGAAAACTTGCCAGACTTGTATCTCAGGTATCCCAATCCTTGCATTCCTTTGGTGCTATCCCAGAGGAACGCTTCTTCATTAGTGCCATTATGACTGTATCCAACTACCTGGGAACCATCGCTAGAGATGCCATAAGCCTTACTGTAAGAGCCTCCCAAGGTTCCTATCCCTTGCATTCCCTTGATGCTATCCCAGATGAATGCCTCAGTATGGGTTCTGTTACAGCTTTCTCCTATTACTTTTGTGTTATCGGCGCTAATGTTCCAAGCTTGACTAAAAGAACCGCCCAAGGTTCCCAGTCCTTGCATTCCCTCGACGTTATTCCATCGGAAGGCTTCCCAGTTTTTGCCGTTATAGCTATATCCAACTACTTGGGAACCATCGCTAGAGATACCATAAGCGTAAGTGTAAGAACCGCCCAAGGTTCCCAGTCCTTGCATTCCCTCGACGTTATTCCATCGAAAAGCTTCCCAGTTTTTGCCGTTATAGCCGTATCCGACGACTTGAGAGCCATCGGCAGAGACACCATAGGCATAATTAAAAGATCCACCCAGAGATCCTAATCTTTGCATTCCTTTGACGATATCCCAACAGAATGCCTCTTCTTCAGTGCTATTGTGGCTATAGCCAATTACCTTCGAGCCGTCGGCAGAAATTCCGTAAGCATAACTCGAAGACCCATTCAAATGTCCTAGTCCAGTAAAGAAAGCGGTGCGCGACATTCTGGCTTGTTTAATCGATAGGGGACGGTCAACCTCAGCAGCAATAACTATTTTTTTGTTTGTAAGAGACTTAACTTGTTTCATAAAAAATAAATTTGCGATCGCCCGATAACGCCAGTCTTCCCAGCGACAACATCGCTAGGTAACTTAGAATTTTGTCAAGCTAGTCCAAATCGGCTAGGCTAAAACTAGCTTAAATTTTTGCTGAGGGAGAAATTAGGGAATAATCGGGGGGAAATCGGGGATAAAATCGATCCATTGTTATTTTCTAAAACTGCTTGAGGCGATATCCCAGTCCGTGAACCGTCTCGATAAAATCGTCTGGCGCGCCTGTGGCTTTCAGCTTGCTACGGAGACTTTTAATGTGAGACTTAACCGCTTCTTCTGTCGGCAAATCTCCTAACGACCAAATTCGTTCGATGATACCCGCTCGACTCATTACTCGCCGACCATTAGTAACTAACAATTCTAGAATGGCAAACTCTTTAGGAGTCAAGGAAAGCGGGATTTTCTGGTAGGTGACTTCAAAAGTTCCCGAATTCAGGTACAAGCATTCCCAGGATAGACCCGTTGTGGTTGTGGTTTTTCCTCGTCGCAACAAGGCGCGAATTCTTGCCATCAACTCTTGTAAATCGAAGGGTTTGACCACGTAATCATCGGCTCCTGCATCCAAACCCGTAATCTTGTCGGCAATGGTATCGCGAGCAGTTAGCATTAAAACAGGAAGGGCAATATTCTGTTTGCGCAATCGCTGACAAAAGCTGACTCCATCTAGCTTGGGCAAGGTTAAATCCAGCACGATCAAATCGTATTCTTGTCCCTTGACCCAATTCCATGCAGTTTCGCCGTCTTGGGCAAGATCGACCACGTATTGAAAGTCTGTTAGCGCTTCTGTCAGCATTTCTGCTAGCCGGACATCATCTTCAACGACTAAAATACGCATTTGGTGGCTTAGAGTGTAAATAATTGACTTGCTCGATTGTCGTTTTAGCTAGCTCAACGCACCAGCCAAATCTTCCGACCGTCGCTCGTTGAGTTACTAATTACCAAGATAAATCCATAGTTAATAATTTCCAATCGTGACAAAAAGATCGCTAGAAGGCAAATGGATCGCGGGTGGGTTAAGTCTGGCACTGCTATTAATCGGTTTTGTCAGCTTTGTGTCTTATCAAAATGCCACTCGATTGATTGCTAGCGCCAACCAAATGAAACAAACTCATCAAGTCCTGAAAACTCTGACTGAGATCGTCGCTACTCTAACTAATGCAGAAGCTGGAAGGCAGGGCTATATTTTGTTCGAGGATGAGGAAGAGTTAGAGCGCTATAACCTCGCCATTGAAAGTATTGATGCGAAGATTATTCAACTTAAGCAATTGCTCGATCGCGATCTCGACCAACAACAGCGACTAGAAAGACTGGACGCATTAATAGAGCAAAGGTTAGCTTTTTTCCAGCAGCTTACTGACCTGTACGGGAACGGCGGAGCGCGATCGCTTCAAAATTCATTAATCGCTCAAACCAAGCAAAATCAGCGCGATATTCTGAAAATCGTCGCTCAAATCCAATCAGAAGAAGAATTCTTACTCCAGAGACAAGTCAGTCAAACTCAGTCCGGTTTTCATCGCAGAATGCTCATTGAAGTTCTGGGGACTATTATCACCTTTGTTATATTTTTAGCCGTGTATGCGTTGCTTTACCAGCAAATGGTTAAGCGCCAGAAAGCCGAGATCCGACAGCAAATTCTGGCGCAAGAAAAAGAATTGAGCGAACTAAAGCTCAATTTCTTTTCGATGGTTTCTCATGAATTTCGCACGCCATTGAGCTTAATTCTCGGTTCGGCACAACTGCTGCTAGCAGGAAATCAACAAGAGCGAGATCCCAAAGAGCGCAAAAATCTCGATCGCATTCAGTCTTCCGCGAAGGTAATGGCGAAGCTGCTTGCCGATCTTTTGACCCTGACTAGGGCTGAAGCAGGAAAGTTAGAGTGCAAGCCATATTTGCTCGAACTCCAATCCTTTTGTCTAAATCTCGTGGAGGATATGCAGGTTTTCGATGAGACTTCCCACGCGATCGAAGTAATCAGTCAAGGATCGTTTACTCATGCCTATCTGGATGAAAAGTTGCTCTACTCAATTCTTAGCAATTTGCTCGCCAACGCCATCAAATACTCGCCTAAAGGTGGTAAAATCCGTTTTGTGCTAAGAAGCGAACCAGGTGCAGTGGTTTTTCAGATCCAAGATGAAGGAATAGGAATTCCTCCAGAAGACCTTCAAGCACTTTACGAGCCATTCCATCGCAGCAAAAATGTTAAAAATATTGCTGGTACTGGATTGGGATTGGCGGTGGTACAAAAGTGCCTGGAACTTCATCAAGGAGAGATTTTTGTCGAGAGCAAAGAAGGCGTTGGAACGACATTTACTGTCAGGATTCCGCAGGAGTTTGTCGCCACTTATCGAGAAAATCCTTGAATAACACTTCTTCTATCCAAGTCTTAGCCACTACCGTTAGCGGTAATGCGATTAACAACCCCAAATCGTTCAAGAGTAAAAAGATAATTATTCTTTTTCTACCTTAGCTTCTCGCACTATCATAAATGCTTCTGAATTACCTGCAAACACGCTTCCACTGACTCTCGTCTTTCCATCGCTTCTACCAACGCCTGATAAGCTCGGAAATGTTTTTCTAAAATGCTTTGTGCTTGCAGAAATGCCCAACGCTCTTTTTGAGTAGCAGCACTTTTTGGAAATCCAGTGTAGTGTAAAATTTCTCTTAGCTTCTGGCGATCGCTTTCTCCCCCTTCAGTATCGCCATATACTAGGGTTTCTGCTGCAATTCCTGCCATCCAAACCGTACAGAATCGTTCCACCAGCAAGGGCGTTTCTTGAACGTCGAGCGTCTTTTCCAATAGCGCTGTATCTACTATCACTCCACCCATCCCCGGTTGTTTTTGCTTAAAAGCTTCCCAAGCACTAAGTGTATATCCCATAACGGGAATGCTTAAAAAGTAAGCAACCAGAAAATGACCTGCTTCGTGATGCAAAACGCGATCGCGTTGCTTCGATGATGAAAATAAATCTAAAATTAATGTAGTCCCTTTTCCTCCCCAGCTAAGATTGTCGAGCGTCGCCAATCCCAAAACGCCAAAAGTAGTTATTGCTGGAAAGACGGGCGAAATGTTTAACATCGGCCCTAGTAAGGAGGTTAGCGTGACGCTAAAAATAGCGATCGCGATTAAGTTGAGAGCAGTTTGTTGCATGGGGGCAAGTATCAAAATTCATCTTCCTTAATATTACTTTACATTTTAGGGTCTGCCCCACAGCGCTAAACCGCCACCCCTTCCCCTAGCCGCGATACAACGATTGCCAACGAAAAAGTAAGCAAAAAATGCTTGTTTGCTGACTCTTTCAGCATAAAACTTTTCTTCGCTGGTTTTTCCGCCTCGGATATAACCTTGATAGAGTTGGATGCCGAATAATCGAACCGTCATTCGGGTAAAATCAAAAGCAAGAATATTTTTTGGACTCAAAAATTTCACTGGGCCAGAAAGCGCCAATTTTAGAGAACCTAATTCGACAAGATTTTCAACCGTGCCACTTTCATAGGATGGCGTTTCCAACGATCCGTTTTCGCGATCGCAACTATAAGATAAATAAATTTTGACCCACGAAGATAAATATCGACCCGATCCTAAAACAATTCCCGCTCGTTCGCGCGTCTTTTTTGTACCCGTAATAAAGCATAATTGCCAAGTTCCGACAAGTTGTTCGAGCGAATAACTTTTTTTGTCGCGTTTGCTATTTTTTTCGACACAAAGTAAGGCATTTACTAGATCGTCGGGAGATGGTTTTGGCGAAAGATTAGTAATAGCAGACTTGGCAGCTTGTTCGAGGAGTAAAAAACTTTCCATAGATTTTGTATACGATGAAAGCGATCGCATCTTCCCAATAAGATTAAGATGATTGATATTTGCACGTTCAATTAAAATTGAAACGCCTCAAGAATGGTTAATTTAACTCCCAATCCCAGCTATAGTCTAACGCTTCGCATTGAGTTACCCAATCAAGCAGGCAGTTTAGCTTCCGTTACCCAAGCAATTGCCAAAGTCGGCGGCAATTTAGGACAAATTTCTCTGATCGAACGTACCCTCAAGATCTCTCAGCGAGAACTAACCGTCGATGCAGCTAGCGAGGAACACGCCGAACAAATTGTTGGGGCAATTGAATCCTTGCCAGATATTAAAGTTCTCAAAGTCTCGGATCGCACATTCGACCTGCATCGAGGCGGTAAAATTGCCATAACGTGCCGATCTCCCCTCGCTTCTCAGTCTGAATTAGCGATGGCATATACCCCAGGTGTCGGTCGCATTTGCTTAGAAATCGCCAAAGATCCCTCGCAAGTCTTTTCTTTTACGATTAAAAGTAATACCGTTGCGATCGTAACTGATGGTAGCGCTGTTTTAGGACTGGGCAATTTGGGGCCTAGCGCCGCCCTACCCGTGATGGAAGGAAAAGCAATGCTTTTTAAAGAATTTGCGGGAGTAGATGCCTTTCCTATTTGTCTGGCAACCCAAGATACCGACAAGATTATAGAAACCGTTAAAAATATCGCCCCCGTTTTTGGGGGCATTAATTTAGAAGATATCGCCGCTCCTCGTTGCTTTGAAATCGAAAGACGATTGCGTCAGGAACTCGACATTCCCGTCTTTCACGACGATCAACACGGCACGGCAATCGTTACCCTAGCCGCCCTCATTAATGCGCTAAAACTCGTTAATAAGCCTCTAGAAACCTCGCGGATTGTTATTAATGGAGCGGGGGCTGCGGGCATTGCGATCGCGCGTCTGTTGCGTCAGGCAGGGGCAACGACAATTATACTATGCGATTCCAAAGGCATCCTTTCTAAAAAGCGAACCGATCTTACCCCAGAAAAACAAGAATTTGCGGTTACAACTAAGGGGACTCTCGCCACTGCACTTAAAAAAGCGGATGTCTTCTTGGGCGTAAGCGTTCCTGGGGTAGTATCCCCTGAAATGGTTTGTTCTATGGCAAAAGACCCGATTGTTTTCGCGATGGCAAATCCCATTCCCGAAATTCAACCGGAGTTGATTCAAAATGACGTAGCAGTGGTAGCAACCGGACGCAGCGATTATGCAAATCAAATTAATAACGTTCTAGCTTTCCCCGGCATCTTTCGCGGGGCGCTGGACTGTCGCGCCAAAGTTATTACTGAAAATATGTATCTCGAAGCTGCCAGAGCGATCGCGTCTCTAGTTACGGCTGTTACCCTGGATCGAGAGCATATCATTCCTTCCGTTTTTGATTCGCGAGTCGTTACTGCTGTATCGGCTGCCGTTCAACAAGCCGCACGTCAAGATGGCGTGGCTTTACTGTAGACTTCTTGCTTTTATTAGGGGAAAGGGGAAAGGGGAACCGACGCGCACGCTCCGATTCGCGAATAGCGAATCGGGAGGAGCATCGAGGGGAAAGGGCAAAGGGCTATTTTTCCTTCTTCGTAAACCCTTTTTCCTGTATTTGAATTAACATTTTTTAGTGAATAATTCTAATCGATTTGAGCGATCTTGAGAGCTAACGATCGCTCGTAGCATTCTTCTAAGATTCGATCGCGAAAAAACTTTTCAGAACCATTTTCTGGATGGACAATTGGAAGTTGTTCGCTCTGAGATAAGGTCGAATTAAGTTGGTGTAATTTTTCGTCTATTGTATATAACTTTCCCGATCGCGCGATCGCCATTCCTAGCGTTAGTTTTCGACCCATGCTCAATCCCTCCAAACGGGGATCGCCCAAGGCAACGGCGACATCTTCCGCTTCGTATTCAAGACTTTGCAGATCCATATCAGTCCGCAGTCGATCCATAAAAGGATAATAGAGATCTTGCAATTCCCTAGAATATTTCCAGATAATGCGATCGCACTTTCCGGCTTGGTCGTCGCTCATGCCGATAGATTGGGAAAAGCGATCCACAAAGTAATTTTTACAAGCAACCCTCACTGCCTCATCGACGCTTTGCATTCCTAAAAAAATTGAGGCATCAACAAATTCTTTGACCATAATCATAGACTCCTAAGCTAATAGGCATTTAAATTGGTTACTGAATGTAGGGAGTAGGGAGTAGGGAAAGGATAAAATAGTTCAAAGTTCAAAGTTCAAAGTTCAAAAAGTAAAGAGGAATAGGGAGTAGGGAGTAGGGAGTAGGGAGTTTTGTATCGTTTTTAAGTTCTCTAATGTTTTGAATTATCGAACAGTTTAAATGCGTGGGCAGCTTATCGCTGTCGAGCAATTTCGTTTAATGCCGCCAACATCTGCTGAATTTCTTCAACCGTGTTGTAGTGGACGAGTCCCATCCGTACCATACCGCCGCTCGATTCAAGACCGAGGCGTTCGGTGAGGTCGATCGCGTAATAATTGCCGTGCCAAGCGAAAATCCCGCGATCGCTTAATTGTTTGGTTACTTCTGAGGGGGCATATCCCGCCAGTCGCAAAGCAACAGTAGGGGTGCGCCAGTCAAAGCGGGATGAGTCGCTGATGCCGTAGAGTTTGAGGTTGGGAATTTGCAGCAGTCCAGTAATGAGGACGCGACTCAACTCTTTTTCGTACTGACGAATGACTTCCATAGCAGTAACGATAGCAGCGCGGCGATTAGAAGAGCCAGGAGCGAAACGGTAGCCAATTTCAGCTAGATAATCGATCGCGGCGGTGACACCAGCCATTGCCTCGTGATTTTGCGTTCCGGTTTCCCAACGAAAAGGCAGTTCGTCTGGAGAGGGTCGCAATTTATAGGGACGCAACTGACTCATGCGTTCTCGCTTGCCATACAACACGCCTGCGTGCGGGCCGAAGAATTTGTAAGGCGAACAAGCAAGGAAATCGCAGTCGAGTTTTTTTACGTCTATCGGGCCGTGGGGGCCGTAATGCACGGCATCGACAAAGGTTAGCGCGCCAACGGCGCGAGCTAATTCGACTACCTTGGCGATATCGTTGACCGTACCGACTGCGTTAGAGGCATAACCGACCGCCACCAAGCGAGTGCGATCGCTAAGTTGTCTCTCTAAATCCTCCATATTTAAGGTACAGTCTTCGACATGAATATCGACATAGCGAACGACAGCGCCGCGTTCTTCTAAAGCTTTCCAGGGGGCAATATTGGCATTGTGATCGAGGCGGGTGATGACTATCTCGTCGCCTGCTTGCAGTTCGCGACCGAGCGATCGCGATAAGGCAAAGGTCAGCGTCGTCATATTTGCGCCAAAGGCAACTTCATCGGCATCGCAGCCAAGAAAATCAGCCATTGCCTCGTGTGCGGCCCAGACTATCGCTTCGGTACGCTGGCTAGTGGCAAAAACGCCTCCTTCGTTTGCGTTCGAGGATTTTAAATAGTCGCCTATCGCATCGATAACTCGTCCTGGAACTTGCGTTCCGCCCGGCCCATCAAAGAAAATTGCCGGGCGATCGTTAATCGTTTGAGCGAGTGCTGGGAACTGCGAACGTATCCAGGCAAGGTCAAGAGACACAATTGATACCTCCTTTTTAGGTCTTCAGTAAATTTCACTAAATTAAGCAGCTTTAATAAGCGTAAGATACTAAGTAATTGAGCGTCATGCAAGCAAAAGAGCAGTTTTTATGACAGTCGATCTGAATTTAATTCGCAATTACAAACTCGAAGAAGTTTGGTTGCCTTTTTCCGAAAGCATTTTGGAGTGGGAGCAAGATTTTCATTCGTTGATGTTAAACGATGAAATCAGAATGGTAGCTTATCAAAATGCCATTCGGGAAGTTGTTAAGCCAGACATGGTGGTTTTGGATTTGGGAACGGGAACGGGAATTTTGGGATTATGGGCCTTGCAAGCGGGTGCTAAACAGTTGTATGCAATTGAGGTCAATCCTGACATGATTCCTGTGGCGATCGCAACGTTCGAGCAAGGCGGTATGAAAGGAAAATACGAGATTTTTGAGGGGCTTTCCTACGATATTAATCTCCCCGAACCAGTCGATCTCATTATTTCTGAAATCTTGGGCAATATAGGAGATAACGAGGATTGTGTGCCGATTTTAAACGATGCCTACAAACGTTTTCTGCGGACGGGAGGAAAAATGTTACCGTCTTTGGTATCTATCTATTTAGTACCAGTAAGTTCTCTCCAAGCCCATCAGCAAGTGCGATCGCAAAATTGCAAAGTTATCAACGCTAAATATAGTTTGGAGAAATTATTGCAGGCGCGATCGCTCGCTAGCCCTTTTAATCATTATTACGATGCCATTATTCCTCGCAAATGTTACCTGAGCCAGCCCCAAATCGCTAGACGGCTAAATATGGACGGCAATGATGACCCAGTTTATCAAGCGCAACTCACTTTTGTCGTAGAGGAAAATGGAGTTTTTACTGGATTTAAAGGTAGCTTTATCGCTCAATTATCCGAGTCAGTCGCGCTAGACATTTCAGGGGACGACATTAACACCCGTACTACTTCAGATAGTTGGAAACATTGCTATTTGCCAGTAGAAACTCCAGTAGAGGTAGAATCTGGCGATGAGATTGACTTACTGTTTAGTCGCTCTTATCCGATTCATCGAGATTCGCCTTTTCGACAATGTTATGCCTGGAGTGGAACTATAAAGCGTCGCGGCAACCTCATCCATGCTTTTAAACAAAGTATGGGGGATTAGTTTAGCGGCAACGCTCGATTAAACGATCCAACAGCATTTTAATAAATGGATGCGGCTGCTGCCAGCTATAGAACTCCATAATTTTTGAGGGATTGTCAACAGCAGCCAATTCCTGTTGAATCAAAGCTTCTGCCTCAAGACGATGGGGAATAGTTGCTTTATAAAGTCCTTCGTAACTAACATCGAGCAGGCGCAATTGGTTGTTTTCGAGCAGTTGAAATTGACCGCTTAGTAACAAGCGATCGAGTAGCAAGACACAAGAGAAAACGTCATGATCTTTTTCGGGGCCGCCAAGACGATGCGCGTCGATGCCAAAGCGAATGCAAAACGTAGCAGCAACTAAGCGTCCTACTTGTTCTGGCGTTAAAACTTTAGCCGCTAAATAGAAACCCGCAATGTCTGTTTTATACTCTTCCCAGCCGCTTTGAGTAAAGGTTGGAAATAAGTCATGTTCTATTTTTAATTTCAATCCCATTCCGGCGGCGTGTCCTGCTTCGTGCAACCAGTATTCTTGGAACTGCATAGATTTGTCGTCGAGCAGTTGTAAGATTAGGTTGGCGGTTTCTGGTTCAAAGATGCGTCGAATGCGTTTCTGAGTCCAATGTTTGAGGCGCTCCTGATGCGCTGTCATGTTGACCAAAGCGGGGCCGCGATCGCTTTTAGATAAGCACCAACAATCGGGAGGGAGAAATGCTTCTTGCTCTCCGATATTGCCGCAAGCGGCGATACTTTCAATAGCAAAGGTTGGCGCGAGGGGTTGGAGAAGCTGACCAAAAGCTTCCCTGGCAGCAACTTCTAAATCTTCAATCGGTAAGGGAATCGAATCGATGCGACCGAAAATTGCTGTGAGTTTTATATCTCCTTGTCCTTCTTTGTTACGTCTGAAAGGCCCGACAATCAGAATATAATCGTTACGACCGATAAAGTTATGTTTGATAAAGTCATCCGCCACTGCATCCCAGTTATCCGTTTCTAAGGCATTAGCGATTCTCAAAAGATAAGCTTCCGAAAATTCTGACGAGCTAGTCGCTAAGTGACGCAACATTATCGCAGCACGAGCGCGATCGTTTTTTTCTAACGCTTCAATGATTTGAACTGCTAATCGATTGAGTGTCTCTTCATTAAAATAATTTTTAGGAAGTTGACACGCTTTTAGTTCCTCAATAAAAGCATCAATTCTATTCCGATCTATGGCAGGCGTTACTATTATCTCTGCCCAAACTCCTTGGATCGCTAATTGCCATTTGTCAACTAGGTAGACAGGAGGTTTTTTAAATTGCACTTTATTTAATGATTCGTTCAACAAGCAAGGGTAGTTTATGAGCCTAAGCTTGTTAAATAAATAACGTGCGTTTTTGAGGGCAAAATTAACTTCTTTTTCTCCGTTTGGCTTGGCATACAAGCCATCAAGCCTCTCATTTCGTACTAGTAGATTTTGGTTTTCTGTAAGAAATGACATCGATAAAAATTAATCCTCATTTTTTTACTTAAATGCAACTTAGATTTTTTTTATTGATTTTAAAAAAATAAATTGCATTTCAAAGAAATAGTATATAAGGCTATTCGTTAAAAACACCTCAGTAAAATTACGCAATTAATTTAAAAAAACATAAAAACTTCATGGGGAAAATACCGAGCTAAAAAAATTTTTTGAAAAACATCCGAGAACCCCCTTAATTAATTAAGTAAAGATTATAATTAGCTCCTTGATTTCCACAATAAAAATTAATTTTTCCCAACTTCAACAAGCTTTTAGCGTATAAAACAACACTGATTGTTGCGATCGCGATCGCATAAACTTTAAGATCTCGATTACAGAATCAAGGCTGTAAAGTTCGTATGGTTGTAAATATAGATTTAATCCTCAACTCAATAGGAGAATATTATGCTTACTAATAATTTGGAGACGACTGTATTTGAATTGCTAGAATCACATAGCCCTGAAGAAATCGTCTTTACTCTTTTTCGCTATGCAGATTTGCAAGCAAGACTGGCAACAACGCTACAGCAAACTGAAACAGCAGATAGATGGAAGAACATCGCCTACGAGTTAGGCAGCATCCAACCTTGGTCAACATCTAATACCATTTTGCAAAAGTAATGAGAGACTTAATTTTGCTCTTTCAACCTCCCTACTGTCCAGAAGCTAATCCGATTGAAAGATTTTGGGAATATCTTAAATTTATAGGCGTAGGTGGAGATAGTTCCGCCTTTCAAGCGCCGTCCCACACAGAAAGCTGATACCTCTGGTGTGGGTTTGGGTTTATCTTGCTCGATTAAGACATAGCGTTTCTCATAGTGATGAGGTAGATCGTTCCTTCTGCCCTCTGCCCGTACTCATAGCTGCCTTAAAGCTATTAGCTATGCGCCTCATCTAAAAGAGAATTGCTATAAATCGTCGGGAATTATCCATTTCGGCGGCTCCGTTAATTTTTTCAAACGTGCCGCCTCTGCTATTTCTAACATTTTGTCCAAAGAAGTATCTTTAATAAAATCGGAAGCTTGTGCGGCAAACTCTTTATTAGGGCACTTTTCGCCTAAGATACAACCATTAATACAATCTTGAGCGCAATTAACCATAATATTCACCTTCACACTTTACGATAGAATTCGCTTTAAATTGGGTACATTAAAATTGCAGAGCTTCTCTACTACTGAGATAACTGTCATAGCACTTGTGCAATCGGGTTGAAATAAAGCTTACATGATATCTGAAAAGGGCTTAAAAACACAGGCTCAAAAATCTCAAATAGACTGGCGTAAAATCTGCCGAGTCATGCTCGATCGCGCGCTTCCGATGAATCCTTTAACTACCCAACCCGACGGGCTGGAGCGTAAGGACGATAACATTACTATATCATTGGGATCGCTCCTGCAACAGCGACAATCGAGCAGTAAAGAGAGCGCTTTAGAACCAAACGAGCTATCTTACAGTTCTAGGGAAGATTCAATTACACGAACCTTCCAACACGAACATTTTTTCGAGCAAGTGTTGGCTGGAGGGAAAAGTCGCACTCAAGGACGCAAAATAGTCGTTATTGGAGAATCGGGAACGGGGAAAACTCTGCTCCTGCAAAAAACTGCCGATTGGGTACTAGAAAAAACAGAAGACGTACCCATTTGGATTAGTGCCTCTCAATTAGGGACGAGTCTTTTCGATCGCTATTTGCGACAAAAATGGCTGCCACAAGTCGCCAAAGATAGCAAACTCCCGCTTATAGAGTGGCAAGAAGCTTTTGAGGAATTGCTCAATAGCGGACGCGTTTGGCTTTTAATCGATGGAGTCGATGACCGGGCAATCCAAGTGTTAAGCGTCGTTCAGCAAATTCGCAGTTGGACGCAAAAAGTTCGTATTATCTTAACTTGTCGCGATCGCGTTTGGAGAAACAACCAAGATGCTTTGGCTGCTTTCGATACTTATAAAACCTTAGAGTTTAATTATCCCGAACAAGTCAAGGATTTTATTAAAAAATGGTTTAATACGCCTCGATTTTCTTCAGAAACCCAAGAAAACGCTGAAAACTCAGGAGAAAAGTTATTTAAAATTCTCGATCGCCCCGAAAAAGTTCAAATTCGCCGTTGGCTCGAAAATCCTTTGCGTTTGTCTTTATTATGTCGCCTGTGGCAACAGCAACCACAAGATCTGCCCAGCACGAGAGCCGAACTCTACAAGCAGTTAGTTCCAGAATTTTATCAGTGGAAAGCCGAAACTACCGCAACTAACTCCGAACAGCAACAACAATTGAATGAGGCTTTGGGAAAACTGGCACTGCAAGCGATGGAAGAAAAATCCTCAGATCGAATTCCACACCGCTTGGTAACTCAAATCGTGCCAGAGGATACACCTCTGTTTCGCTTGGCGATCCGACTCGGATGGCTTCAGAATGTAGGCGTTTTTACCGAAAATCCCCACGAAAAATACTACACGTTTTTCGATCCGACCTTTCAAGAATATTTTGCCGCTTGTGCGATCGACGATTGGGATTTCTTTTTAAATCCCCAACAAAACAACTATCGTCTTTTCGAGCCACAGTGGAAACAGGTCGTATTGATGTGGTTGGGACGAGTGGAAATCGCAAAAGAAGAAAAAGAAGCATTAATGACAGCCGCAATTGAGTTTAACGACAAGTGCGGATATGAAAACTTTTATGGAAAACGGACTTATTTCCTAGCCGCAGCAGGACTAGCAGAGTTTCCCGATTGTAATAGAGCCGATGAAATCGTCGCTCAAATCGTTAAATGGGGTTTTAGCGAACTAAAAAGCGATCGCTCAAAACAAAAATCAACCCCTCGTCCCATTGCCGAAGCAGCTAGAAGCGTATTACTCGAAACCGCTCGCAGCCGGGCGATCGCGTTATTAGTAAGATTGCTCGAAGCGATTGAGGACGAATCTCTACGATCGCAAGTGTTCGCCAGTTTAGAAAAAATCGGCAAAAACAATACCAACGCGATCGCGGCGTTGAATCAAAAGCTCGATTCCGCTTCGTCAGAGGCGTTTAACCTGCAACTAGCAGACTGTTTGGGAACAATCGATCCAGGCAATCAAAAAGCGATCGCGACTTTAACCCGACTGCTTGCACCCAACACCAGCGAAGACCTCCAACAAATTGCCTTTAATAGTTTAGAAAAAATCGGTAAAGGAGATCGTAAAGCGATCGCCGCATTACTCTCTCTTATTCGTACCACAGGCTTTAGTACTACCGGACGCAGAGCGTTTGAGTGTTTGGAGATTGTCGGTCGTGGCAATTCAGGCGCAATTGCTGCTTTAGTCCAACTCATTCGCGCCAGCGAAGACGAAGGAATGCGCCGTCAAACCGCAGAAAGCTTAGAAAAAATCGATCCAGGCAATCCAACCGCGATCGCCGTTTTGATTCAACTGCTGAAATCGGCGAACAATGAAGAGATCCGCAAAAAAGCAGTGTATAGCTTGGGAGAAATCGAGCCAGGTAATTCCGATGCGATCGCTGCTTTAGTACAACTGCTAAAAACCTCAGAAGATATCTTCGTGCGTTGGATAGCCGTCAGCAGTTTAGGCAAAATTGGGAAGGAATCTCCTGAAGCAATCGACGCACTCGTCGAGATCGTCAAATCGAGCGATCGCATCCTGCTGCGCAAAGAAGCCATCGATAGTTTGGTCAAAATTCAATCTAACCATCCCGTCGCGATCTCGGCATTGGTTAAACTAATGCAGTATGCAGACGACGAAGACATCCGTCGCGAAGCAGCAGACAGTTTGGGCAAAATCGATCCGGCTAACTCAACTGCAATCGCCGCATTAGGATATCTTTTACGTACCTCCTACGACGAGTTTACATGCAGGCAAGCGGCTTACAGCTTGGGTAAAATCGCTCCGAACAATCCTGAAGCTATTAAAGCGCTGATTCGTTTGATTCATTTGAGCCAAGATAAAGATATCCGTTCCCTTGCCGCAGAAAGCTTGGGCGAAGTCGGTAAAAATAATCCCGCCGCGATCGCTACTATCGTCCGCTTGATCCAATCGAGTCGCGATAAAGATACCTTCAAACAAGCCATTAAAAGTCTCGGTAAAATTGGCAGGGACAATCGAGACGCGATCGCTACTTTATTAGGATTGCTTGGCACAAGCGAAGACGAAACTACCCGCTTACTAGTTGCAGATAGCTTGCTAGAACTATTACAAGACCGACAAATGATGCCAATCGTCTCGGCACTCAGAGATAGCTTTCTTTACCGGACGGCAGTCCCCGATATCGCTTCTTACAAAATCATTTGGCACTGTGCCCAAAGATTGCCTTACTCGGAGTTTCATCAAGCTTGGTACTTCCGTCCGCTTCCCGTCGAACCAGAAATTGACAATGAACCAGACGATCTATTTGATGAAGAAGCGATTGAGTTGGATTTTGCCGAAACTACTCAAACAGACAACGCCAGCACTTTCGATCTTTCATCTTCCCTATCCCAAGCAATTCTTGCTAAACCCGAATTAAATAACACGATTAAACCGATCTACATCGACAGCAGCCAATTTATCGATCCAGATAATCCTCTAGTCGATATTTACGACTGTATGTTGGCACAAAACTGTCCTCAGTTTGAATATGGCGTACCCGATACGATGGCAAAACTGAGACTCTATTGGAATATGCTCAGACGCAATGATGGCGATCGCTCTTTTGTCCTCATCTTTTATGAAAACGTTGCAGATTCCCAAAGAAAAGGCTTTTCTCCTGCTTTTTTGGAAATTCTCAGTAAGTTTGAAGGGGCAATCTGCGTCGTAAGCGAACAAAACGTTTCCAAACTCAAACATTTTTCTTTCCAAGAACCTAAATTAGTACAAGCAATTTTAGATTGGATAGAAGAACAAACCCAAGATGTATCTGCCGATAAGATATCGTAGAAGAATATATCTATTTGGGTAAGTAGATGAGTTCTTGGCGCGATCGCCTCAATCAATTCACAGGCAAAACTCGCTATGTCGTCTGTCGTATCTTCGTACACCTCGCAGGCGACGAGGTTGCCCCATTATTAGGAGTCCTGAATCGAGAAGCAAGGGATGCGATCGATTCCGATGGAGAAATGGAGGTTTTAGGCGAAGGATTGGTAAATATTTGTCAGAATCTCTTACAAATGAAACTTTATTGGCAATCGGCAGCCAATGAAGGCGATGTTTTTTGGAACGAAGGAGAAGCTGGAGATTATGTCAACGAACTATTTACCGATTCTGCTCAACGTTACTTGAGCGAACCCGATTACGATTCTTCGTCTTCTAAGAGCGAACCCTTATCTTTACCCATCACTCATAACCTCGTGGTAATGATAGTAGTAGCTTTTGATGGCGAAGCACCAGAATTAGAAAATAATCTAGCTGACAGAGACGCTCTAGAAGATGCTCTCAAAGCGTTAATTAACCTTCACTATCAAGAAAGATTACAAGCCATTCAATTTCATTTCTCCCCCGCACGATTGGGAGACGAACTTGATAACGAACAACTGCTACTCAATTTTCCCGAACTCGTACCGCTTTAACAGTCGCTCGTTAATTTCAAAGTTTAAATTTTTTGATAAGTATTAATATACGAATCCAATCATAACGTTGATGAATCTCGCGAGTTGCTATTACTCCGTCGCAAACAGGCATTCGCACGTCCATAAGGATGACATCGGGTTGTAGTCGATGGGTAAGTGCGATCGCTTCTCGTCCATCATTAGCTTGTCCGACGATTTCTATATCTTCTTCTACCGAAAGCAAAGACCTATTGGGGTTGGGCATCTTTGATGGCATACATACCCGATCGCGATATTACAGGCGATCGCGCTAATGGTTCGACTTTTGTTTGAATCTCACCTTGAAATGGCGATCTCATTAACATTAACAGCTATTGCTCTACCTTAAACAACGATACGACCAATAGCTTATTACGCTAATCGCTCCGGTCAAACGCTCTTGCTATTTGACGATATTATTGGCAATTGACTGCCAAAAGAGAGAGGTGCGAGTGCAGAATTTACCGTACAGTTATTGGTGAGATTACCCATTACTAAATTGGAGAGAAATATTGGATATTGAAGAAAGATTGATAGATCTATAATTTTTGTTGTTTATAAAGCAACCCTAAATTTATCTATGCCACGTAGATTAGTAGCCATTTTCATCTCTTTTGTTTTGTGTTGGACGACGGTCGCTTGCGGTTCGTCTGAGTCCGTACAAAATCAATCGACTCCAGTTAATAATAGCGCTCCCGCTCGTACTCAAATTAGTAGCGGTAAATATCCCGTTCAACAAGCAACTTACAACGATGCGGATGGAGAATATACATTGATGTTACTCAATTCTACTCCTCCAATCTATCGGACGACCGATCTCCAAATGGCTCGTTTGACCGATGACGAGATTGCTAAAGGAGAAAAAACTTATGTTGAGATTAATGGCGCGAATGCTGTCATGCACCTCAGCGAAGATTTTAAGATCGAGTATGTCCATAATGTCGTTGAAACCCAAACTAACCCGCAAACAGGTCAGCAAGAAACTGTTGTAGTACGCCAAGAATCTAATTTCTGGGCACCATTTGCTGGCGCTTTAGCAGGTCAAGCTTTGGGAAGCTTGTTGTTTACTCCGCACTACTACGTACCGCCTGTTTATCAAAGCGGCGGAATTCTTAGGGGTTACGGTGGATATGGCAGAACTTACGATAGGGCGATCGAGCAATATCAAACTCGCTATAACCAACCTCCAGTCGCTGTCAGAAATCGTCAAACTTTACGATCGACTGGCAATATTAGGAGATATCCATCAGGGGTGACGACAACTCGCAGACAATCGCCAAATGCGAGCAGACCGAGCGGTTCTGGTGTCGGTTCGAGCAGATTGCGCTCCTCTGGGCAATCGAACTCAACTAAGCGTCGCAGTAGTTTTGGTAGTGGATCTAGCAGTCGCAGCAGAAGTTTTGGTAGTTCTAGAAGAAGACGTTAGACGTTTTCGAGTTATAAAATAGTTATAGGGACAATACCAATGTTGTCCCTGCCAAATACTATTTTCATTTCCACGAATAAGTAGTACAATACTACATGTCGATCTTTTTCTATAGTTCTGCTTTTAAGCTTAAATTTGCGCTTCCTTTTCACTTAGGTGGTTACACTCTACAGATGTAATGGAAGTTGTATTTAGCAAATTAGGACTGAGCGAGCAGACAGATTCGCTCGGATTGCCCGATCGCTAGACAGGATAAAAAACTGAGAACTACCCCTACTTATTATAGTTCGGCGATCCACCCAAGCCCGATCTTTAATGGTAATCGTTTTTGAGCGATTATGGTAGTAGGTCGGTTGAGAGTTATCCCTAGATTAATCGTTCTAGCTCAATGAAATCTTTGATACGAAGCACGATTGACGCGAATACCGACCAAAAGCATAAGGATGAACTTTTCTAAATTTGTCCCCGTCTAAACAAGTGAGCTAAGATTGAAATAATCCGAAGTCATATTGACTTCGCTTTCAAACCTTTCTCTTGGTTCTAACGCGCAAACCGACCGAAATTCTTTAAAACAATCCAGTCAATAAGAGACTTTAATTTACAAGAATTTCAAGGAGTCATAACTGTACAAAATGCCCACTGCTAAAGTTAATTCCCCCAAAAAACAACCTACCTTTTCAGCAGATATGGTGCGTACTTATCTGCATGAGATCGGGCGGGTACCGCTGCTAACCCACGAACAAGAAATTGTGTACGGGAAGCAGGTACAGAAGATGATGACCTTGTTGGAGAAGAAAGAAGAACTAGCCAACCAACTAGGACGCGAGCCTAGTGTATCAGAGTGGACGAAGGATGTCCAGCTTGGTGAAGAAGAACTCAACAAAGCTCTACAACAGGGAAATCGGGCTAAGCGTAAAATGATTGAAGCCAATTTGCGCCTAGTCGTCGCGATCGCTAAAAAATACCAAAAACGAAATATGGAATTCCTGGATTTGATTCAGTAAGGAAGCTTAGGCTTAGAAAGAGGCGTTGAGAAATTCGATCCAACCAAAGGCTACAAGTTTTCGACTTATGCTTATTGGTGGATTCGTCAGGCGATTACCAGAGCGATCGCCCAGCAAGCGC
>JALOOL010000268.1 GCA_025454425.1 Hydrococcus sp. Prado102 | reverse complement strand
CAGGAAAATTAGATATAAAACATTAATTACATACCCGAAATTAGAGAACTCATCCGATGAGTTATGTATAGAAAACTCAATTTTAAGACCGGATTTAACTAGACCAATAGACTTTAAACGTCTATATTCATCAAATCTTTGTATCATTGCATCAAAATCTTCCTGAGTTTTAATTTTGTCTGAGTCAAATGAGTAGTGAACTGACTCAGCTATAAACTCCTTGGTATCCTTCCAGTCAACAGTAACAACAACGGGTTTAGGAGAGGAATCAAAAGTAAATTGATGTACGGTATCAATCAATTCGTTCCAAGCTGCAATGTCACCACGCATCCTGGTGCAATTGCGAAGCACATTATTAAACTGAACGCAAAAAATAATAGATTTTATATCCATCTCAATTCAGCAATTATGTGACGAAAGAAGAAGTTCTGGGAGAGCTATTATCAATAACTTATCTCATCCTCAAACTTAAGATTTATCTTATATTGGGATTCAGGGAAAAAGCATAAACTCAAGCCACTCATCTCAAAATTACGATCGCCGACAATTATCGCAATGACCGCACTTAAAACCAATCGCTTCCTCAGTAAAACCAAATGCTTTTAATAAAAACTGCCAGCGACATTGGCGCGTCATTAAATATTGTCCCATGAGCGATCGCTGCTTCTTGTTAGCTTGAGATAATCGAGCAGATTTCCCCTCACAAAGTTGATAGTGAAACGGATCTAACCATTCCAAGCAACCCGCGCTATGCAGCAGCGAAAGTGCCATTTCTCCTTCGGGAAACTGCCGCGCGATCGCGTCTATCTCTCCTTTTGAGGGCATCTTTTTAGAAATTTGCTGTGCTTTTTGATACATTTTTTCTAATTTGTTGGAGAAATAGCGATCGCGTCCTTTGTCTTGAGGGTCTAACCATCCCGTCGGTTCGCTTATTAAAGTCAACGTATCCGTACATTTGCCGTCTCGTCCGCCGCGTCCGACTTCTTGTATATACTCTGAAAGCAGCAGAGGGGCTTGAAAATGAATGACCCAGCGGACATCGGGTTTATCGATCCCCATCCCAAACGCACTGGTACAGACTACAAATTGAAGATTGTCCTCCAACCAACCCGTTTCTAAATAGCGTCGTTCTTGGGGACTTAAACCCGCGTGATAAGCAGCCGTCTTATAATTGAGAGAAATTAGCCATTGAGCTAATTCCTCGCTGTCTTTGCGAGTACGAACGTAAATCAACCCCGATTGTCGTTCTCTGGCGCGCAGAAAGTTCAACAGTTGATGGCGGCGACATTTGGGAGTCCAAGCAATTTTAACTTGTAGGTTAAGGTTATTTCGGTAGGGACTGAGGCGAAAACATTCTGGGTTATGTAATTGTAAGGTTTGAGTAATAATGTTTTGATAGACAGGATCGGCAGTCGCAGTAAAAGCCGCGATCGCGATTTTTGTATTTGAAGGTTTAGACTGGAGTAAAGCCGATCGTACCGCACCCAAACGGAGATAGGCAGGTCGAAACGTTTCGCCCCATTGGACTAAACAATGGGCTTCATCTAAAATCAAACCATTAATTTTAAGGAGGGGGTGAGATAATCTTTCCCAAACTGGAGGACTCAACAAAGTTTCGGGAGACAAATATAGTAATCTAAGTTGTTGGCGTTCGAGTTCTTGTAGGGTTTGTTTTCTGCGATCGCGAGGTAATTCGTTGTGTAGTAAAGCAGCTTGAAGATTTCGCTGGCGCAGTTGATGCACCTGATTTTCCATCAAGGCGACTAAGGGAGAAACCACTAAAGTCAATCCAGTTTGCAACAAAGCTGGCAATTGAAAACAAATTGACTTTCCCGCCCCAGTCGGCAAGATAATCAAAGTATCTTTTGAAGCTAGCAACGTGCGAATAATTTCTGCCTGTGGAAAGCGAAAATCCTCGTAGCCCCAGATTTTTTGAAAAGTCGCCCGAACTTGCGACCAATCAGCAGAATAGTTCATCCAAATCTTCTCAAACAAACGCTATTGTATAAAATGCCCATAGTGCTGCCAAGGTTTTAGGAAACTTCAGCTAAAATTTAATAGGCTCAATCCAGGATAAACAATGCCCAATCCCGGAGATATTATAGGCGGGCGCTATCAAATCCTCCACGAATTAGGAAGCGGGGGGTTTGGAACGACCTACCTGGCAAAAGATATGGAACTGCCCAATAAGCCTCAGTGCGTTGTCAAACAACTACAACCGAGGTTTAATAGTCGTGCGTTGTGGCAAAACGCTAAAGAACGCTTCGTGACCGAGGCGATGGTCTTGCGTCGTCTAGGCAATCACGATCGCATTCCTCAACTGGTAGCACATTTTGAAGAAGATGATGAATTCTTTTTGGTGCAAGAATTTATCGATGGCGACGAACTAAGAAAAGAAGTCAGTCGCCAACCTTTTAACGAAGCACAAACTATTGACTTTCTCAAAGACACGCTACACGTTCTCGATTTCGTTCACCAGCAAGGCGTTATTCATCGCGACATCAAACCCTCAAATTTGATTCGACGGCGCTCTGATGGCAAGATAATCTTAATCGACTTTGGGGCAGTCAAAGAAATCGGCACGCTTTCCTATAATGCCGAAACGCAAACTGTCATAACCAGTGTAATCGGAACCCCTGGTTACATGGCTCCCGAACAGCAAAATGGAAGACCTTTTTTTGGCAGCGATATTTATGCCTTGGGAAGAACGGCTATTTATGCCTTAACGGGTCAATCGCCTACGGAATTGGAAGATCCAGAAACGGGGGACTTGACAAATTGGCACAAGCATGTATCTGTTAGCTCAAAACTAGCGTGCGTCCTCAACAAAATGATTCGTCCCAAGTTTTCGGAACGCTATCATTCTGCATCTGAGGTGATGCGAGATCTAGAACCACTCCTGAAAATTGCTCAAACAATCGGAGGACGCTACAAAGTCATTCGCTTTTTGGGAGGAGGGCGTTGGAGTTACACTTATTTAGCAGAGAATTTGTGGCGAAAATATGAATCGCCTTGTGTAATCAAGCAACTAAAATCTCAAGAAACTGCCGATGCTATCATCTTACAAGAAGCAGAACGCCGTTTCTCGACCGAATTAAAAGTTCTCGAAAGATTGGGCGATCATCCCCAAATCCCCAAGCTGCTAGATCATTTTGAAGAAGACAAAGAATTTTATCTGGTTCAAGCGTTTATTGACGGTCACGATCTTTCTGTCGAGATAAAACCAGGAAAGCGTTGGAGTGAAGATAAGGTTTTTTCGCTTCTGCGAGACGTTCTAGAAATTTTGGATTTCATTCATAAAAATCGCGTCATTCACCGCGATATCAAACCTTCTAATCTAATTCGGCGGCGTTCTGACGACAAAATTGTTCTTATTGATTTTGGCGTCGTCAAAGAAATCGTCAATGCCTCAACTGACAAAAGTGGTTTTGGCAGTTCGACTCAACCGATAGGTACAGAAGGTTATATGCCTCCCGAACAAATGGCAGGTAGACCAGCTTTCGGAAGCGATATTTATGCTTTGGGAATGACCGCCATTCAAGCGTTAACGGGAGTTTCCCCAGATCGATTGCAAAGCGACCCGCAAACTGGGGAAGCAATGTGGCAAGAGGGGATACAAGTCAATCCTAAGTTGGCAAAAATATTAAATAAAATGATTTGTTTGGAGTTAGCTAATCGCTATCAAGCAGCGGCTGACGTTCTTAGAGAAGTTCAAAAAGTTTCTAAAAACTATAAACCTAATTCAATAATTCCCTTCGATACTCAACCCAAATCTGTAACCAGAAATCGACCTTGGATTAAATCCTTAATTATTATTCCAAGTGGCATTGGGGCTTTTTTAATTCTTCTGGTTTATGTCCTTCAACTCAGCCAAATTGGTTTTCTGTTCAGACAAGCTGATATTAAGTTAGAATCCGAGGATTACTTAACAGCAATTAACTACTACAATGAAGGATTGGAAAAAGCACCGCCTTTAGCAAGTTCTTTACTAAATTTTGAAAAAGCTTGGATACAAAAAGCTTTTGCTTTGAGTGCCTTGAAACGTTATGACGATATGCTTCAGGCTTGCGAAGAAGCGATAAAACTCAATCAAAAAAGCGTCTATGGATGGATTTGTAAGGGATCGGCAATGGATTCCTTAAAACAATATCCAGAAGCAATAAAAGCTTATGCCGAAGCAATTTCAATCGATCCAAGCTCGTTTGAAGCTTGGCACAATCGCGGTCATTCTTATCTAAAAATGGGGAAAAAAGATGAAGCAGTAGCTAATTTTGGTCAAGCCATTCAAGTCGAACCTGAAAAGAGTTTTGTGACTTTGAATGATATGGGAAAAATGTATTATCAGTACAAAGAATATGACAAAGCGATCGCATCGTATAAGGAATCTATTTCAGTTAAACCCGATTATTTACCCGCTTGGATCGGTTTAGGAAACGTACAAAATTTTATTAAAGAACACGACGAAGCAATTAAGTCTTATAACGAAGCGCTAGAACTTAACGATAAATCTTATGAGGCTTGGTATGGTAAAGGAATTGCCGAAGAAGGATTGCGACGCTACGAAGATGCCGTTAAATCTTTTGAGCGAGCAATTTTTATTAAACCAAACTATCAAGCTGCGATCGATGCGCGTCAGCGAGTGCTTAATCGTATAAGATGATGTAGCAATTCTCTTTTAGATGAGGTACATGGCTTACAGTTTTAAGGCAGAAGTCGGATATGCTTTATAGCTATAAAAAATGCTATCGATTCAGATTGGGTCGGAGGCACACCAAGGTGCTAGATTATTAATAGTTGCCTGCTGCATTAGTTGCTCGATTCGATCGCGATCGCATTTATAGTTTTGAGCTAATAATTGTCGTGCTTGGTTAGCTGCTGCTTCTGATGAAATCCCGAAAGCGGTCAGTTCTTCATCTGCATTTCCAGTAATAGAATCGATGGGAACGATACAGCTATAAAGGGGATCTTCTCGTCTTGGTTGTTGTACCATCGCTAACTTTTATACTCCGATAATAACTGCATAAAACTCTCGCGGTCTGGCAAAGAAGATTGAGCGCCATTTTTAGTAACAGATAAAGCACCTGCAACTGTCCCCCATTTTATCGCTTCTTGCAAAGATTTTCCCGATGCTAAAGCCGCCGCTAAACCCCCATTAAAAGCGTCTCCGGCGGCGACGGTATCGACAACCGTTACGGGAATTACAGGGACAAAGAATGTTTCCTCCTCCGTACAACACAAACATCCCAAACTTCCAAGCGTAATAATTACAGTTTTTACGCCTCGCTGTCGCAAGATAGTAGCGGCTTTTTCGGCTGTTGTAGCATCTTCTACCGCAAAACCGACCAATTGACTCGCTTCTACTTCGTTGGGAGTAATAATATCGACGAGTGGATAAAGTTCTGCTGGTAAATCCGATCGCGCTGGGGCAGGATCTAAAATAACAGTACAACCCTTCCCACGAGCTACCCTAGCCGCTTCGATGACGGATTCTAAAGGTACGCCTAACTCTAGCATGACAACCTTTGCTTGAGGTAGCAGCTTTTCTAAACGTCGAACATCGGACATTCCTACAAAACTATTCGCACCTCCCGCACAGGCGATCGCATTGTCTCCGTTTTCGTCTACAACAATAGAAGCGACTCCTGTATGCGTTTCTTTATTAACCGCAATACTATCCGTCCCGACTCCTGCTGCTTGCAACCCTGCGAGTAAAGTACGACCAAAATCATCGTCGCCTACTTGTCCGACTAAACGGACGGGAATGCCCAATTTTGCCACAGCAACCGCTTGATTGGCTCCTTTTCCGCCAAATGCCGTAAAATAGCGATCGCCAATAATTGTTTCTCCTTTTCCTGGCAGGTGAGGAACGCCAACAACTAAATCGATATTAATAGAACCGAGGACAATAACTGACATTTCAACTCCGATTATTTAATTTTTGCAGAAGTTGGTAGCCGCGATCGTTTCAAAGCAGGCTAACAAACGGCTAATCTAGATAAAGATTCGAGATTAGGATATATAGTAGTGGCTTTTAAGATCGGTTTACTAGGATTGGGAACGGTAGGGACGGGTACGGCTCAAATCATCTCGAACCCGTCTGGAAGACATCCCCTGCTACAAGAAATAGAAATTCATCGAGTGGGAGTGCGATCGCTCGACAAACCAAGAAATGTACAATTACCTCTAGAAGCAATTACAACGGATTTAGAGGCGATTGTTAGCGACCCTGAAGTAGATATCGTCGTAGAATTAATAGGAGGGTTAGAACCCGCGCGATCGCTCATTCTCAAAGCAATTGCCAATGGCAAGCACGTTGTTACTGCGAATAAAGCCGTAATTGCTCGTTATGGCGATGAAATCTACACCGCCGCTAACGAAGCAGGGGTTTACGTCTTGTTAGAAGCAGCCGTTGGTGGAGGAATTCCGGTGATTAAACCCCTCAAACAATCGTTAGGGGCAAATCGCATCTCTAGTATTATTGGTATCGTCAACGGAACGACTAACTATATCCTGACTCAGATGACCGCAGTCGGGGCAGATTTTGAGGATGTATTAGCCGATGCACAGAAGTTAGGTTATGCTGAAGCCGATCCTACCGCAGATGTCGATGGTTTGGACGCGGCAGATAAACTTGCCATTCTCGCTTCTTTGGGATTTGGCGGACGAGTGAAGCGAGAAGATGTTTATTGCGAAGGGATTCGTCAAGTGAGTGCTGCCGATATTAATTATGCCGATAAACTCGGCTTTATTATTAAATTACTCGCGATCGCGCAAGGCGCTAAAGGATACGAATCAGATCGCTTACAATTGAGGGTGCATCCGACTCTCATTCCCAAAGCACATCCCCTCGCAAGCATCAACGGGGTCTATAATGCCATTCTCGTTGAAGGCGAACCTTTGGGGCAAGTCATGTTTTTTGGGCCGGGTGCGGGTTCTGGCCCCACTGCTAGCGCTGTCGTCTCTGATATCACGAATATCGTTGGCATTCTCAAGAGTAGCGGCAAAACCCAATCCCTCGACCCGCTTTTAACCTGTACTCACCAACATTATTGTTCGATTGTCCCGATTGAAGAGTTAGAAACGCGCTTTTATGCTCGTTTTCTTTGCGGAGATATTCCTGGCGTTATCGGTCACTTGGGGACTTGTTTCGGTCAACATCAAGTTAGTCTCGAATCAGTAGTTCAAATCGGTTTTCAAGACAAGTTAGCAGAAATCGTAGTAGTGACGCACGATGTCAGCGAGGGCAATTTCCGTCAAGCGTTAGACGAGATTCGTACTTTAGAAGCAGTAAAAACTATTCCGAGTATTTTACGAGTTTTATAAGGTTTTCCTTCTCGAAACAAGTCGTTGCGCTCCGCGCCCTTCGTAGCTCGTCCCTTGGACGTAGCGTCTCCGAAGGAGATAGGAAATCGCGTATCATTATATACATGCTAGATTGGCTAATTTCTTTTCTTTTTCATCCCAGTGCGATCGCTCATCCTTTATTGCGTACAGAAGTTGCTCAGTCTCAGACGCAAGGATTATCGTGTCCGCCTCCCGTTCTTTCTAGCTTGCGCAATCACAAAATTGCTCCTGGCGAAACCATAGATAGTATCGCGCAAAAGTATAGTTTGCTGCCAGAGACGTTAATCCGTTTCAATCCTTCATTACAAGGAGGTTCTGCACCTGTTGGCAAAGTCATCGTCGTTCCTCCCTACAACGGCGTTCGTTTGGATGTTCCAGCAGGAGCAACTTGGCAAGATTTAGCCAATGCTTATGGCATACGAGCAGATGTTTTGTTTGAGTTGAATGGCTGTCAAAAAATCCCCAAGGCTGTCTTTATTCCTGGGGTTAATTGGACGGCTACAGGAAATCCTCAAAAAAATAATTATACGGGATTAAAAAGCTATCCACTCCCTCAAACTACTTCGGTGGGATTGCCTTATGGTTGGCAAAAAAATCCGACTAATGGAGAAACATTATTTCATAGCGGTATCGATCTTCTTGCCGAACCTGGAACGTCAGTACTGGCAGCAGATGATGGGATTGTAGCATTTGTCGGTCAAGAAGGAACTTATGGCAATTTGATAGTTATCGAACACGGACAACAAAGACAAACTCGTTACGCGCACTTAGCAACAGTTAGGGTCAAAATCGGCCAGCAAGTCAAAGCAGGCGAACAAATTGGAACCGTGGGTGCGACTGGACAACCGGATATTAAAGCGAGTCATCTACATTTTGAAGTTCGTTTTAAATTACCTGTGGGTTGGGTAGCGCAAGATCCAATGCTGAATTTGCCAGTAAGAGGAAGTAAAAAAGTAGGTTGGGTTTCGTTCCTCAACCCAACAAAGTCTTGAAGATGTTGGGTTTCTAAGCCTGATAATTGGTTACTGTTAAGGCTGTTTTATGGCTAAAGTTTTTAAAAAACGAGTAAAGATTTTTAGTTGAATTTTAATTAGTTAGGACTTACGCGATAATTTTCTCCTTTACTCTATAACACCATTAAAGAAATCAATGGTTTCTTGTAATGCTTTAACAAAGGTATCAATTTCCTCGCGCGTATTGTAGAAATATAAACTCGCTCTCGCACTTCCCGACGCATCAAATAATCGATGTAACGGTTGCGTGCAATGGTGTCCCGAACGAATCGCT
>JALOOL010000267.1 GCA_025454425.1 Hydrococcus sp. Prado102 | reverse complement strand
GACCTCTGAAGTTCCCTACAGCTTAGTTATTCGCTTGTTGTAAACCATTCAACAATCCCATCAGCTAATGTTTTTGCTAATTTCTCTTGTTCTTGTGGATTTTCTATCCATTCAAATTCATCTGGATTAATCATAAATCCAAGTTCTAATAACACCGAAGGCGTTGTATGAGGACGAGTTAAAGCGAGATTATTCCAGAACACGCCATAGGAAGGACGATTGAGTTTTGTGACTAAATAATTATGGAGAAACATTGCTAAGCTGTGTGCTTGAGCATGATACCAAAACATCCCAATTCCTTTCGTATTTATTGCATCTCCCCAATCTGGCAAGGCATTATAATGAATCGAAAGTGCAACAGTCGGTCTTATTTTATTAATCATCTCGACTCGATCTGGTAAAGAAAGATCTCTATCGTCTTCTCTTGTTAAATAAACTGTCGCACCACGCTTAATTAATTCTTTTTCTAAAAGTTTTGAAACTACTAAGTTAACTTCTTTTTCTGTGTAGCCATTAGGCCCGCGCGCGCCTGTTTCTATTCCCCCGTGTCCTGGATCGAGAAGTATTTTAATTCCTTGTAAAGGCGTGTTATTTTGTTTTAATTGTTGTGGAGGATGGCGCAAAGTAAGAATCAAATTAGTTCCTTGATATTTAACGTCATATCCCCACTGTTGTTCTGATTTTAAATTGAAGGTATATTCAACTTGTTCTGGGGCAATTTGTTGCCAGTCTAATCGCTTGATGATTGGATCGTCATCGAGTCGAATGGTATCGGTTTGTGCGGTGGTATTGTAAAGCGTTAAAGTTAGTTGCTTTTCTCCTTGTTGTATGCTAATTGGGACGGAAACTTGTAAGGGAAAAACGATTTCTGTTGCACCTTCAATTTGTCGGTAATTAACGCCTCGGATTAAAGATTTTGGAGGAATATTATTGGGTAGCGATCGCGTTTCCTCTCGTTTAATCCAACCCCCATAATCCAATCGCAACCATTCGCCTTCCGTCGCCGTCACCGATGCGATCGTTCCTTTTGGCAATGGCGTAAGACGAGAATAATCGGTACTCGGGCCAGTTCTCGCTACTCCCGATTGCGCAATAACTTCGACGACTTGTAATTTATTAGGAGGAAGAATTTCTATGTTTCCCGTTCCTTGTTGACTAATGGTTTGATTGTTAAAACTAAGTTGAAAAATGGGAGTTTCTAAGTTTCCTATTGTAGAAAAGGTAGAACAACCTTGATAGTTTCCTCCCTTAGAAATGGTGGGTTGATTGGTAGCAGTTAAAACAGCAGAATTAGGTTGTAATTGAACGGTTTGTGCTTGGGGTAATAAAGGAATAACCGTATCGCCTAAACGTACCGAAACACTAGCATTAGCAGGTGCGATCGCGCCAAAACAAATCGATTCGTTTGGCAGCCTCGCAATATCTAATGAAGGCGTTAAAGAATTCTTTGCAAAAGCAACCCCAATAGGAACTTCTGGAGTATTAGAAATGCGAGTAACTTTGACTTTAATTTCTTTATTTTGATAGCGCAAAGTAAAAAGATTATCTCCCATTTTGAGGGGAAAACTCGGTGCAAAATAACCTGCCTTACTGCGTTGAATGGGTTGACCGTTAATTAAGACTTCTCCAGCAGCAGAAGCGCTTCCAACCAAAAAAATTTTATCTGAAGTGGTTTGATGATTGTTGGGGGGATAAGCTAAATATAAGGATTTTTCTGATGCGGCGACGGACATATCCAGATTAATACTTCCTAGCAGAATACTAGCAAATGCGATCGCATTTAGCGCAGCGTCCCCAATTGATTTCATATTCGATCGAGATTAGTTAGTTTTAAATTATATTTAAATAAGCCATTAATGTTTAGAAAATTGCATAAAAGCGATCGCGCTCGGCAAAATAACAGGGTATTATTATTCAAACGATGCGATCGAAGCACAAATCGTTCCAGATAATACTGTAGGTTCTCAAGTCGAGCGAGTCAATGCGACGCGCGAATCTCCTAAGTCCTTCGGACACGCTGCGCGAACGGAGACGCTACGCGAACGTATTACCGGAGGAACCCCGATAGGTTCTAATCTATTTCACAGCTTTAGAGATGCGATCGTAACGTTCAGGAAGAATCATCTGTTGAGGTTTGGAAAGCAACAAACTAACTAAATGTTGTTTGGGAGAATAACTTTAGCATATTCCCTAACTGTGGATGCAACAAACAAAGTTCTCTAGCATGAAGATGCAATCGATTCGCATTTGCACGACATCCATACAAATTATCTCCTAATATCGGTATACCAAGTCCTCTCACATCGGCAGAATGTACTCTCAGTTGATGGGTGCGTCCCGTTAGCGGAACAAACTCAACGCGAGTAGTATTTTCTTGTCTTTCAATTACTTGGAAGCGAGTAATGCTAGGCTTTCCATACTCCCAATTAACTTGTTGATAGGGACGATTTTCGGGATCTCCCCACAATGGTAGTTCGATCGCGCCTCGATCGCGAGTTACAATACCCGCAAGTATAGCTTCGTATACTTTATTAACCTGTCTTCGTTCAAATTGTTGGCTTAGATGGCGATAAGTTGATATATCGCGAGCTAGCAACAGAATACCAGACGTATCTCGGTCTAATCTATGCACGGCGATAAGCTTCATCTCATCGGGTAAAAGAAGGCGCAAGCGACTCAAAACGCTATCTTGCGTGTTGCGATCGCGTCCTGGAACCGATAATAATCCTGGGGGTTTGTTAACGGCAATTAACCAATCATCTTCGTAGAGAATGGGGAGTAAGGGAGTGTCTTTCGGAAGACAAGTAGACAAGGAGATAGAGAGATGAGGTGTAGGGGCGCATGGCGTGCGCCCTAAAGATTCACACAGAGATAATCCCGACAGCAAGAATCCCATCAATGGCTGACAGCGTTCGGTACAAGCACCGTAAAATTCTCCTTCAATTTTGTCCCCTGAAGAATCCCCCCACCAAAATTCTGCCATTGCTAAAGGCTGTAAATTATGGGTTGCTGCATAGTGTAGTAGCTTTGGGGCACAACAGTCGCCCGTACCTGTTGGCAACCCTTCTGGCATTAATTCTCGCAATGTTTGCGACTTCCCTAAAAAATTGGTGAGGGAATAGACGGCGTGCATCTGCGCTTGCAGTTGGCGTGAGAGTTCTTTGCGTTGTTGTTTGAGTTGGCGAATTCTAATATCTGCGATCGCGATCGCTTCTTTTAATTCCCCTAATGCCTCATCTCGTTTGCGTTTGAGTTGCTTTCGTTCGATGCCGTCGCGACGACTTTCTTCGTCTAATCGTTCTAGTTCTTCAATAAACTTTTCCCCTTTCCCCCTTCCCCTTTCCCCTGCATTAAAATTAGAGTCTGCGGTTGAAAGTTCAGCGAACGACTGGCGTTTTTCCTGGCGTTGCTGCTTGCGTTGGCGATGGCGATCGCTCATTTGTTGTAAAGCTCTCTCAAATTCACAACGCAACGTTTCGTATTGATGTCGTTCGGGTAGTTGTTTGAGTGCAATTAGTTCTTGTTTAATCGCTTCTAATTCATTTAAGGTGCGAACTTCATCTAAAGAAACGCGATCGCGTCCTGGAATCGGTGGAACCCAACCTTCAACCTCGCTACAACCATTGAGTAACCCAGAAAAAGCTTTCAGGACTCGTCGTTCGCCACAAGGTAACTCAACTAACAAGATGCCATACATTTTTCCTTCGCGAGAATAGCGATCGCTCCTGGCGAGGTCTTGCATTAAACCCCGCGCGATCGTTTCTGCCAAACTCGTTCGAGGAAGCCTCAATAACTCGCCGTGCAAACAGCGTCCTTCGTACCAATAGCTAATTGGTGAATCGTTAATTGAATTGCAGTCGAGGAAATCTGAAAGGGGATGTAGAAACACTTAATATCGTGTCCTGTTAATTGAAAGCAATATG
Source organism: Hydrococcus sp. Prado102 (assembly GCA_025454425.1). GTDB lineage: Bacteria > Cyanobacteriota > Cyanobacteriia > Cyanobacteriales > Microcystaceae > Hydrococcus. Next base: position 4,778 of record JALOOL010000267.1, on the reverse strand, counting down.
TGTGAAGATTCTGTTAAGCCAGTCCGCCATTCATGAGGCACGGTGCCGCATCGGTTTCCTCGCCTGATTTGAGTGCCGTCCCCAAGTTTACTGGGGGTCTTCTGGCTCACTTATAGATAAAATAACCCATTGCAGACGCATTAACACTCATAAATCGCCAGAGTACAATGAATTTAAGAGAAATACGGTACAAACTATGGCTGCCGAGAATTTTCAGGAAAGTGAGGTTTGGCAAAGGCTAGAACAAGGACGCAGAGCAAAAGCGGCTCAAGGTGGCTATGCGGGTTATGGTTCTCCAGCTTTTGGACAGCAAGCAGTTGATGGAGAACTAGTTGATAACCCCGACGAGCAAACGATTATCGAACTGATTCGGCGGCATCACAAGTCTGGAAAATCCCTTGGGCAGATTGCCAACTGGCTCAACCAAAATGGTTATACAACTAAGCGCGGGCAACAATGGCAGCGCATTTCGGTCAAACGAGTGTTAGATCGTCTATACGAACGAACGCCCAGAATCTCAAGCATGACTTCGTAAAACCAAGATCTTAACGAAAAATTTTGTAATAAGATAGTGCAGAAATAGCATAACGCAATCGGATAGTTTTGCATTATGTCTATTGTCACTCAAACTAATTCACTGAGAGTTTTTGGTTTTTAACTTAAAAAAAGGAAATTTTGTTAAAATTTCTTTGATATATTCAATGGGACTATTTGAGTAGACAATGAAAAGCAAAAAGCAAATCAGAGCAAACTTTTGTCGTAGCTAATGTACACGGTATACTAAAACTAGGAAAGAGTTACTGTAACTATCAATACAATTTTTTAAAATAAGAAAGTCACAAACGAGTTTAACTGTGTTTAAAACGGTTAGGAGTATTAATTTTGCCACTGTCGTCGCGATCGCTTCAAAGAAGTAAATCATTACAAGAACAAGCTTATCAAGCCCTTAAATCGGCTATTTTATCGGGAGAACTCGAACCAGGAAAGCGTTTAGTCGAAACGCAAGTAGCCGAACAGCTACAAGTTAGTAGAACCCCCATCAGAGAAGCTTTTGGGCGGCTCCAACAAGAGAATTTAGTAGTTGCTGAAGACAACAATGTCTTGAGAGTAGCGACCTTTTCTATAAAAGATGCCCAACAGCTATACGATTGTCGGATTGCTTTAGAGCAGTTGTCTGTCGCGGGAGCCTGTCAAAATGCTACAAAAGCTCAATTAAAAGAACTCGAAAAAATGGTAGAGCAAGCCGAAAAATTAGTCAATAGCAAACCTTCTCAACTGACAAGCTTTCAAATGCTCGATCTCGATTATCGCTTTCATCGCCTGCTGGCAAAAAGTTCTGGCAATCCCTGGTTAGTTTCTCTTTTGGATCGAATTTTCGACCAAATGCAACTGATGAGAGTGCAGACAACCAAGCATAATCCCAATGTCCTAGAAATTCGCACCGAACACCGTCAAATTTACGAACCCGTCAAAGACAGAAAAACAGAAGTTGCAACACAAGCTATTAAAGAACATTTAATAGCGAGTAAAGAGCGAGTAGTTCAAGAGATACAACAAATTCAGCCGCGCGATCGCCAAGTGAACTAAGTGAAGATGTAACGATTGTTATTTTCAAATGAGTAATTTAGATTGGGCGATCGCAAGGTAGACTAAGTTCGGAGTATTTGGAGTAGTTATATTTTGAAGGCGATCGCAGCACTAATAATACAAGTAATTACTTAAATGGTAAAAGATGTTTAAATTAAATGGCGCGGAAAAAATACAGCAGGCGAAAGATGAAAAAAGTCCGCTAGTTTTTGTATATGTCTAGTAGTTAGTTGACGTTTGCCATTAAGGATATCAGATACAATAGATTCTGTTTTGAAAACAGGAACGAGGTCTTTTTGTCGCAGTCCCCTTTCCGATAATAAAACTTTTAAAAGTTCTACTCCAAAGATAAACAGTTTTAATGTAATTTATTAACTTTCACTAGCTTTGCTTTCTGTATATTTATATTTTCAGCAAACCTTAAAAAGTAAATTGAGTGCGAAGATTGCCCACAAAAACAGTTGGATTGCTCTCAAAATTATTGGGATTAAAGATAGCGTAAAAAGCAGGAACGATCGCGATGTTATTAGTAACAGGATAGTAATAAGAAGCTTCTAACTCATACTGCGTACCGCCATCGCCAGCGCCTGAGAGCAAAAATCTTCGTCCTTCGAGAGTGTCATGGGGAACTACGAAAGAAACAACTCCCATCGCACCCTCTTTTCCTAAATCAGGAAAACCAAGTCCTATTTGAAAAGATTGCACGTTGACTTCTCCGTCATCTCGCAAGGGATCGATAGGATCGATATTCGTACTACCATAAGAATAACGTCCAAAGATTCCAAATCCTTCTGTAATCAGCCAATCAAAGTTGATAGCAAAAGCATTAGCAGTTGCATCGTTGACTTCGCCGCCAAATCCGTCATCTGCATATCCATAAGGTAGCGGTTCGCCAACTGCTCCCCCAATGAATCCATTGTATGCTTTGAGGCTGGAATGGCTGTAATGCAAGCGAATGTTGAAATTATCCGCGGGAGAATAAGCGAGTTCTGTCGAGATAGTATAAGTGCTATTAAACAAGCCATCGTCTGGATTGCTAGAAGTATTAAATCCCAAACCTGACTGCAAAAATTCTGTATTTTCTGCTAAATATGCCGCAGTAAATTTTAATTCATCGGTGATGTTCCAAGCGACTACCGCACCCGAACCGCGATCGACTGCGTTTAATAATGTGCTTCCATTAGAGTTATAACTCGTTGCACCCGTGAGATAAAAGGTGAAGCGGTTGTTATCAAAGTATTTATACCAGTTAACGCGAGGCCCAATGGTAATTCGCAAGCTATCGGTAGCAGGAAAAGTATAGGATAGTTCGCGGATAATGAGATCGTTAGGTTCGAGAGTTCCTGTTTGATCTAAAAAAGGCGTTCCCCAAGAGTTATAAAATCCCGCAGAGACGAATTCATTAGCGGGTGAGTCTCCGTTTCCTACTACTAATTGAGTGACTAAAACATCTTCTCCAGTAAAAGAAGTCGTCAGGTTTAAAAAGGCATAGTAACTGAAGGTAATTTGAGGGTCGTCTCGCTGCACTCTTGAGGGTTCATTGGTAATGGGGTCGCGTGTTGGTGGCGCAAAGGGACTGTCTGCAACGCCTCTTTCTGCTGTTACTGTATCGTCAGCAAATGCGCCTGTCAGGTTGAAAAAGATTTGACCGCTAAGTTTGGTCGTCGTGGAAAACTGATTATCTTCTAAAAAAGCAACGCGCCCTTCTAAATTATCGACTCTCGCGCCTAAAGCTGCTAATTCTGTCTCAAATTCTTGCGCTAATCGTTTGAGTGTATCGATATCTTCTTTGAAGACAGTAACATTTTCTTGTATTAAACGCTCTACTGTATTCATACAAGCATTTAATCCGGCGGCGAATTCCCAACGAGTTAATGCTCTGTTGCCTCGATAGGTGCGATCGCTATATCCTATTATGCAACCATAGCGATCTACTAAAGATTGTAATGCTTCATATGCCCATTCTGTAGCTGCAACGTCTCGCAATTCAGAAACCGAGGTGATTTGTGCCATTGCATTATCATCTGTTTCTAATTCGATGCTATTAATCTCTTGCGCTATTGCAACGAATGGTAATAAAACAATTGATGAAAAGACGACTCCCGATAGGATCGATTTTCCGATTTTTGTCATCCCCAACATTCCTCACACAAACCTTGCTATTTTTAAATCGCGATCGCATTCTTAAGTTGGTTGAGTTGAGGTACGAAACCCAACCTAACAGTCTACAGTTGCGATCGCTACCGCTCAAAAATAACCTGTTTGTATACGGTATTTTGTATTTTAGATTACTAAAAATCTAATTATTACTCCATGAGACTCCAAAGCTTGCGCCAGGTCTTTCTGGTTAGATAAGACTCGCTCTGACTTTGTGCCAAACAGCGTTCTAAATATTCTACTTGTTGTTCGTAGACTAGCTCGTTGGCAAGTGCGTCAATGAATACTTTCCACGCTAATTGTAGAGGCAATGTTAAGACTGGCTGTTTAGTTGGCTGTTTAGGTATTGAATCGGGAATTAATTCTAGTTGTTTATAAAGTTGCCATTGATTCATACTTCGGAAAGAGGTTTAAATCGCTTCAGGAAATTAAAATGAAACAATTTTGCAGCAGTGTGTCTGCACAAATAATTTTCTGTATTTATTAATACATTATAAGATATTTTTTTGTAGGTTGTTGCTCGATGCGACTGTCCTTAACTGCGTCAAAGGTAATATTTAAAAGCTTCTTAATCTATGCCTACCGTGTTCTGTATGCAGTATTCAATCTTTGAATTTTCTAATCAATGCCTCTAATTGTATGAATTGATGCAAAAACTCATTTACTCATTTAGTAGCCTGTTGTGACAGATTTTGCCTGCGCGAGATAACGTCAAGCGTCATACGAAAAAGGAGGAACGCAAGTGTACGACTTGAAAGTAGTTATAGTGGGTGCTGGCATCGGCGGATTAACGGCTGGAATCGCCTTACGTCAGGCAGGCTTTGAAGTTGAGATTTATGACAGAGTAAAAGAACTGCGTCCGGTAGGAGCCGGAATTTCGCTGTGGTCGAATGGCGTGAAAGTCCTCAATCGTCTTGGTTTGGGCGAAAAGATGGCAAAAATCGGCGGAATAATGGATCGCATGGAATACCGTACAAAAACAGGCGAACTCATCAGCAACATCGATTTGATGCCGCTCATTCAAGAAGTCGGTC
>JALOOL010000030.1 GCA_025454425.1 Hydrococcus sp. Prado102 | reverse complement strand
ATGGTATTACTTACAAATTTTTAGATGTCTTTTTAGAAGACAATACTACTTCGCCAACTGAATTTTAAAGTTTTTATCTTAATGTCGGCAGAAGACTCTCGGCACAGCGCCAGCTTGCCGAGGAGATGGGGTTTTTAAAGTGCGGAATTTACTTCCGCACGCAGCCCCTCATCTGTTAGCGATTTAAAAAAGACTATAGACCCCTATTCTTTTAAAGCGGCTTCTATGGGTTCTAAAGGCTTGGTTTCTACAGCAGTTTCTAGGAAATTCGCATAGAACCATCCGCCAAGCACTGCACCAACGATCGGTGCCAACCAAAATAACCACAATTGAGCAATAATTTCCCCATTGCCGCAAAATAACGCAACTCCCGTACTTCTCGCCGGATTTACAGAGGTATTCGTTACGGGGATGCTAATTAAGTGAATTAAGGTTAATGCTAAACCAATAGCCGCAGGAGCAAATCCTCCAGGGGCTATGCGATCGGTGGCTCCCATAATAACGATTAAGAATATAAAAGTCATGACGATCTCGGTAATGAGAGCAGACAATAGACCGTAACCGCCTGGTGAGTGGGTTCCATACCCGTTAGTAGCTAACGGATTTGAGCCGCTAAGATCTAGCGCCCCATTACCACTAGCGATCGCAAAAATTACCCCTCCAGCAACGATCGCCCCTAAAACCTGCGCCACAATATAAGGGAGTAAATCCGAACCATTAAAGCGTTTTCCAGCAAATAAACCAAAAGAAACGGCAGGATTAAAGTGACCGCCAGAAATATGTCCGACCGCATAAGCCATCGTTAATACGGTAAGTCCAAAAGCCAAAGAAACTCCTAAAAATCCTAGTCCGAGTGGGTTGCCTTCGCCACCAAAGTTAGCTGCTAGGACAGCACTACCGCAACCTCCTAGAACTAACCAGAAGGTTCCCAAAAATTCAGCCATGTATTTTTTCATAATTTTCCTCTTTTGATTCGCTGCAATGGAGATATATCAAAACTTAATTTTGCTAAATATTTGCGTTTTTTTGCCCATAAATACTTTATTTTTCAAGATTATAAGGATTGCAGATCTAGCAAATTATACTTTCAAATATCTCCAATTAAAGCAATCATAACCTTGCAAAAAAGCTTTACAAGATTTGCTAAATCATTTATTTATGTTTTATCCTTGTCTTCTGTGCCTATACTTCATTTCTTCTTTGACATAAACTGGCAGGGGGTTTGAGAAGACGTTGGTCAAATCATAATTTAGATACTTTGAGCGTAGACACGCTAGCAGCTTCTCGAAGAGTAGCTTTAGAGGCATTTCGTGCGGTATTTTATCGTTTTGTTAGTTGGCTCAAACTCACATTTTGCAGCAGTCGCATTAGCCGCCTCTTAATCAATTAAGAGTCTCATAGATTAAGTCCATTAAAATGGACTGAAATGCTTATTCAGTCGTAAGTAAATTTATGAAATATACAAATATGAGTAAAACTTCTATTAATCTTGCTCGAATTAGTAAAGTAATTCCAGACTCGATCGCGTCAGAAATAGGATTTGAACCAGGAGATTCTATTGTTTCAATTAATGGTACTCAACCTCGCGATTTGATCGACTATCAATTTTTATGTGCCGATGAAGTTTTAGAAATAGAAGTTATCGATGCGGCGGGAAAGAATCATTTAATCGAACTAGAAAAAGATTATGATGAGGACTTAGGATTAGAATTTGAAACTGCTCTTTTTGATGGATTAATTCAGTGTAACAATCGCTGTCCTTTTTGTTTTATAGACCAACAACCGCCAGGAAAAAGAGAAAGTCTTTATTTAAAAGATGATGATTATCGTTTGAGTTTTCTTTATGGAAGTTATTTAACGCTAACCAATTTAACTGAAAAAGAATGGCAGCGTATCGAACAAATGCGTCTCTCTCCTCTTTATGTTTCCGTTCACGCTACAGAACCCAATATACGCATTCGTTTACTCAAAAATCCTCGCGCGGGACAAATCATGGAACAGTTTAAATGGTTTCAAGAAAGACGCTTGCAAATTCATGCACAAGTCGTTGTTTGTCCGGGGATTAATGATGCAATTCATTTGGAGAGAACGTTATTAGATTTAGCTTCATTTCATGAAGGAGAAATTCCCGCGATCGCATCGGCTGCGGTGGTTCCTGTTGGCTTAACTCGCTTTCGTCCGAGCGATAATGAATTAATTCCCGTCACTCAAGAAAAAGCCACAGAAGTCATTGCACAAGTCCAACAATTACAAGAAAAATTTAGACAGAAATTAGGCAGCAATTTTGCTTGGTTAGCTGATGAATGGTTTCTTATTGCTCGCCAAGAATTACCGCCTCAAACTCATTACGAAGATTATCCTCAAATTGGTAATGGAGTCGGTTCGATTCGTCAGTTTATCAAACAATTTCAAACCATTGCTAAAAAGATGTTGCCTGCTGAGTTACAGAAGCCTCGAAAATTTACCTGGGTGGTAGGAAATGCTGTTGAAGTTGCTTTTCAACCTTTAGTAAAACAACTAAATAAAGTAAAAGGATTAACGATTGAATTAGCCCCTTTAAACAGTAATTATTGGGGACAAGAAATTACGGTAACGGGGTTGCTTACCGGACAAGATTTGTTAGAAGGATTAAAAGGAAAAGAATTAGGAGAAGCGATTTTATTACCATCGGTTATGTTGAAACACGACGAACAGAAATTTTTAGACGATTTGACTGTAGAAGAAGTAGCAAGTCAGTTAGATATTAAAATAATTCCCGTAAACGGAGTAGAAGAATTTATTAAAACTTGTATTAGCTATTAAATAGCGATCGCGAACTGCATACATCAGGATAAATGATATTAAATTCGATTAAACAATCCTAATTAATATGTGTACGGGCGAACGACTATTCGCCCGTAGGATAATGATGATTTACTTTGATACAGGTTGGCGATAGAGAATATAACTTGAATTGCGATAGGCAATTGGCAATTTTAGTTGATGTTTGTTGTTAGTCACAAAAAAACTGGCTTGGTACTTATTCATCAATTTCACTACTTGAGTAGTAGTAAGGCGATCGTAGCCTTCACTTAGCCTTTGACGAATGATATCTCTATTATCGTTGGTTCGCTTGAGATTCATCCAAGGAGAAACTTGCCCGCTTAAATCGCTCAAGCGTTCGTACCAGTTAACAATTCCTGTCTTGGTTTGGGGAAGAAGTTTAAATTTTGCAATGGTAGCCCGTTCTGTAGTCCAGGTAAAATTAGTAAATTCTACGGGGGAAGAAATGATAACTGTATCTTTAGGTGTATGATGGCGTATCCAATCGCTGCAATCTCGCCAATCTTCATCTACATCCTGTGGTTTGCTGGGAAATTCTTGTAATGCAAAAACTTGACCGTAAAAGTTCGTCGCTTGAAAGTAACAAGCCACAGCAATTATAAACGGGAAAATTATCTGTAAAAGTCGCTGACGCTTGACTCCTACGACAAATTGCAATGCACGTACCCCAAGCACATAGGTACTCAAAGAGAGCATAACGTCTCCTAGACGAAAGGGATAATATTGCAAAAATTGTCCTCGTTCGTCGAATGGTGCAATGAGGATTCCTAAAGCGCCAGGGACGAGGGTTATCCAGGCAAACTGAGCGAATTCCCAACAGGCGGTATAAGATTCAGTTAGACGATCGCATCGATTTAATCGCTGATAATATCGAATCGTGGCGGTACTTGCAGCTAACAAACTCAGAAAAATCCCTAACTTCACCCATTGCCATAATTTCCAGGAGAGTGGATTGAGATGGTGCGGTAGTCGTAAAAAAACATAGATATAAGAGGGAGACACGGCATCAGTAGGCGTGGGAATTAACAAATAATCCAAAACAGGTCGAATAGCAAAAATACTGCCAATTAAATAACATAATAAAATCCAGCCAAGTTCTTGCGGTTGGGTTTTGCGATCGCCCTTGGTGCTGCCCGGAGGGCAATCGCGTAGCGTGGGCTTTGCCCATTCGCACCAAAGCCATCCCACTATCGCTAGGAATATCCATCCTCCGACTAGTACGTGAAAAGAAGTTGCCAACCCCGACAAAAAAACCGCCAAACGATAGCGTTTATCCAGTATTAATCGAACGATGAGGGGAAGCAAACTATAAGCAACTGCTTTGGCTTCTAGTCCTCCTATCATCCATTCATTTGCTATTACTCCTTGTCCCCAATCTTCTGAGTAATAACCAACGCTAACAAATAAAAACAGCGCAAGCCATAATCCAGAAAAAGAAAGTTTCAATTTTTGTCCCAGGAGAACAAAACCAAGCGCAAATAAACCGTAGCAAATCGCTCTTCCGATGAGTGAGATCGCAAGAAATCCCCAAACAGCTGCAATTTTACCAAACAAGACTTGAAACAAAAAGCGATAGCCAGCAGGCTGATTGAGATACCAGTCCTTAGCAACCCAGGTTGGATCGGCGAAATGTCGAGCAAGTGGCAAAACATCGACTTCATTCCAACCACCGCCACCCATATTGCGATCGATTAGAAATCGAAAGCAAAGGAATCCCCAAATAGCTAACCATTTCAATAACATCAAAGAAAGAAGATTTCCAGCTTTTTTATCTATTTTCTCCAAGTTTGCGAATTAAAAATCGTACTTCTTCTAATAGCGTATTGAAACGATTGTCGTTTTCCCGTTTATATTGCTCGTAATCAATTCGCAACTGTCTAATTTCTTCACTGCGTTCTGTATCGCGCTCTATAAAAGCATTTACGGCCCCAACAAGTAGATCGACGTTGTTATTAGTCTGTTCGACGGATTCTGCTAAGTCTTCAACTCTTTCGCCTAATCCTCGAACAGTTCCACTCAACCCGTCAACAGTTCCCGCTAAACTATCTAGCATTTCATCCGTCCATCTTTGTGTCGTCATTGGCGATCGCCTTTTACTGCCCGTCTATTTCCGTGTTAGCATAATTAAATTGTAGTCTGTTGTACCCACAATGACTAAAGATGAAGTACTAAAAATACGCTTAAGCTCGGAAGATTTAGAGCGATTAAAAGCTTATGCAAAACAGAAGGATGTAAGTATGGCTCAAGTGTTGCGAGAATACATCAAACGCCTACCTAAACCTACATTCTATTCAGTGACTCCTGACTAGTGAACAGTGATTAGTTACTAAAAGGACAAGGGAGACTTTTGTACAGACACGATATATCGAGCCTCTATAATCGATCGCAATTGCTTTAATAGACTGCAAGGCGCGATCGCGACATTAGATATTAGATAATAGAAATATCTGAGTTCAATCGTACTGACTTGCCTAATAGCCAAAACAATCAACCGACTAGATCGGAAATTCAAGCAATATTCGATCGCATTGCTCCCGTATACGACCGATTAAATAATTGGTTGAGTTTGGGACAACATCGCATTTGGAAGCTTATGGCGGTCAAATGGAGCGATCCGGCTCCTGGCGATATAGGATTGGATGTATGCTGCGGTAGCGGCGATTTAGCACAACTGCTAGCGCGTCAAATCGGTGCGACGGGTAAAGTTATTGGCGTTGACTTTTCTAAAGAACAATTGGCGATCGCTCATCAAAGAAATTCTAATTTATTTGCGCCCCTTCCCATTGAATGGGTAGAAGGAGATGCCCTTAATTTACCCTTCGATAGCGATACGTTTGATTGTGCTACGATGGGCTATGGTTTGAGGAATGTTATCGATATTCCCCGCTGCTTGCAAGAACTTCGTCGCGTTCTCAAAAAAGATGCCAAAGCAGCAATTCTTGATTTCCATCGTCCCGATAATCCATTGATGCAGACATTTCAAGATTGGTATCTACAAACCATTGTCGTTCCTACGGCTCAAAGTTTTGGATTGACTGAAGAATATGCCTATATCAGTCCCAGTTTAGAGAGATTTCCCACCGGAGTAGAGCAGGTTAAACTAGCTCAGGATGCGGGATTTGTCAATGCTGTTCACTACCCCATTGCTAATGGCATGATGGGAGTATTAGTAGTTAAAAAATAGACCTACGCATTTACGGACGCGATCGCAGTTGGACTTAGCCACCTTATGGACATTCGTTGTGCCCCCCTTGGGCGGGGCTATTATCGGCTATTTTACGAACGATATAGCCATCAAAATGCTATTTCGTCCCTACAAACCTATTTATATAGGCAAGCGCAAACTTCCTTTCACTCCTGGTTTAATCCCCGCTAACCAAGAACGTCTCGCCCAGCGAATTTCCGATACTATTATGGGTTCTCTTCTTACCCCAGAAGAGTTACAAAGGTTAGCCAAGCGACTGCTAGCAACCGAACGAGTTGAAGCGGCGATTCGCTGGTTACTCGATTTAGCAATCAAGCAAATTCGAGCAGATAAGCAACAAAAAACGGCTAAAATCCTTTCGGATATTTTGCGAGATTTATTTGGTGAATCGTTACCGCGACTTTTAAAAGCTTTATCGCGTCGAGAAGACTTCCTCGAAGAACAAATCGATAACATTTTTGATAAAGTCCTTTTAGAATTTCGCCTCAATAATAGTCAAGCAAAACAACTAGCTGATTGGTTGCTCGAAGCCGTTATTTCTCCAGATGTTATCCGACTTGCACTTATTGATTTTCTCACCGATCGCAACATTCAAGTCATCGATGATAGTTTTCGAGAAAAAACTAGCGGGACTTATTGGGTAGTCGCGAATTTATTCGGACTGCGCAACACCCTCGCCCGTTTGCGAACGTTTTTCTTAGACGAAAAAGACTTGGCAAATACCCGTTTGAGAGAATTATTGCTCTCGCTAGAAGTACGCAGTCGCTTGCGAGAATGGCTGCAAAGTCTTTCTCTGCAAAACCTCCCTATCTCCACAGTCCGACAGCTAAGAAAAACAACTCGCGATACAGTTCGTGCCTATATTCAAGAAAGTGGTTCTCAGTTCGTTCAAGAGTTCGGTAAATCAATCGATTGGGATGGGGTTGCCGTGCTAATTGTCAATAGGCTTCAATCTTCTGTAGCTGTTAACACTTCTTTAGTCGCGATTGGCAAAGAACTTGCCCTCATTTTAGAGCGCTATCTCGAAGAAGATTTAGAAAAGCTAGTAGAGCAGATTATTCCTATTTTGTCAATAGACCAAGTAATTATTGCTAGAGTGAAAGCAACTTCTCCTCAAGAATTAGAATTGGCGGTAGAAGGGATTGTTAAAAACGAATTGCAGGCGATTGTTAATTTGGGCGGTGTATTAGGATTTATTGTTGGTTTGATGCAAACAATTTTGTTGCTGTTGCGTTAATTTCTATTGAAGCAATTTAAAGAAAGAATCATCAAACTCGTAACCAAACATTTGCGCGATCGCACTCAGACGCGATTGACTGGGAATTTCCTGTTGTTTTAGCCAGTCTGCTAGAACAAAGGTTTTCTGCATCACAAAAATTTCTAAAGCTTCTGGATTGAATTGAATCCCTTCGTTGCGACTAAATTGATGGGGAACTAACATCGCTGCATAGCGTGCCAATTCTCCCGCTTTCCAATCGAGAAAGAAAGGAATCCAGGGATAAACGGCATCTAAGCGCAAAAACCAAAGCCGAATTTCTGGGATCTCCGAAAGTTCTCTAGGATCGGTGGGGTCGCGAAAATAGTCAAATTCTAAGTGAATTTGTTGCTCGTAGGAAGCGATCGCGCCTTCTTCAAAAATGCGATCCATAATCGTTTTAACTGGAGATAGATCCAGATTATGCAAGCACTCCCGATCCAACGTAATTTTGATCATGCTGCCTTGATGAATTTAATTACGTAGTTATTATCACGCTTTTTGGTCAGGACAAAAAAGGCGATCGCAATTTATCATAAAAAAGTCATTAGAGGAAAAGATCGATGCAGGTAAAACGACTTCCAGCCTTATCTGACAACTATATTTTCTTACTCCACGACCCCGAAAGCAATACAGCAGCGGTCGTCGATCCCGCAGAAGCACAACCCGTTTTACGGTGTTTAGATACGCTACGTGCTGAATTAATTGCCATTTTTAATACGCACCATCACAACGATCACGTTGGGGGAAACCGAGAATTAATGCAGCATTTTCCCAATCTTTGCGTTTATGGGGGAGTAGAAGATCGCGGTAGAATTCCAGGACAACAGGTATTTTTAAAAGAGGGCGATCGCGTAGAATTTGCACTTAGAGTCGCCGAAGTTTTCTTCGTCCCAGGACATACTCGCGCTCACATCGCCTATTATTTTCCTCCCGCATCCCCAGACGATACGGGAGAGTTATTTTGTGGCGATACGCTCTTTGCTGGCGGTTGCGGCAGATTATTTGAAGGTACTCCCGCGCAAATGGTTAATTCTTTGAGTAAATTAAGAAACTTACCCGATAATACGCGAGTGTGGTGCGCTCACGAATACACGTTAAAAAACTTACAATTTGCTCTCAGCGTCGATTCCCAAAACTCAGACTTACAAACTCGATACGATCGAGTTCAAAATGCACGTCGCCAGGGAGAAGCAACCGTTCCCTCGCTGTTAGGTGTAGAAAAGCAGACTAATCCCTTTTTGCGATGGGATGACGAAGCAATCCAGTCAGAAATAGGGAGTAGCGATTCAGTTAGGGTTTTTGGTCGTTTAAGAGGGATGAAAGATGTTTTTTAAAAAGTGATGGTAGTTGCTTATCAATCCTTTTTTCCTTTGTTGCTAGCAGCTTTCCCTGTAAAAAAAATTCTTACTAATAAATTTCTCGCCAAACTTTTACTGTTTCCTGACCAATTTCGCTGTCTACAGTTTCTCCTCCTTCTAACACTAAACGAATGTTTGCGTTTCCATCGGGAGCATTTTTGAGTGCAGTTACTAATTCTTGATTGACGGGGAAGTTTCCATTTTCACCCGTTAGTAGCACGATGCGATCGCCGACTTTGACATACAGTTGGCGGACTGTCATCGCTGTAGTGCTATTAAAACACGTTCCACCCCATTTGCGCCAATTATAAAAAAAATAATCGCTTGAGCCACTACAAACTCGTTGGTTAGTACTTAGCAACACGCGAATCGAATTGCGACTCCAGAGGCTAATTACTTTTCGCGATCGCTCATCTTGTAGATCGTTGCGGTCAAAAACCGCCAAAAAGTTTCCTTCAAAGGGGTCGTTGACGCTCACAAGTTCTGACCAAGGCACGTTTAAATCTGGCTCCAACCCTGCCGATTCGACGATAGGAAGTTCTGTAGAGGTTTTGGCAACAGTCGTTTGTGCAATGCTTAACTGAGGAGTCACTAAACCAAGTCCTGTCGCGATCGCTATTACCAAGCTTCGGCGGGATACAAATTTCTTCAACATGGTCTTAATCGTGTCAAACAATCCCTAAAATTATTTTAGCGATTCGTACTAATGAAAGTAGGTTTTGCGCTCGCGATCGATAAAGAAAGCAAGATAAATATTCTTTAAGACGAACGATTATAAAAATACTGTCTCCAACTCGGAGATAATAGCGGACACGATGCAAGTTCGGAAACATCCTCCCCACCTCGATAAAATGCTTGGTTAACCCGCGCAATACTCCATTGAGGCAATGGACGTTCTAATCGTAACAACGGCAATCCGCTTTCTACAATCCCCTCAGATAACACTCTAAAATACCAACCAGAACGACCGCTAGTAATTACCCGCTTGGGTAAATCTTTCCTGCGCCATCTTCGTGCAAGTTTCCAGCAAGGTTCTCTCGGTTGCGATACTTGAATCCGTGCTTCGCCTACCGCAAAAATATCGCCAATACAAACATCTTCTTCCGCCTGCATAGAAACCGTAAAGTTCTCGCCAAACGCACCGTAGGGAAAGTTGGGTAAATTGAGTTCCTGTCGCCACTGCGGATAGTGTTTTGCTGCATAAGCGAGAACCGCTTTTTCAGTACCTCCGTGTAAGATGAGATCTGCTTGTCCGTCTCCGACAAGATTCGTTTTTCCAAGATAAATAGCTCCCGCGACTGGTTCTTTGAAGAAACCAGTCGTCCAAGGTCGATCCATTAAATCGATCGCGCCTTCGGTTCCAAGTTGCTTGGGCAAACCGATTTGAATTGATAAAATGCTGGGAATATCCATAAGTTTATACGATCGCAGATAACTCGGCTCCAAAGTTGATATGAAAAACCCGTCCTTCTAAAACCAAAGCGGGAAGGGTTTTCACCCCTGCGGACTCTGCTTCGGCGATGCGATCGCGATTTTCGCTAAGATCGATATATTCTAAGTCGTAGCAGTTGGGATCGAGATGTTGGACGATCGCGCGATCGACTTGAATGCAAACGCCACAATCGCCACGACCCATGTAAAAGATACCTTTGCTTTTCATAAAGCGACTCCTTGTTGTTATATTTAGCTACAAACCGACTATAAAAAACTCATACTTCGATCCGCAAGAAGGTACTTTTTCGTAAGGTAGGTACGTTTTGGTTGCAAATGCGAACTCGCAAAACCAACAGAGTACAAGAATTTTTTCCGAAGCTTCAAGCAGATTAATTGCTATGTTTGAAGACTGCGTGGGGTGTAAATGGACGCTTCACATCTTGATGCAAATTCGCAGTGGAGTAAATCGTCCAAGAGCATTGGTAAAAACGAAAAATGGGTTGACAACGAAAGTATTAAACGAGCGTTTAGCAAAATTGGTTCAATTTGGGATTCTCGATAAATTAAGCTATCCCGAAGTTCCTCCAAGAGTTGAGTATCATCTAACTCCCTTCGGTCAAGAATTTGTCGTAATTCTCGATCGCGTTGAAGCTTTACATCAAAAGTTTATCGATAAGTTGTAGTAGCAGATGCGATCGCACTTTAAGATATTCTTGGCTTTTTCGCGGCATAATATTATGTGGAGTGTTTATTAAATAGAATTACTCATGCCAAAAGCAATCTGGAATGGTGCAACTTTAGCCGAAAGCGACAACTGCGAAGTTGTAGAAAATAACTATTATTTTCCTCCCGATTCGATTAACAAAGAGTATTTCAAAGACAGTAATACTCATACAACTTGTCCCTGGAAAGGAGTTGCCAGTTATTATACGCTTGAAGTGGACGGGCAACAAAATAAAGATGCTGCTTGGTACTATCCTTCTGCTAAAGAAAAAGCAAAAAATATTGAAGGATACGTTGCTTTTTGGAAAGGCGTAAAAGTCGAAAAATAGTCTTATATAGCGGGTCTATTTGATTTATAAACAGTAGTGCGGAAAGCGTAGCGTGCCCGGTAGTGCGAGCGGGACGCTCGCACTACCATGTTCATGATTCTTTTAGACTCGCTATAGTAGTTGTTAATTAAGAACTTGTAATGAGTTACAAGTTTAAAACAACTATGGCTATTGCATTGCCTAACTAGCCAGGAAATTAATTTCCTGGCTAACATAGTAAAGTCCATTTAAATGGACTCAAAACAATTAAACCAGTCGGTTTAAGTTGTATTAAATTAAATTTAAATTTTTATGAAAATCACTAAATGTCTTCACACTGCAATTTTAGTTTCTAATTTGGAAAAAGCCGAACATTTTTACAGCAATGTTTTAGGTTTATCTAAAATCGATCGCGTCTTAAAATATCCTGGAGCATGGTATCAAATCGGCGATTATCAGATTCATTTAATTGCTCGTCCCGAACTTACTAAAACATTACATAATGCAGAAAAATGGGGTCAAAATTCGCATTTTGCCGTAGCAGTTGAGAACTTAGGAGAAGCGATCGCGCGATTACAATCTCAAGGATATCCCATACAAATGAGTGCATCGGGGCGATCGGCTTGTTTTACCCAAGATCCTGATGGGAATATTATAGAAATTGGGCAAGTTTAATAAGGTAAGGCGATCGCAGATAGTTTTTTAAGATGTTATTCTAGAGCAATTTTTGGGCAATCTATAACTAGAAAGCTAATTTGTCTAAATGCCCGTCATTGCAGCGAAAAAACATGGAATTGCCTAACGCGATCGCGTCCTCAAAAGAGCAAGCTATTAAGAAAGTTAAGAAAATTAAAGGATTGCCCCTGCGCTTAGTCTTAGTATTGCCTTTTGTGTTGCAAGTTGTGGGTGCGGTAGGGATTGTAGGTTATCTTTCTTTTAAAAACGGTCAGCAAGCGGTTAACGATCTTGCAGATCGCTTGATGGATAAAAGTAGCAATTTAGTTTCCAAGCATCTCGATAATTATCTAGAAACACCTCAAAAAATCAATCAAATCAATCTCGATGCGATCGAATTAGGATTGTTGGATCTAAAAAACTATAAGACAGCAGGGCATTATTTTTGGAAGCAACTGCAAGCTTACCCAAATTTATCTTTTATAGGTTATGCCTTGACGACAGGAGAATATGCTGGTGCAGGAAGATATATGGCAGGAAAGGGGATTACAATAGACGAACTTTCGCCAACGACAAAAGGGAAAACTTATACCTATGTTACAGATAATCGGGGTAATCGTATCAAAATAGAGTTAGTCTCTCATGACTATAGACCTTTAGAAGAAGAATGGTATACAGAGACGGTTAAAGCAGGCAAATTAAAATGGACTTCCGTTTATAACTGGGAAGATAATCCTGACATTTGGGCAGCTACAATTAATAGTCCTATTTACGATCGCAATAATCGCTTAGTTGGTGTTATTGGTGTCGATTTACTATTAGGAGCAATTAGCGATTTCTTAAAACAATTAAATATTAGTCCAACAGCCAAAACTTTTATTATCGAACGCGATGGGTTATTAATTGGTAGTTCTAGTCCCGAAAAGCCTTTTATTCTGGTCAATGGTGCAGCCAAAAGATTGAATTCTATCAATAGTTCTGACTTTCAAATTCAAGCAACAGCCAAGTATTTGCAACAAAAATTTGGTAGTTTTCAAGGAATTAAAGAAGCACAAAAACTACAATTTCAATCACAAGGAAAGCGTCAGTTCGTTCGAGTAACTCCTTGGAAAGATGAATTTGGTTTAGATTGGTTGGTCGTTACTACCATACCCGAATCAGACTTTATGGCACAGATTAATGCCAACACTCAGACAACCATCTTTCTTTGTTTTGCAGCTTTTTTAGTCGCAGTTTTGTTGGGATTGATGACCTCTCGTTGGATTGCACGACCAATTCTGCGTTTGGGTAAGGCATCTGTCGCGATCGCTCATGGAGATTTGAACCAACAAGTAGAAGTCAAAGGTATTGTAGAACTAGGCGTATTATCGCAATCTTTCAACGAGATGGCGCAACAACTACAAGCTTCTTTTGCTAATTTAGCGCTTTCCAATCAACAACTCGATCGCGTCAATCAAGAATTAGAACAGAATAATCAAAAGTTAGAAACCAGAGTAGAACAAAGAACTTCCGAACTACAACACGCCAAAGAAGTAGCAGAACTAGCCAACCGCGCTAAAAGCGAATTTCTGGCAAATATGAGCCATGAATTGCGAACGCCTCTTAACGCCATCTTGGGTTTCTCCCAACTGATGAATCGAGAAACCTCTCTAACCAAACAACAACAAGAGAATATTGGCATTATTAATCGCAGCGGCGAACATTTACTTTCTCTCATTAACGACGTACTAGATTTAGCCAAAATCGAGTCTGGAAAAATGACTCTTTATCCGACAGATTTCGATTTATATGCCTTGATAGACTTAATCGAAGAAATGTTGGCACTCAGAGCAGAATCTAAAGGTTTAGAGTTTATTATCGAACAAAGTAACGATCTACCTCGATATATCAAAACTGATGACAAAAAACTGCGTCAAGTTTTAATTAATTTATTAAGCAATGCTATCAAATTTACTAATGCAGGAAGTGTAATACTTCGCGTCTCGCCTGTCCTAGATCGAAACCAAGAACAAAGGACAATTTACTTTGAAATTGAAGACACTGGCGCAGGCATTGCACCCGAAGAAATGGAGAGTTTATTTGAAGCATTTGTTCAAACCGAAACCGGAAAACAATCGCAACAAGGAACGGGTTTAGGATTACCGATTACTAAAAAGTTTGTCGAACTGATGGGAGGCAAGATTGCGGTTAGTTCCCAATTGGGTAAGGGAAGTATTTTTAAATTTGATATCCAAGCTTTAGTTAGTGAAGCGAGTAAAATTACAGGACAAAAACCAACTCAAAGAATTATTGGACTCGAACCCAACCAAAAAGAATATCGGATTTTAGTAGTAGACGATCGCTGGGAAAACCGACAATTATTATTAAAATTACTACAACCCATTGGGTTTGTCGTCAAAGAAGCTAGCAACGGACAAGAAGCCGTAGAAATTTGGCAAAATTGGCAACCCCATCTTATTTGGATGGATATGCGAATGCCTGTGATGAACGGTTATGAAGCTACGCAACAAATTAAATCTCACCTCCAAGGACAAGCGACAGCCATTCTTGCTCTAACTGCTAGTACTCTTGAAGAAGAAAAAGCAGTAGTTCTCGCGGCGGGTTGCGATGACTTTGTACGCAAACCTTTTCAGGAACGAGTTATTTTTGAAAAAATGGCTCAATATCTTGGCGTGCGTTATATCTATGAGGAGATTGATTCTCACGATACCTCTGGCGCTATCACTATTGAAAAATTAACTGCCACAGCATTAGCGATTATGCCGGATGAATGGTTGAGGGAACTTGCTGAGGCGGCTGAGTCGATTGACGAGCAACGAATTGCTCGATTATTGTCCCAAATCGCAGAAGAACATCAAGCTTTAGTTCAAGCTATTGAGAAAGAAGTCGATAATTTTGATTTCGATCGCATTATGAATCTCGCTCAAGAAGCCGTCAATTTATGAATAACACGCAGTCAAATTCTTCTGGTGGAAATATTTTAGTCGTTGACGATACTCCCGATAATTTGCGGATTTTGTCGGTATCGCTAACTAAGCGAGGCTATCAAGTTCGTTGCGTGAAAAATGGTGCAATGGCATTGATTACAGCTAAAAAAGCCGCTCCCGATCTCATCTTATTAGATATTAAAATGCCAGAAATGGATGGCTATCAAGTCTGCGAGAAACTAAAAGCTGACGAACAGACGCGCGAGATTCCTATCATTTTTTTAAGTGCGTTGGATGATGTTTTTGATAAGGTAAAAGCGTTTCAAGTCGGTGGAGTAGACTACATCACTAAACCCTTTCAAATTGAAGAAATTGTGGTTCGCATCCAACATCAATTAGCTTTGCAAGCCGCTAAAGCAGAAATTTGCCAGTTAAATGCCAAATTAGAGCTAAAAATTCAAGAAAGAACCGCACAATTAGAAGAAGTTATTGGCAAACTCCATCAAGAAATTACCAAACACAAGCAAACCCAACAAAAACTCCTGCAACAGTCTTTACACGACGCACTGACGGGTTTACCCAATCGAACTTTGTTGATGGAACATTTACAAAAAGCACTCCAACGCAGTCAAAGAAACACAAATTATTTATTTGCTCTCTTGTTTATTGACCTCGATCGCTTCAAAATTATTAACGATAGTTTTGGACACGCCGTAGGAGATCGCCTATTAATGGCTGTCTCCCGCATCCTCAAAGGATGCACTCGCGAAACGGATACTGTTGCTCGTTTGAGTGGAGATGAATTTGCTATTCTCCTTGAGGATATCAACGATTTTAAAGAAGCGATCGCGATCGCCGAACGATTGCTCGATAAACTTACCTCCCCCATTCATTTAGAAGATCGTAAAGTGTTTGCTGGCGCTAGCATTGGTGTCGTTTTAGGTGCGGCTAATTATCAAAATGGTACGGAATTGCTGCGAGATGCCGATATTGCTATGTATCGCGCTAAAGCGTTAGGAAAAGGACGCTATGCTGTTTTCGATCGCGAAATGTACGCTCAAACGCTTCAACTATCTCAAATCGAAACTGACTTGCGTTATGCGATCGAACGTCAAGAATTTCTGCTACACTATCAACCTATTGTTTCTCTTAAGACTGGCAAAGTAACGGGTTTTGAAGCATTGATACGCTGGCAACACCCAGAAAAAGGATTAGTTTACCCTGGAGATTTTATCGCGATCGCAGAAGATACGGGGTTAATTGTCCCGATTGGCGAATGGATTTTACTCGAAGCTTGTCGGCAATTGCGAACTTGGCAAGAAAAAGTTCCCTCAGCCTTAAACAAGCATATTAGCGTTAATCTGTCAAGTAGACAAATCAAACAATTCGATTTTGTAGATAAATTAACCAAAATTCTCAGCGGGACTGGACTAAATGGACAAAATCTCCGATTAGAACTGACTGAAACGATGCTGATGGATCGAGGAGAAAAAACGATCGAACTTTTGGGTGAGATTAAAGCACAAAAAATTCAACTCAGCATTGATGACTTTGGGACGGGATATTCATCCTTAAGTTATTTACACCGTTTCCCAATCGATGCACTGAAGATCGATCGCTCTTTTGTCAGTCCCATTGACGCTGACGGCAACAATTGCGAAATTGTTAATACCATTATTACCTTAGCTCACTCATTAGGAATTACAGCGATCGCCGAAGGCGTAGAAACTTCGCATCAACTCACGCATTTAAGAAACTTGGGATGCGACGAAGCACAAGGGTATTTCTTTTCCAAACCCGTCAACTCTCACTTAGCAGAAGCATTGTTAAGCAGGTAGGCATTAGTGTTGGTTGCACGAAGAAGTACCGAACAACTAGTTAAGTTACTAATCGCCGATGCGATCGCAAATCTTTCCTCTAACTGCTGAGATCGCAACTATTCGCGGCGAAGCGAGGTAATTACTAGCACTGGGATCGCCACTGCGTCCCTTAAAATTGCGATTGGTAGCATAAATCCCCGTCTCTTCCTTTCCTAAAACGCCGATTCCTGCATTGATGCAAGCACCGCAGCCCGATTTAATAATTTGTGCCCCCGCTCGTTCTAAAATATCTAAGTAACCCAATGATTTGGCTTGTTGTAGGACTTCTTGTGATGCGGGAACGACGAACAAACTGACATTTGGATCGACTGTTCGACCTTTGAGAACTTCAGCAGCTTGGGCGAGATCGAAGAGTTTTCCGCCAGTACAAGAACCGATAAAAGCTTTTGTAATCGAAACTTCACCCAATTGACTGATACGGACAACGCGATCCGGTTTTGGCGGACAAGCAATCTGGGGTTCTAAATCGCTTAAATCGAATCGGTACGTATCGTATTCAGCATCGCGATCGCCTACAATAACTTCAAATTCTTCTTGCGATCGGTTTTGAATATACTCTAGCGTAATGCGATCGGGAGCAATCAAACCGCACATCGCCCCGCATTCGATCGCCATATTTGCCAGGGTCATGCGTTCGTCGATAGGCAGTTGTTCGATAATACTACCCCGAAACTCGATCGCTTTACCCGTTGCGCCGTGACAGCCGATTTGACCGAGAATAAAAAGCATAATATCCTTGGCGCTAATATGTTGCGGAAGCGTCCCCGACAATTCGATAAGGATAGTTGCTGGGACGCGAATCCACATATCTCCCGTCGCAAAAAGATTCGCCATATCGGTCGTTCCTATTCCCGTCGAAAAGCACCCCATAGCGCCATAAGTACAACTATGAGAATCCGTCCCAGCAATGACCATTCCCGGACGAATAAAGCCTTTTTCGGGCAAAAGGACGTGACAAATTCCCGCCGCTTCTCCTGGCGAAACCACATCCAATAAATGACATCCTTGCTCGCGCGCAAACTGTATCATTTGTTGATACATGGTTATCGCGCCTTCATCTTTGCGGATATCGTTAATCTGGATGAAATGATCGGCGACTAAAACCAAGCGATCGCGATTCCAAATCTTAGCATCCTTGCCAAAACTATCATAGAAAAGTTGCGCCACTGGCCCCGCGATCGCATCGTGGGACATGGCTAAATCGACTTTCGTAAAAACTACCTCGCCTGGACGAACGTAAGCATTTCCCGACGCTCGTGCTATCATTTTTTCTGCCATCGTTAGCGATCTCGCCTTCGTAAGACTCCTAGGAACAGAAACTTCGCCAGCTATACGTTTTTGATTGAAAGAAATTAAGCCGCCTGCTGATGCGATCGCTTCTACGACTGGATTAATTTGACTTTCGCCAATAATTTCCAACGACAGACCGATATTAATACTATTACGGTAAAAGATTTCTGCAAAAGAACGAGCGCGAACTTTTTTAATTCCTGCTGCTTTAATAGCAATAGGTGCAAATTCCCGACTCGAACCGCAGCCAAAATTATAACCAGCTTCAATAATGTCGTATTCTAATAATTTTCCTTCTCCGATGACGTGTTCGAGAGCATATCTGGCTAAATAATTGGGATCGGCATTTGTACCGCGTTTAGCTGGAATAATATCATCGGTATTAATATCGTCTCCCAGCGTCAAAATTCTCTTAGAAATAGTCATGGTTGTGATGTTTCTGAAGGAGTTTCAGAGGAATTAGACGATTCTTCTGAAGATTTCCTGGGAGCAACCGTACCAAGAGGACGAATTGGTGCAATTCTTCTATTCGTTGTTGGTGCAGCGCTAGAACGTTCCCGATCGCGTCTGGGATTAGTAGCAGCCGTTGCTTCAGACGCTTGAGGAACTTTTCTTGAAGAAGTCGGTTCGTTTGTCTGAGTGGCTTCTGGGGCTTTTCTAGGAGCCGTAGGAACAGAAATTTCCACTCTTGGTTGTCGCGGTTCTGTTACTTCAGAAGCTTCTGGCGCTTTTTTAGGCGTAATAGGAGTCAGATTTTCTAGACGGGGTTTGAGTTGAGTTGGCGCATTTGGCTCGGAATTTTGTCTGGGAGTGACTGGGGTCAGATTTTCTAAACGGGGCTTGAGTTGGTTTGGCGCGATCGCTTCGGAATCTTGTCTGGGAATTGTTTGTACGGGGGGGGTTCCTTCTAGTTGGCGTTGTGGCGCGATCGCTTCAGAGGCAGCAGGAGCTTTGTCGGGCTTTGCTGGTGCGGGATTAACAACTGTTGGGGCGGGTTGTGAAGTTTCAACCTGTCTGGGCGCTCCCTCTTCTCTTGGTTTTGGGCTTGCAACAGCGACAGAAGGACAAATTTTCTCGTTATAAGCGTAATTAACCTTGACCAAAAAAGATTTTGGCTGTCCTGTTTGATTGGCAAAACTGTTCAGACGAATATCTCTCAAAGCTTGTTGATTTAAAACCGGATAGCCTGCACTTTTGATTAGATAGGGGCGATAAGGAACATTGGCAACTCTGCCTTGCGAGTCTACTACTACCCCATAAACGCTCGTTCCTTCTAGCCTTCTCATACAAGCCGCTTTTGGATAGGTTCCACTAATATTAACCTCTACAGGTTTCGCGTCGCCTGTTTTTGCTCTCCAATTAACATCATTTCTCATTGCTTCTTCATTAGTCGTATTCGCGCGATCTGCAATGAGACTTTCTGCACCTTGAATATTTTCAGCAACTAAGCGACGAATTCGCATTTCTTGCAAGGCTTCTCTAGGGTTAGCTTGCATTGGTCTTTGACCTGCTTCTGAATTGGCTGCCATTCGTTGGGGCATTCCATTGTAATAACCAGGTGGCAGGTTTCTTTGTGCGATCGCAGAATTTCTTTGATTGATCAAATCTCTCGGATCGATCGCGCCTCGAACTGGGGCAAAATCTTGTCTTCGCAGTTCTGCATTAGGAGTCTGCATTTGAGGCGGTGAGGGAAGATTTTGAGGCGTTGGTAAACTTGGCGGCGCGGGTAAAGAATTCGTCCAAGTATTATTACTTGGATAATACGATGTCGGTGGCGGTGAAGGCAATGGCGGCATCGACGGCGGCGGCGACACAACCGATAAATTATTATTGCCAAACGATAGGGAAGTCGGCGGGGGTGGTAAAAGCGAAGGATCGATCCCGCTTGGCGTTTGATTTGGCAGGGATGAAGGCGCGTTGAAAAGTGAAGGATCGATGGGGGGAACGCCTGGATAAGTTGGTGTATCGAGAAGAGATGGCTGAGATAGATTGGGCAAGCGGCTTTGTTCGGCAGGCGTTAGCTCGATCAATCCTACATCCTCAAGTCGCTCGCTTGAATTGTCTTTTTGCGAGAAAATCGGTAGACCAGGTAAAGCTATTCCTAAAATTATTGCGTGAATGCCAACAGAAGCAACTGTAGAAAGGTTACTCGTATTTAAAAGCTTGGTAGGCGCAGTTTTGAGAACCGAAGGGAAGGACATAGCAGTTATATTTTTAGAGCGCTGAGTATTTTATAGCAAATAATTGTAAAAAGATTTATAAGCTTTTATTTTAGCTCGATGACTCGAATAAATAAGGAACGATTACGTATTTCCAAAAGCGCGATCGCACTGCCAAGGTCGAGTTATTACTCAAAAAATCGAGACTTTTCTTTGATTTAGCTTTGATAAACGTTTTTTTGAGAAGGAGCGCTATTTGAGAAACTTAAAATAAGCTTGCTTCAATTTACGCTCTTTGTAATGAGGAAAAATAAATTATGTTCGATCGAGTGCTTGTTGCCATCGATATGTCAGAAATGGGCAAAAAAATCTTTAATTGCGCCTTGTCTGTTGCCGAAAAACATCAAGGTAAATTGCTATTGCTGCACGTTCTCTCGGCGGAGGAAGACAATAGCCCCCTGCCTATTCCCCCCAATTTAACCGAACTTTATCCGGCTGTGGGCAACGATCTTACTTTGGAGACTTGGCGAAAACAGTGGGAAGAATTTGAACGACAAGGGTTGGAAGTGTTGCGATCGCACGAGCGAGAAGCTGCTAGTGTAGGAGTCAGCGCAGAATTTAAACAAATTTCAGGAAGCCCATCTCGCGTTATTTGTCAAGTAGCTCTCGACTGGCAAGCAGACTTAATTATCATCGGACATCGCGGTCGTTCTGGTTTGAGCGAAATGTTACTCGGCAGCGTTAGTAATTATGTCATTCACCACGCGCCTTGTTCGGTTTTGATGGTGCAGTAGTTGGGGAGTTCAAAAGTAAATTTACTTCCGACTTTCGACTTTCGACTTTCGACTTCTAAATTCGCTCGCGTGTTAAGTTAGCAAAAAACCCTTTAATAAACGATCGCGATAATATCTCATCGAACACTACCATGACTAGCAACGATATGCCCGATTCGCAGTATTTTCAATCGAACTCGCTTAAACCCTTACCCAAAATCAATCTTCTGACGATGTTTCGTTTGGGTTTATTCCAGATGGGATTGGGTATTATGTCTCTCTTGACCTTGGGAGTTCTCAACCGAATTATGATTGCCGAATTGCAAGTCTTACCCTGGATAGTTGCAGGTGCGATCGCTATGCACCAGCTTGTCAGTCCGACGCGGATTTGGTTCGGGCAGATGTCCGATGCTAAAATGCTCTTTGGCTATCATCGCACGGGTTACGTTTGGATTGGCGCGGCATTGTTTACGACTATTTCTTTTGTCGCCTTGCAAGCAGTTTGGCAATTGGGCAGTAGTTTGCAAGCAACTGGTTGGAGTTTTGCTACCTATAGTTGGGCGGGATTATTGGCACTAATTTTTGCTATCTACGGTTTGGCCTTGAGTGCTAGTTCTACCCCGTTTACTGCTTTGCTAGTCGATGTTACTGACGACGACAACCGTTCTCAACTCGTTGGCGTAGTCTGGTCGATGTTAATGATCGGGATTGTCGTGGGGGCAATAATTAGCTCTCGCTTACTCGCTAGCGATCCCTCCCAAGCAGCAGCTACTAGTATAGAACAATTAAAAGCGACGGTCGAACCAGTATTTATTATTATGCCCGCGATCGTTTTTGGGTTGTCTTTGCTGGCAACAGTAGGAATAGAAAAGAAATATTCTCGTTATTCTTCGCGATCGACTTTTGTAGAACGCGAAGACCAAATTACTCTGGGTCGCGCTCTTAAAGTATTAACGGCAAATCGCCAAACTGGATTATTTTTTAGCTTTCTTTTAGTTTTGACGTTGAGCCTATTTATCCAGGATGCTGTTATGGAACCTTATGGCGGGGAAGTGTTTGGAATGTCTATTTCGGAAACTACCAAGCTTAATGCTTATTTTGGCATGGGAACGCTATTTGGCATTGCATCAACGGGATTTTTCGTATTACCGCGTTTGGGCAAGCAACGTTCGATTAAACTCGGATGTTTTCTCGCTGCCTTTTGTGTTGGCTTATTTATTTTGGCAGGATTTAGCAGCGATCGCACTTTACTTAAATCTGGGTTATTGTTTTTTGGGCTAGCTTCTGGAATCCTGACCGCAGGAGCCACTAGCTTGATGTTAGACTTAACAGCAGCAGAAACCGCAGGGACTTTTATCGGTGCATGGGGATTAGCGCAGGCAATGTCGAGAGCATTAGCTGTTATTATTGGAGGAACAGTTCTCAATGCAGGCAAAGATTTATTTAACGCTCCGATTTTGGCATACGGAAGCGTGTTTGTCATACAAGCTATTGGATTCATTCTGGCGATTTTATTATTAGGACGAGTCAACGTCAAAGAATTTCAGGATAATGCTAAAGTTGCGATCGCTCAAGTCATGCAAGGCGATATTGATGGTTAAAAACTTCTAACGTACCGCACGAGCCTACCAAACTTTTACTAAACTTGCCGCTAAATACAAGGAATCAAAAGCTGCTGCTAGGATTGTGATATGAAGACCTTTACTAATTTTTTAACTTCTGCGATCGCGGCTGTTGCTATTGCCATCGTCGCCATCTTTTCTATTCAAAATGTCGAAGCGGTTTCTCTTAGATTAATTGCCTTTGAATCGATTCGGCTTCCAGTTGGCGTTTTATTATCTTTTTGTTTTGGGGCGGGAATGATGCTTGGCGCGATCGCACCGCTTTTACTACCGCAACCCAAGCGTTCTAATCGCAGTCGCTTTGCCGATGAGTCTGAATCAGAATTTGAATTTTGAGTTTAAATTTTTTTACTGACAAAACTACTTGAAAATTCACCAATTCGCTTGTTGAGTTGAGAAACGAAATCCAATTTAAATCTCAAAAATTTGTCAGTTTAATTTATATTCTTCTGCTTTCTGCCGTAAATTCCCTAAAATCAGAAAGAGAACCGACGACTGGCCGTGTTTCGTCTCGGTTCTCTTACTGGTTCGCTCCTCACACTAAACCTAATATACACGAACTCCAAAAAATTGTCACTATCTAAAAAAAATTTCTTTACGATCGGACACAATCGCTCAATAAATACGAATTGCCTGGATTAACTAAAAAACGCTTGCGTAACGCCTCGCGTCCCAAAAGCATCCGAAACCCCATAACATCGCGATTGGTAAGCGTCAGATCGATCGACCATTGTTGAGTGCCTAATTCTAGAATTGTGCGAATGACGGGGCGAAGTTGGGAATCTCCACCAGAATTTCTAACCTGTCTCCATTCGAGCAGTTTTGCTTGGGCACAAACGGTAAAATGACTGTCGCGCTGATAGGGATGAACCTGAAAGCGAATCGTCTCTTGTCCGTCGTGCTGAAAGCTTTCGACATGAATGGCGTGTAAAGTTGAGGAACGCGCACCCGTATCGATTTTGGCTTTAATGCGCGAAATCCCTAACTCTGGCAAATTTACCCATTCTCGCCATCCTATAACGGGTAATGGCTTTGTGGCTGTCATGCGGATTGGGGATTAAAAAAGTCGAAAGTCGAAACTCGAAAGTCGAAAGTATTGATGAAACCGATCGCTGGTCATTAACCACACTCCCCTATAAAAATTCTCGTTTGAGATAGGGTTGTAAAACTTCTGGGACTTTGACAGTTCCATTGGGTTGCTGATAGTTCTCCAAAACCGCTGCCATTGTTCTTCCAATTGCCAATCCCGAACCGTTGAGGGTATGAACGGATTGAGTGCCTTTTTTCCCAGCTTCTTTAAAACGAATATTCGCCCGTCGCGCTTGGAAATCTCTACAATTGGAACAGCTAGAAATCTCGCGATATTTGCCAGCAGAAGGCAACCAAACCTCTACGTCATAGCATTTTGCTGCACTAAACCCTAAATCTCCCGTACACAATTCAATAACGCGATAGGGTAGTTTCAGCGCTTGTAAAATCGCCTCTGCATCTTTGACCAACGCTTGATGTTCGTCTTCTGAGGTATCGGGATGGACGACTTTGACCAACTCCACTTTGTTAAACTGATGCAAGCGAATTAGTCCGCGCGTATCTTTGCCGTAGCTGCCTGCTTCTCTGCGAAAACAAGGCGTATAAGCGCAGTGTTTAATTGGTAATTGCGTCGCTTCAAGAATTTCATCGCGATAGAAATTAGTCACCGGAACTTCCGCAGTGGGCGCTAACCACAAGTCATCATCTTTGCATTGAAAGCTTTCTTCAGCAAATTTGGGCAATTGTCCCGTTCCTTGTAGGGAAGCGCTGCTAATGAGGACAGGGGGGATTACTTCCAGGTAGCCAGCCGCAATCTGGCGATCGAGCATAAAATTAATTAAAGCTCTTTCTAATGCCGCACCCGCACCGATTAAATTGACAAAACGAGTTTGTGCGACTTTTACCGCGCGTTCAAAGTTGAGGATTCCTAATTTCTCTCCGATTTCCCAGTGAGGAAGAATATCGGGATTTTGCGGCAAATATTCATCTCCCCAGCGACGAATTTCAACATTTTCGGTTTCGTCCTTGCCAATGGGAGTTGATTCGCTAGGTAGGTTGGGAAGTTGTAATAAAAGGGTTTCTATTTGCGTTTTAAGCTCTTTTTCTTGGGGGTCTAAATCGCTAATTTTCGCCTTAATATCGTTTCCTTCGTCTTTTAAAGCTTTCATTTCTGGAGTGCCAGAATCGCCGCCGCTTTTAATCTTCTGACCGTATAGTTTACCAATTTCGTTGCTGCGAGCTTGTAGTTGCGATCGCGTTGCTTCTAGTTCCCGTCGTTGTCGGTCTAAGTCTAAGATAGGTGCAATAGCGTATTCTTTCGACGCACTGCGACGATTGAGTAATTCTTGTATTAAATCTGGATTTTCTCGTATTTGTTTGAGGTCTAACACTGAAGTCTTAACCCTTTGCTCGTGTCACTATGCTTAAGATAGCCGATCGCGATCGATATTTTAGAACTCTATCTAGATAATAATTAGAAATGACCCAATGACAATGAGAAATATCTAATGGAAGTCATTCCCGCGATCGATTTATTAGAGGGCAAATGCGTGCGCTTGTATCAAGGAGATTACGCGCGATCGCAAGTATTTAACGAAAATCCCGTCGAAGTTGCCAGACAATGGGTAAATGAAGGCGCAACTCGATTGCACGTAGTCGATCTCGATGGCGCAAAAGAAGGCAAATCCGTCAATTTAGACGCAATAGAAGCTATTGTAAGGGCGGTAGCGGTTCCGGTACAAGTTGGAGGCGGACTGCGCGATCGCGCTTCAGTCGCTCAGTTACTCGCTCTCGGATGCGATCGCGTTATCTTAGGAACAGTCGCCGTCGAAAATCCTCAGTTAGTTTCTCATCTGTGTGCCCAGTTTCCAGGTAAAATCGTGGCGGGAATCGATGCTCGCAACGGCAAAGTAGCCACGCGAGGTTGGTTAGAAACTTCTCAAGTCGAAGCTACCGAACTCGCGATAGCAATGGCAAACCAAGGGGTAGCAGCAATTATTTACACCGATATTCATCGAGACGGTACGTTGAGCGGCCCCAATCGCGAAGCATTGCGAGAACTAGCAACCGCTGTTGAAATTCCCATTATTGCTTCTGGTGGCATTAGTTCTCTGAGCGATCTTCTAAGTCTATTATCTCTCGAACCCGCAGGCGTAAAAAGCGTTATCGTCGGTCGCGCCCTTTATACAGGAGATGTCAATCTCGCTGAAGCTGTTCGCGCTGTCGGTCAGGGACGCTGGCAAGATGTCGGGCCCGATTTTGGGTCTTCAACTTTTGCTTAATTAGAATTTTTTTAAGGCAATAGCGTTTTTCTGTTCTCTTCGAGGCAACAACCTCGGTCAGTTTTGTTGAAATTGTTGTTAAGCAAACATATCCATGACAATTTTTAGCTCTAGAATGCAAATTTGCAAGCTTAAGCTCGCTAACTTTCACTAACACAAGTTGCTAGTTACAAACACGAAAGTTATAGATCTCCCTTTGACAGCGACCAGTCGCTCTCTAGGGCGCACGCCATGCGCCCCTACAAGTCACTGAATAACAGTAACAAGCCGATTTTCAAGAGGAAACACAATCTATGGATCTGTCAAACTCAAATACTGCCAAAAATTTATCTGATGCTTTTGCGGGAGAGTCGATGGCGAATCGCAAGTATCTATTTTTTGCGGAAGTTACTCGTCAGTTAGGAATGCCAGAACTCTCTAAATTATTCCGCGAGACGGCAAATCAAGAAACCGAACACGCTTTTGCTCATTTTCGCTTGTTACATCCCGAATTGGCGGTAGGCGATGTTAGTTCCCTTACGGAGGAGCAGAAAAAAGCGATCGCATCTCGTTGTTTAGAATTGGCAATTGAGGGAGAAACCTACGAATACACTACTATGTATCCTAACTTTGCTGCCGATGCCAGACGCGATCGCGATGGTGCAGCCGCTACAGAATTTGAACAACAAGAGGCAGAGTCTCGCGAACACGCCGCTATTTTTCGCAAAGCAGCAAGCAACTTTGGTTTCTTAGTTCACATTGAAAATCATCACGCTCGTCAGTATACTGAAGCTCTCCAATCGCTCGACGGTAAGGTTCCTCCCGCTAAATCAGCTACACAAAAATGGATGTGTCGTCAGTGTTCGATGATTTACGATCCCGTTGTCGGCGACCCCGATTCTGGTATTGTTGCTGGAACGCCATTTGACGAGATTCCCGACGATTGGCACTGTCCTATCTGTGGAGCCGAGAAAAAGATGTTTGTTCCTTACCATGAGGCTGTAGCTGCTTAGATCGATTATCAGTTATTGTAGGGGCGCACGCCATGCGCCCTCCCAATTATCATTGCGTATAACAAAGAATTCGATCTCAAAAATGAAGACTTGCCCCGATAACTAGTAACTGGTCACTGGTCACTGGTCACTGATAACTGTTTAAAGCGATCGCGGTCACACGATCTTGAGTATTGTATCAATTTGTAAGAACTGTAAAGTCACATTTTTTGAGCGTCGATCTCACAGCAGTCCCTCAAAAAATCCCCGAATATAGAAACTGTAAGTTCGCTATTCGAGGCAAATAAAAATGTTATCTACCTTCAGTTCAGATCGAAACCTAGAAACCTCTTTATTAAACTTGCTAGAGCGCTATAGCTTAGAAGATGTTGTTGAAACGCTCTCTAGATACACTGATATACAAGCTGGACTCGCCAAAATTTTAGGACAAACCCAAGCTGCTGCTAAATGGGAACATCAAGCGGAAGCTTTGCATATTGCTTCTGAAATGCTCGATGAAGTTTATGACGAAGATCTTTGCTATTTGATTTACTAAAGAGCGATCGCGATGATTTTACCTAGTGACGCTTTAACGATGGATAACTCTGCCCAAAAAGTTCGGTACGACAAACCGTAGTAACTCCTTTGATAAATCCTGCGAGGGGTACGGCAAGTAACAATCCCAAAATTCCAGCCACTTGAACGCCGATGAGTAAAGCGACTAAAATCCAAACGGGATTGAGTCCGGTAAATCCTGCTAACAAACGAGGCGCAATAATATTTTCGATAATTTGTTGAATAATAGCAGTTACTATTATTACTGTTACGCCCAATTTAAAACTTTTCAGTGCCATTAATAAACTAATAGCAGTAATACTAACCCCCGTTCCGAAGGGAAACAGTGCCATAAAGCCAACAAATAAGCCAAATAACAAAGCAAAAGGCACTTGTAAGACTATAAATGCGATCGTCATCGACAGTCCGACGATCGCGGCTAAAGAAGCTTGTCCGGTAAGATAATTGTGAAAATTTTGTTGCAGTAACTCTCGAAATACCGAACCATAAGGTTGAGGAAACCACTCAAAAATCCCGTCCCAGAGTGAGTCACCTTGAACGAGTAAATAAAAAGTCATCACCAAGATAAAGATGATATTTAAGACGCTACCGAGAGTGATGACGACAAAACCGAGAATTTGACCCGTTAAAGATTGTAATTGTTCGGCGATGCGTTCGGTTAATTGAGTGGCTAAACCGCCTAGATTTAAAGGCAATCTACGCCCTACTGCCCAGCGATCGAAACTTTGGATCTGTTGGCTGCTAGACTCGATCCAGGTAGGCAGTCGGGCAATCAGTTCGTTAAACTGCCAAATGAGTGCCGGGCCGAGGGTAAGACCGAGAAACGAAATGAGCAACAAAGCAAACAAAACCACCAACAAAATAGCTTGGTTGCGTTTAGTCCCTCGTACCGCGAGAAATTTGACTGGATAGTTGAGAACAAAAGCAAGAAGATTGGCAGTAATAAAGATAGTAATGAGAGTTTGAAAATATTGAAAAACCATGAGAAAAACCCAGCCATTGAGAACGATCAGAGGAAAAGCTAATCCCCAGACTACCCATCGAGGTAATTGATTTAGGACTTTGACCGCTCTTTGTACTCTCATTGATTTATCAACTCCCTTTTTTAGAGAAGCTATATGCAATCAGTTGACTTTACTACTCTAACGGCTGCTTGTGCCGAACTTAGAACTCAATGGCTGCCTGCCCGAATCGAACAAGTTTATCAGCGCGATCGCTATACAATTGCTCTAGCCTTGCGTACCCTCGATCGACGGGGTTGGTTAACGCTATGCTGGCATCCCCAGGCGGCAAGAATTTGTTTGGGAGACGCACCCCCTCGCACTCCCGACACGTTTACGTTTAGCGACCAGTTGCGCCATCAGTTGAATGGGTATGCCTTGATTGCTATAGATGCGATCGCGCCTTGGGAGAGAGTTGTCGATTTACAATTTGCTAAACGTCCTGGCGATCCTCCCCAATGGCATCCGACGTGCGCCCGGACTCGCATCCCGCGAGCACGACAATGCACCCAGGCCGCAGGGCGGTATGGAACTCGGTGTTGGCGTAACGTTCGAAGAGAATCTTGCCCAGGTCGTGAACGGTGCCGGCCAGATGCACCGTGTCGCGGCGGATGTTCTCGACGAT
>JALOOL010000266.1 GCA_025454425.1 Hydrococcus sp. Prado102 | reverse complement strand
CAACGCTGTACCCATCCAAATCCCCATCGGAGCAGAAAGCGATTTTCGCGGCATCATCGATGTGGTGCAGATGAACGCCAGAATCTACAAAGACGACCTCGGTAAAGACTATGAAGATACCGAGATTCCCGCCGATATGTTAGAACTGGCGCAAGAATATCGCACCAAGCTCATCGAAGCAGTATCTGAAACCGACGAAGCACTGATTGAGAAGTACCTAGAAGGCGAAGAGTTAACCCTAGAAGAAATCAAAAAGGGACTGCGCGAAGGAACGATTGCTGGCTCTATCGTGCCCGTGCTTTGCGGTTCTGCTTTTAAAAACAAAGGCGTTCAGTTGTTGCTCGATGCAGTAGTCGATTATTTGCCTTCTCCGACAGAGGTTGTAGCAATTAAAGGCGTTCTACCCGACGGAACAGAATCGGTAAGAAAGGCAGACGATAACGAGCCTTTCGCAGCATTGGCATTCAAAATTGCTGCCGATCCTTTCGGACGGTTAACCTTCATCCGGGTTTACTCTGGAGTCTTGCAAAAAGGCAGTTATGTTTATAACGCAACCAAACAGCAAAAAGAGCGAATTTCTCGCTTAGTCGTACTCAAATCTAACGATCGCATCGAAGTAGACGCACTCAGAGCAGGCGATCTCGGCGCGGCGATCGGGTTGAAAAACACGATCACGGGAGATACCCTCTGCGACGAAAACAAGCCGATTATTCTAGAATCTCTCTTCATCCCCGAACCCGTTATCTCGGTAGCAGTGGAGCCAAAGACCAAGGGGGATATGGAAAAGCTCTCCAAAGCGCTTCAGGCATTGTCTGACGAAGATCCGACCTTCAGAGTCAGCGTCGATCAAGAAACTAACCAAACGGTTATTGCTGGAATGGGCGAATTGCACCTAGAAATTCTAGTAGACCGGATGCTGAGGGAGTACAAAGTAGAGGCGAATGTCGGTCAACCGCAAGTCGCTTATCGCGAAACCGTTCGCAAGCCGAGCAAAGCCGAGGGTAAATGGATCAAACAAAGCGGCGGTAAAGGTCAATACGGTCATGCCGTTATCGAACTACAGCCAGGAGATCCCGCGAGTGGCTTCCAATTCATCTCTAAGATCGTCGGCGGCGCTATTCCTAAAGAATATATCCCCGCGATCGAACAAGGAGTCAAAGAAGCTTGTGAATCGGGAATCGTAGCTGGATATCCCCTCATTGATATCAAAGTCACCCTAGTAGACGGGTCTTATCACGAGGTAGATTCTAACGAAATGGCATTCAAGCTGGCTGGCTCTCAGGCGATTAAAGAAGCCGTGATGAAAGCCTCTCCCATTTTGTTAGAGCCGATGATGAAGGTAGAGGTAGAAGTCCCAGAAGACTTCCTTGGGGATGTCATGGGCGATCTCAACTCTCGAAGAGGCAGCATCGAAGGAATGAACTCCGAAGCTGGCTTAGCCAAAGTAACTTCCAAGGTTCCTCTGGCAGCTATGTTTGGCTACGCGACCGATATCCGGTCAAAAACGCAAGGTCGAGGAATCTTCTCGATGGAGTTCAGCCACTACGAAGAAGTTCCCCGCAACGTCGCTGAGACGATTATTGCGAAGAACAAAGGGAACGCATAACAGTTAACAGTGACCAGTGACCAGTGACCAGTTAAATTTTGCTGGTAACTGGTAATTGGTAACTGTAAGCTGGAACTGATAAAGTGAAGCGGAATAAAAAAAGGAACAGATAATTCATGGCACGCGCAAAATTTGAACGGAATAAACCTCACGTTAATATTGGTACTATCGGTCACGTAGACCACGGTAAAACAACTTTAACCGCAGCTATCACAATGACCTTAGCGGCATCTGGCAACGCAAAAGCCAGAAAATAC
Organism: Hydrococcus sp. Prado102; assembly: GCA_025454425.1. Lineage (GTDB taxonomy): Bacteria > Cyanobacteriota > Cyanobacteriia > Cyanobacteriales > Microcystaceae > Hydrococcus. Next base: position 6,864 of record JALOOL010000266.1, on the reverse strand, counting down.
GATGAAATCGATGCGGCTCCCGAAGAAAAAGCACGGGGTATTACGATTAATACCGCTCACGTAGAATACGAAACAGGCGGTCGTCACTACGCTCACGTAGACTGCCCCGGACACGCTGACTACGTAAAAAACATGATCACTGGAGCCGCTCAGATGGACGGCGCTATCTTAGTCGTGTCTGCGGCTGACGGCCCTATGCCACAAACCCGCGAACATATCCTCTTGGCGAAACAGGTCGGCGTACCCAACCTGGTTGTCTTCCTCAACAAGAAAGATATGGTCGATGACGAGGAACTACTCGAACTTGTAGAACTCGAAGTTCGCGAACTGATGACTCAATACGGTTTCCCTGGCGATGATATTCCTATCGTTGCGGGTTCTGCTCTCCAAGCGCTCGAAGCGATGGTGGCAAACCCCAAAACTCAGAGAGGAGATAATGAGTGGGTCGATTGCATCTATAAACTTATGGATGAAGTAGACGCTTATATTCCTACTCCAGAGCGCGAAGTCGATAAGCCATTCTTGATGGCGGTTGAAGACGTGTTCTCTATCTCCGGTCGCGGTACGGTCGCAACTGGACGTATCGAACGCGGTAAAGTCAAAGTCGGCGAAACGGTTTCGATCGTCGGAATCAGAAACACTCGCGAAACTACAGTAACGGGCGTTGAAATGTTCCAGAAAACTCTCGAAGAAGGTATGGCAGGCGATAACGTCGGTCTGCTCCTTCGTGGGGTTAAGAAGGAAGATATCGAGCGCGGCATGGTATTGGCTAAGCCCGGTTCGATCACTCCTCACACGCTATTTGAAGGAGAAGTTTACGTACTGACCAAAGAAGAAGGCGGTCGTCATACACCCTTCTTCAAAAACTATCGCCCTCAGTTCTACGTTCGTACAACCGATGTAACCGGAACCATTCAAGACTACACGGCTGACGATGGTACTCAAGTAGAAATGGTTATGCCTGGCGATCGCATCAAAATGACAGTCGAACTGATCAGCCCGATCGCGATCGAACAAGGAATGCGTTTCGCGATTCGCGAAGGCGGCCGTACCATCGGTGCGGGAGTTGTTTCTAAAATTCTTAAGTAGGACAAGTCCACAAAAAGAGTTGGAGCAGATAAACGTCAAAATGTCAAGAAAGTTGTCTGCTCCCTCTCGATCTCTAAATGGTTTGTATTTAAACAGTAACCAACTGAACCTTGAAAATTTAAACAGAAAATGGCAACACTTCAACAGCAAAAAATCCGTATTCGCTTGAAAGCTTTCGATCGCCGCCTACTCGATACATCTTGTGAAAAAATTGTAGAAACGGCAAATAGAACCAATGCAGTAGCCATTGGCCCAATTCCTTTACCCACCAGACGTAAAATTTATTGCGTCTTGCGATCGCCTCACGTTGACAAAGACTCGCGCGAACACTTTGAAACTCGCACTCACCGCAGAATTATTGACATTCGTCAGCCTTCCTCTAAAACTATCGATGCTTTGATGAAGTTGGATTTGCCTGCTGGAGTGGATATTGAAGTGAAATTGTAAGAAGCCAACATTTTTGTAGGGGCGCATGGCGTGCGCCCCTACGGTAGTCGATTAACGATCCACTTCTAATTCGCGCCAATTCGTTTGCATCAAAGGCTGCTGGACGGGTGGTAGCGGTTGTGGTTCTAACATCTTGCGCCACATACGGATTTGCGATCGCGCCGATTCATAAGCCGTGCTTTCACGAGGAATCGTTCTAGCCAAGTTAATCGCTTCTCGTAATGATGAAGTGTTGGCAATATTTTCTGCAATGTTTAATAACTGATAGCTCCAGCGATTGAGAGCTTGCTGGCTTTCGCCGCCAATATCCGTAGAAGCAGGAATTTTTTTGAGGATATTAATCGCTGTTGACAAAGCTTCTGGAGTGCTAGCCTCGGCGATAGTAGCAGCTTCTTGAAAATCTCGTTGCGATTGAATTTCTTGCTGCCATTGCCCGATATTTCTTCTTGCTTCTCGATAGAGAGATCTTCCACGACCGATTTGCCTGGCTGCATCGATTGCAGCTTCGTAGTTTCTTCCATTCGCTAAAGAGATCGCTTGGTCTAAAAATGGTCGATCTTCTTGTTCTTCGATACTGCCTCTCCATTGACCGATTCTTTGCTGCGCTTCTTTATAAAGAGAGCGATTCGAGCCAATAACGCTCGCTTGAGAAATCGCTTCTTGTAAAGCCGGAACCGAGCCGCTAATCGCCAACTCATCAGCGCGAGCTAGAATGGGCTGGTCTTCAATTGTTTGAATCTGACTCACCCAGCGATCGATCTCTTCGCGGGCTTCTTGATAGCGCGGATTGTCTTGGGGAACGAGGTTTGCTTGAGAAATTGCGGCGTTTAAGTCCTCAATCGATCCCGTTCGTGCTAAATCCCGTGCCTGTTCTAGACGAGCGACATCTTGAATTTCCAGTTTCCAGCGACCGATTAGCTCTTGGGCGAGATTATAAAGGGGACGAGAAGGCGCAAGCTGTTGGGCGGTTAGGATTGCCGATTCTAGACTTTCAACCGTTCCTACCTGAGAATCTGCCCCCGCACCCGCTATGATTTGCCAATCGCTCATTTCTTCTTCGAGTCCGAGAACTTCTGGCATTCTGTCGGTTGCATCCAGCACTGCTTGCCAATCGCGATTGTCGATTCGGTTTTCGATATATTCAACAATCTTATCCTTCGCCTTGGCAATCAGATTAAGTGCTTCTTGATGGGCATAACTATTGGGATTGACTGTTTGAGCGTCTTCAACCGCTTTGAGCCAGTTATCGATTCCACCGCGACGCAGCGCCACATAAGCGCCGTCAAGTTTGCTACTTTCTTCTTGAGCTAGCTGAATTTCTTTAGTAATTTCGTCGTATCGCGTCGTCGCCCAGTATTGATTGTCCAGATTGAGAAGCTTGACTGCCTCGCGAAAAGCCATATTCCATTTAGACGCTCTTAACTGTTTTTCAACTTCTGCAAAGATTGCCTCGCCTTCCGACCAAGTAGACTGCCAAGTGGCGATTCTTTCAGCTACTAGATTATACGCTTCAACGTCATTGGGAATTTTTCGAGCCGTCGCGATCGCGGTTTCGAGTTTGCCTTCATTAAACTCTCTTTCAGCTAAATCTAATATCTCTACCGCCCATTCTTCGACATTACCATCGATTTCGGTTCTGAGGGGATGATTTTTAGATAGCGCTTCGACTAAGTTAATCGCAGAGAGCAATCCATCTACCGTGCCTTTTTCAGCTTCTAACTGAGCGCAGTACAAGCGCATCGATGCTGACGCGATCGGCCAAAATATCTGCGGACAATTCGGGGTTTTTGGCAACTTCAGCAGCCACGAAGTCGCACCAAATCCAATTCCTCCAGACACGAATACCAATAAAACTGCCCAGATTTTCCAATTGACTTTTCCAAGGGTATTTTGAAGCAGTTTCTGGAGGGGGCTTGTAGGGTTAGGCTGGTAATGAGGGCTACTTATTTTTGAAGGTGCCAGTTGTTCCCGATTTGTCATCACAATCCACTCAATCTATGTACACTCGTCTCACCGAAGCAGGAGATATATTTGTTGTTTCGTCTTTGGGCGGATAAGTTCCCATAACTCCCAACAACATCTAGGTTACTTTTTTCTTTTGTTTTTGAAAAGAACCTGTTATTTGCTAGCTTGTTTTTCAACAATTCTCCCTCAAGCTAATGAGGGAAGCAAATTTGAGGTTAATCATACCATGAGTTCTAGCCTAAGAAAGCGTATATTGTCGCGATCCGCGTAGCGCCGCTCGATAGCTCAAACGGATTCGGTTTTTAAGTCTTCTATCAACTGCGCTAAATGGTCGCTACTCGCTTGGTAGACTTCTCCGCAGAAATGACAGGTGGCTTCTGCGCCGTTGTCTTTTTCGATCATGTCTTGGAGTTCTGCTTCGCCAAGCAACTTCAGCGCGCCTAAAACGCGGTTGAAAGAACAAGAGCAATCGAAACGTACCATTTGAACTTCTGGCACGATCGCCAGACCGAGATCTCCTAGCAATCGCTCTAAAATGTCTGGTAAAGTTAACCCTTGTTGTAGAAGCGGGGTAAATCCCGATAATTGACTGACGCGCTCCTCTAAGGTTGCGATTAACGCTTCATCGCGAGCGGCTTTGGGTAAAACTTGTAAGAGAACGCCTCCGGCTGCTGTTACGCCTTGCGCTCCCACAAAAACCCCTACTACTAAAGCAGATGGGGTTTGCTCGGAGGTGACTAGATAGTTAGCAACATCATCGCCTATTTCTCCAGAGACTAACTCAACCGTACTCGAATAGGGATAACCATAGCCGACATCCCGGACTACATAAAGAAATCCTTCATGACCGATCGCGCCGCCAACATCTAGCTTACCTTTTTCGTTCGGTGGCAATTCGACGCTAGGATTTTCGACATAACCGCGTACCGTCCCATCGAGTCCTGCATCTACTAACAATCCTCCCAAAGGGCCGTTTCCTTTAATACGAATGTTGACTCTGGAGCCTTCGCGCTTCATACTTGAGGCAAGTAACAATCCAGAAGACATAGTACGTCCTAAAGCGGCTGTTGCAACATAAGAAAGTTTGTGACGCACTCTTGCTTCTTCTGTTAGACGGGTCGAGATAATGCCTACTGCTCGTATGCCCCCATCTGCTGCTGTCGCCCTAATTAATTGATCTGCCATAATTCTTTGTGACTGGTGTTACTAGAACCTAGATCTACGTTAACAAATATTTATATTTAGTAGGAGAGGGGGCTGCGTAGCTAACTATTTCGCTTTCTCAATACCTCTAGAAGCTTACTCAACGATGCCGGAATGGGCGCGATCGCTTCTATAATCTTTCCAGACACGGGATGCTCTAAAGTGAGTCTCCTGGCGTGTAAAGCTTGACCTGGTAAGTTTACTCCCACGGAACGACCGGAACTATAAAGGGGATCTCCCACGATAGGATGACCGATTTGGGTGCTATGAACGCGAATTTGATGGGTGCGTCCCGTTTCTAGGCGAAATTGCATTAAAGTATAGTTGCCCAGTCTTTCTAAAATTTGCCAGTGCGTAATGGCTTCTCGTCCGCCTTTTTCGATGGGTACAACTGCCATTTTTTTTCGTTCTACTGGATGGCGACCGATGGGAAGGTTAATTGTTCCCTTTTGGGCGTTAGGAACGCCGCAGACAACGCCTAGATACTCTCTCTTAGCGGTTTTGGCTTTGATTTGTGCTTGTAGGTGTTGGTGGGCGCGATCGCTTTTAGCAATTACCATAGCCCCTGTGGTATCTTTATCGAGTCGATGAACGATTCCCGGACGCTGCACTCCGCCAATTCCTGCTAAATCGGGACAATGAGATAATAAGGCATTGACAAGAGTGCCGTTTTGGTGTCCGGGTGCGGGATGAACGACTAACCCTGCTGGTTTGTCGATAATAATCAGATGTTCGTCTTCGTAGAGGACATCGAGAGGAATTTCTTCTGCTTGGAGTTCTAGTGGTTGCGTTGGTTCAATGGTAATCTCGATGCGATCGCCTTGGCGTACTGGCGTTTTTTTAGCAGTACAGACTCGACCGTCTATTTGGACGTTTCCTTCTTCAATTAATTTTTGCAGGCGCGATCGCGATAAATCGGGTAATTGCTGGGATAAATAGCTATCGATGCGATCGCTTGTCTGTTTAACTTCTAAATTAATGATTTGAGAATTCAACTCGATACTCCAGTCTGTCTGGAAACAACTATGTATTTTATCTTTTTATAAATTTTTTCTTAAAATTCGAGCGTGCAACTTTTAAAAAAAATTAGGTTGCTTTTACAAATTTAACTTGCTTATAATTAAGTATTTGAATCTAAATTTGCGCAAATTGAAGATTGAAACGCTATGTATGGCGGATTTGCTGTTTTAAAAACTTCGCGTAAGTCCTATAAATAAGAAAATTTTACGCACGTTTAGAAGGGACATGACCTTAAGCCTCAATTTCATAAAGTATCGTTTTTAACAATGCGTTATTCTCAACGTCTCATTTTGATTGTATCGTTTCTCGTTCAAATTTCTGTAGCTGTTGGTTTGACAAGCTGGTTTAGCCTACAACGAGAAGAACAAGCAATTTCTGAAGTCAGTCAGAAACTTCACAACGACTTGACCGAACAAATTCAAATGAGGTTGTTTAATTTTTTAGCTTTTTCTGACATATCCAATCAACTTTTACTCAATAAAATTAAATCTCAAAATTTTCAAGATACAGATACTGCATCAATCGAACAATTTATCCTGAAAAGTCTTCAGCTATTTAGCGCGACAGATGCGATAGATACTATTGGTTATGGAAATGAACGAGGAGAGTATATTGGTGCAGGAAGAATGCCAGATGGAACCTTAGTTCTCAAAATCAAAAAAGGAGAAGATATGTATGTTTATTCCATAGATAACTCCTTAAATCGCCAAAAATTATTAAGTATTAGACTAAATTTCGATCCGAGAAAGCGTCCTTGGTATCAAACAGCAGTAACCACTAAAAAAAAATCTTGGAGTCCTATTTATCTAACTTTTAGTAATTTCGATCTGGCTGTAACTTTAGCCGAACCAATTTATAAACCTAACGGTCAGTTATTTGGCGTAATTGGAACGGATATTATTCTTAAAGACCTTAGTAAATTTTTAGACGAGCTTCAAATTGGAAAGACTGGAAGAACTTTTATTCTTGAGCGCACGGGAAAAGTGGTTGCTGCTTCTGGTACTAAAAGACGACCCGTTGATGAAGATAGTAAAGAATATGTTAGGCTACTTTTGCAAAATTTTAATCTGATTTTACCCAAACAAGTTAATCTCAAGAACATCCAGGAAATTAAAACTTTAACTATTTCTGTTCGAGGAC
>JALOOL010000533.1 GCA_025454425.1 Hydrococcus sp. Prado102 | reverse complement strand
ATCCGAGCCGTCGAAACTGGTGTTAAGGGATAAACGAACGCGATCTACGAAAACGGTTTGAGTTTCGTCTCCGTCTCCAAAAGTATCGGTAACGGCAAAGATAACCTCGCCCTGTAGTTTTGTAGTGGTTGAGAATTGGTTATCTTCTAAGAAAGAAACTCGTCCTTCTAAGTTATCAACTCGCGCTCCCAATGCAGCTAGCTCGGCTTCAAATTCCTGCATGAGCCGCTTGAGCTTGTCTACGTCTTCTTTGAGTACGGCAACGTTTTCTTGGATCAAACGCTCCATCGTGTTCATACAAGCGTTTAAACCAGCCGCAAATTCCCAACGAGTCATCGCGCGGTTGCCTCGGAATGTTCCGTCTGGATAACCGACGATACATCCTCTTTTAACTCGTTAACGCTAGTTAATTGGTCTTCTGAGTTGCCCGATCCTTGACCTTCGTTGCTGTAATTTTCTAATTGCTCTAAGGTAGCATCTGGAGATGCTTGAGCTATTTCAAGAGGCATTGCTGCCTTTAGATTAAACTCATTTTTGCTTGCATCTTCTACTGCGTTTGCTGCTGGAGAGATGACTAAAGCTGCGGCTAATACAGCCGGACTTGCTAGAAGTGACTTCCACAAGATTTTAAACATTTTTACTTTTCCTCACACCTAATCTATGTTGACTACAAAGTTTATAGCCTCATTTTTTCCATTATACACGGTTTGCTAGGATGGCAATTGAGATAACTTAACCGCTAGCTAACATTTATTGCTGTTATTTTTTGTATGGGTTAGAGTTGTTATCTCGTTGCTTGAGGTTGCCCTTAATATAACTCTGTCTAATATTTTATAAAATTAAAATTTTCTTTAGGCTTCTGCCCAATGAGCGATCTTTGTGGATTGGGTTTGTAATTCAAAGCACCGTGCATTTAAAATTTAACTTGCGATTGCGCTTGCCTGGAGAAAATATTGCCCCAAAAAACTATCCGCTCTCGCGTTTAGTATCTCGATGAACGATACTAAGCACGAGAGCGGTGTAGCGGGTCTTCTGGTTGAAACCTAACTGCCGGAAGGAACTCCAACAGCAGCCTAATCGATTAAACTAGCTGCTAGAGAACAGCCCCGGCGCACAGCCGGATATCATCAACCAGGAGACCCATGATTTTACTACTACTATCTATCATGGGCATCACCTCCTTTTTTGCCTGAACGGTCTGTCTTTCAAAGTTCGCTGTCGCTATCCTAACGTATTTTTCTTGAGAATTGCAAGCAGCGATCGAGAAATTTTTGTGGGACGGTTAAATTCCCTCCGAAATGAAGATGGACGTAGGAAGCATGAATATTTTCAAATTGCCATCCCTCTATCGATCCTTGCAGGTCAAAAATTGGTTGCTGAGGCGAAGAAGTTAATTGAGAACGATGAAACTCGTGACCCCAAATAGATTCTCCAGACTTAAATAGTAAACTATCGTGCAAGGCGATCGCGCGACGATATCCTAGAGTCAGACGCTTTCCCATGACCGTTGTTGTGGGTATGACTCCAACCATCGAATAATTTTGTTTGTCAAAATCTACTAATTGTTCGCACAAATACATTAAACCGCCACACTCGGCATAGGTTGGCATTCCCGTTAAAATTGCTTGACGTACCCGCGTACGTGCCAGAATGTTCTCTGCTAGCATCTTGGCAAAGACTTCAGGAAATCCCCCCCCAAAGTATAATCCATAAATATCTTCGGGAAGTTCGTCTTCGATAGGACTCCAAAAAATCAGTTCTGCGCCGAGTTGTTCTAATATATCAAGATTATCTTGATAGTAGAAGTTGAAAGCGCGATCGCGAGCAATGGCTATTTTAAGAGAAGCTTTTTTCAGTGACCAGTGACTTGGATTTTGGATTTTGGATTTTGGATTAATTACTTTCGACTTCCGTACAGACGCGATATATCGCGTCTGTACACCGACTTTCGACTTTAGTAACGGAAGTAGCTTGTCCCAATCAAAGCAAGTTTTAGCTAAATGTGCCAGTCTCTCAAAAATAGATTCTAAGTATTCTAGTTCTGCGGTGGGGATTAAACCCAAATGTCTGTCTGGGATGGTAATGTCTTCTTGACGGCGTAAAATGCCGAATATTGGTAAATTTAACGGTTCTAAAGCATCCTTGAGTAGGTCTAGATGGCGATCGCTACCAACTCGATTTAAAATTACGCCAGCTAAGTTTATTCTAGAATCGAAGGAACGATAGCCGTGGGCGATCGCCGCAACCGAACCCGATAAGCGACTGCAATCGATGACTAATATAATAGGTAAGTCGAGCAGTCGAGCAATATGAGCCGTAGAAGCAAAATCGGGATCTGAGTCTTCAATCCTAACTCCATCAAATAATCCCATTACGCCTTCTACTAAAGCATAGTCTACTTCTTGGCAATGAGATGCAAAACAGTCTCTCACATAAGCTTCAGAGGTTAGGACGGGATCTAAATTTCGACAAGGGCGATTTGTAGCTGCTGTGTGAAACATGGGATCGATATAATCTGGCCCCACTTTAAAAGATTCCAGTAATTACTAAAGCCATTAATTTCTATCGTTATTTAATTTTTACGTCAAGCTTGGCGATCGCGGGCAAAATAAAAGGTAAAAATATAGCAACAGAGCAATTAGTAACTAGAGTAGAGGAAATAACATATTCAACGCTACCATGTAAAAAATTGGTGAGAACTGGTGCTGCTAAAGCAGTTGGTGCAATAGTTAGCATAAAAGCTACTAAAGCCATATCTGAGTTAAAAAAGTTGATGAGATAAAATAAAATTAAAGAAAGTGTTAGTGTTGTCAAAAATACAGAGAAAACTTTTAGATTAAAAAAAGTTTTCCAATCTACTTTAATATCGATAAAAGACAAAAAACATACGACGATAACAATATATTTTATCAAAAAAGCATAATGGTATCCTTGTTGAAATAAGATGCCAAAAACAACTGAAATGACCAAAGAAAAAGCTCTCATTCAAAAGAAGATAATTTTTGAATTGGTTAATCTTCTAAATCGCAGCGAATTTCTAATAAAAATCCATCTGGATCGTAAAAATAAATTCCTCTTCCCGTTGGACGAGTAACGGGGCCGTGGTCGATCGCGACTTGATTGTATTTTAATACTTCAACAGCGCGATCGAACAACTGAGGTTCGATATCAAAAGCTAAATGATTGGCGCGCGTGAATGCCTGTCTGGGATCGAGATTGGGAGGCGATAAATCGGGTTCCCAAAAAAGATCGATAACTGTTCCGTCTGGCGTGACAAAATTGGTAACTTTGCCTTGTTCGACTAACTGTTTTAAAGTCTTAGGCACTTCTTCGCCAGTAAGTTCGTGGAGTCCTAGAATTGTTCCGTAAAAGTGTCGGGATGCCTGCATATCTTTGACATTAAAAGCGACGTGGTGAACGCGCCGAAGCATTCCAGCACTCAGA
>JALOOL010000265.1 GCA_025454425.1 Hydrococcus sp. Prado102 | reverse complement strand
TATTAATCGTACAGGAGTGCGAGCGCGATCGCCCCTGGCAAGATGATGAAATTAACCTGCTCGATCGCATTACCCTCGAACTAACCTTAGCATTGCAATCAACGTCTTCTCTGCTCTATTTAGGACAGCAGAGCGACCTTTTAGGGGCGATTAACCAACAAGCAAGACAGTTAATGCAAAGTTGGTCGGAAGACATAAGGCGATCGCTACAAGCAGATCGCGTTATGGTCTATGGCTTTAACCCGGATTGGAGCGGCGAAGTGCTTTCCGAATCGGTAGATTCTAATTGGATCAAAGCGGGTACGCTGTTCGATCGCGATTTTTTCTTCAAAGGCGGACAGTACAAAGAATACTACATTGCCAACGACCTCAATACTAAAGGACTGGCGCAAGCGGTTCGCGAAGTCTTCGAGAAGATGCAGGTACGCGCTTATATCGTCGTTCCCATCCATGCTAACAACCAACTGCTCGGACTGGTCGGCATCTATCAAAACTCTGGCCCTCGCAATTGGCAAGAATCTGATGTCAAGTTTGCCCTCAACTTTGCCGAAAAATGTAGCCTTCCCCTCCAGAAAACTACTTACCTGCGCCACACGCAATACCAAGCCAAACAAATGGAAAAGGCGTTGCAGCGCGAACAAACGTTAGGGCAAATGTTGGAGCGGATGCGAGCCGCTAAAGACGAGCAAATCGTCTTCCAAATCGCCACCCAAGAAGGCAGAAAACTTCTCAATGTCGATCGCCTGGGCATCTATCGTTTCGATCCCGATTGGGGCGGTAAGTTTATTGCAGAAGCGGCTACGCCAGGTTGGAAAAACCTGATGGAAACGATTCCCGTCATCAAAGATACTTACTTACAAGACACCCAAGGCGGACGTTATAAATTTGGAGAATGCCTTGCTATTGAAGACATCTACCTCTCTGGGCATCAAGCTTGTCACATCGAAATCTTAGAGCAATTCGAGGCAAGAGCTTATGTCATTGCACCTATATTCCTTACCGATAATATCCTCGGCGAGAAAAAACTTTGGGGATTGCTAGGAGCCTATCAAAACACTGGCGCTTACCGATGGCAAACCGAAGAAATCGAAATTATGCGTCAGATCGGGTTGCAAATCGGCATTGCCATGCAACAGATCGATTATCTTAATAAATTGCAGGCGATAGCCGAACAGGAAAAGGCTAGCAACCGCATCGCCGAAAAAATTCGTCAAGTTTCAGACATCAACGAAATTTTCAAAATTGCCACTCAGGAAGTCCGCCAAGCATTAAGAGCCGATCGCACTCTAGTTTATCGCTTTAAGCCCGATTGGAGCGGTCAAGTCGTATCAGAATCGGTAGGTAGCGGCTGGATTTCTTTATTGAACCAACAAAACAATAATGACATCCTTAAAAGCGATCGCTGTATCCTCAGAAAATGGTCGAAAGGCGACGCGATCGAAGCCGATACCTACTTGCAGCAAACCCAAGGCGGAGGATTCGTTCGAGGACAGAAATATACGGCGGTAGACAATATCTATACCAAAAACTTTCCGGTTTGTTATATCGAGTCCTTGGATAAATACCAAGCCAAAGCTTATATCATCGTTCCTATTTTCCAAGGCGACAAACTTTGGGGCTTGTTAGGAGTGTATCAAAACGCTGGGGCGCGAGTGTGGCAAGAATCAGAAATCGCCCTGATGGTACAGGTGGCGAGTCAATTAGCCGTGGCGCTACAACAAACCATCTACGTCAAGCGACTCAAACAGCAAGCACAACAACAAACAGTTGCGGCGGAGCGAGCAAAAGCAACAGCGACGATTATCAGCAAAATTCGTCAAGCTCAAGATGTTACTACCATTTTTAAGGTAACGACTCAGGAAGTTCGCCAGGCACTAAAAACAGACCGAACCCTCGTTTATCAGTTTAATCCCGATTGGAGCGGACAAGTTCTTGTCGAATCGGTGGGTAGCGGTTGGGTTTCTTTGTTACTCGAACAAAGCAACGATGAAATCCTCAAGGGCGATCGCACCAGTAGCGATCGTTGTATCATCAGAAAATGGTCAACCATCGATACGACCGTCCCCGACACATATATGCAGCAAACGCGAGGCGATCGCTATCTGCAAGGGCAAAGAGCCACGATTGTTGACAACATATACACGAAGAAATTCCCGTCTTGTTATATCGAATCCCTCGAAAAATACCAAGCCAAAGCCTATATTATCGTGCCCGTTTTTCAAGGCAATAAACTGTGGGGATTATTAGGAACTTATCAAAACTCTGGAGCGCGCAACTGGCAAGAGTCGGAAGTCGAATTGATGGCGCAAGTTGCCAACCAACTCGCGATCGCACTCCAACAAAGACAACTGCTCGAACAATTAGAAAATCGTAGCGAAGAAATGGCGCGACGTGCCGAACGAGAAGCCGCAATTATTCAATTCTCGGCGCGATTGGTGAGTCGCCTGACCGAACTCGCTCAAGAAAACGCAGATCCTTCCGCAATTATTGATTTTGCCACCAGCGAATTGCGTCGCGTTTTAAAAGCCTCGCAAGTTGGCGTATATCGCATCGAAACCAACCAAAAAGGCGAATTAATCTCTAAATCGGCTGGTAGCGAATCCTATAAACAAACGGGCACTGGATTGGTGCAAGCGCGAGACTTCTATCTCCAAGAAACGCAAAAAGGTCGCCAACTCCTACAAGAAAGCCTGCGCGTCGATGATATTTATACGGCGGAACATGACAGCGATCGCATTGCCATGTTAGAACAACAGGGAATCGCCGCTTATATGATTTCTCCCATCTTCAAAGGCGAACAACTTTGGGGATTGTTAGGAATTTCTCAAAACGATCGCCCCCGCCAGTGGGAAAATTCAGAACAAGCTATTCTCGAACAGGTAGCTACACAAATCGGCGTTGCCCTTCAGTTGTCAGAATATCTATCCCAAGTACGCTCTCAGGAACGTCAATTATCGGAAGTGGCAGAAAAAGAGCGCGCTGCACGGGAAAACTTACAAAAGGAAGCCTTACAAATCCTGCGGGCGATTCAACCCTCTTTCCGAGGCGATCTCACCGTCCGCGCCCCGCTATCCGAGACGGAAATCGGTACGATCGCAGATGGCTATAACACTACCATCCAAAGCTTGCGGGAGCTAGTGCGACAGGTTCAGGTGACTGCTAGTAGCGTCAGTCAAACTTCCAGTGGCAATACCGCCTTAGTAGCAGAACTATCCGAACAGGCACAACAGCAAGTAGATCGCCTCGAACGTGCCTTTGCTCAGTTGCAGTTGATGGTTGCTTCAACGCAACAAGTCACTTCCTGCGCTCAGAAAGTCGAACAGGCAGTGCAAGATGCCAACCGAACAGTTAATGCTGGCGACTCGCTGATGGAGCGAACCGTAGATGAGATTCTCGAAATTCGTCAAACGGTATCAGAAACAGGTAAAAAAGTCAAGCGTCTCGGCGAAGCTTTCCAAAAAATTACCAAAGTCGTCAACTTAATCGAAAACTTTGCGACTCAGACTAACCTGCTAGCGCTCAATGCCGCCATTGAAGCGACGCGGGCAGGCGAGTATGGGAAAGGTTTTGCCGTGGTAGCCGACGAAGTGCGATCGCTTGCTTATCAATCCGCCAACGCGACTACCGAAATCGGACGGCTAGTAGACGAAATCCAAGCAGGAACCAACGAAGTTACCGAAGCGATGGAAGTCGGGGTTGCTCAGGTCGTGCGCGGGACGGAACTAGTCAACGAAACCCGACAAAGCCTCAATGATATTGTTACCGCTACCAGCCAGATAAGCGAACTGGTACAGGCAATTACCCAAGCCGCCTCAACGCAAAGCCAACAGTCACAAAACTTGACAGCAGCTATGAGCGATGTATCCGCGATCGCGAACAAAACTTCAGAAAGTTCGAGCAAAATTTCGGAATCGTTCCAGGAGTTGCTAGCCACCTCGCAAGAGTTGCAAACCAGCGTCAGCCAGTTCAAAGTGGATTGAGTTCAAAGTTCAAAATCTAAAATCCAAAATCCAAAATCCAAAATCCAAAATCCAAAATCAAATGACTATCGAGCCTGAGTTCCAAGAGCAGATAGAGCAATATTTCCTCACCGAAGCCTCGGATATACTACAAACAATAGAGCAAACCCTGCTGAGCTTGCTAGAGGAAAAAACCACCGAGAAAGTTCATATTCTGATGCGAAGCGCTCACACTCTTAAAGGAAGCGCCGCTAACTTTGAACTGGCGACTATCAAAACCATCGCCCATCATTTAGAGGACGTATTCCAGGCGCTTTATCCTGCCGAACTCGAAATCGATCCAGACCTGGGAATGTTACTGCTAGAAGGTTATGAGTGCCTGCGAACTCCGCTGATAGCAACTTTATCGAGTTTGCCTTACGATGAAGAGGTCATTCTCGATAAAACGGCTTCGGTATTTGCTCAACTCCAACACAAGTTAGGAGATTTCTTTGGTCGAGAAGCCCCACTTCCTACCTCAGAAGAACTTGGCTTCGATGTGGTGGGGGTAATCTTTTCGGACAGCGTTCCCCAGGATTTACAACAGCTTGAAATAGCGATCGCGTCTCAAGATGCGCGTCAAATCGAATCATCCCTTCGCTATCAAGCGCAATTCTTTGTGGATTTGGGGGCTTCCTATGGTTTGCCTGGTTTAGAAGCGATCGCGATGGCAACTTTAACAGCACTAGATCGCTATCCAGATCGAGCGAGTTCCATTGCTCAAGCTGCTTTCGAGAATTTCCAACAGGCTCGCGATGCAATCATGGCAGGCGATCGCGATCGCGGAGGGGATATTTCCCCTCAATTGCGTGATTGGGCAGAACTTTCCTCGCCTCCTTTGGAATCTACTATCCCAGAGATTGTAGAAGAAAATCTCGCATCATCATTACCCGACTTGTCATCTCAAGAAGAAGTCCCGTCTTTAACTTGGAGTTTACTTGAGGATGAAACCTCCGAACCCACAGCAACTTCAGAGATTGTAGAAGAAAATCTCGTTGCATCGTCATTACCTGACTTGCCACCTCAAGAAGAAATCCTTTCTTTAAGTTGGAATTTCTTTGAGGACGAAATTGAAGACTCAACAGCAACTCCAGAAGTAGCTGAAAACTCAACCCCACAAGCCGAAATCCCGTCTTTAAGTTGGAGTTTATTTGACGACCAAACCGAAGAAACAGCAACTCCAGAAGTAGCTGAAAACTCAACCCCTCAAACCGAAACCCCGTCTTTAAGTTGGAGTTTATTTGACGACCAAACCGAAGAAACAACAACTCCAGAAGTTGTTGAAACCTCTTCTTTAAGCTGGAGTACGCTTGAGGATGAAACTGAAGACTCGACACTATTATCTCAAGAAGAAATCTCATCTTCAATCGAGGGATTATTTGAGGATGAAACCGAGCAAACAATAGGAATTCGAGAAAATTTAAAAGAAAATCTTACGCGATCGACAAACCAATCGGAAAAAACCTTAGAAAAAGAAGATTTACCAGAATCCGCTCCTATAGACCGGATTTTGCAGTCTCTTTTTACTGGAGGCATAGAAAAACCCCTCCCTACGTCTCAACCAGTCCAAAATCGAACAGCTAAAGCTTCTACACCACCCAGTCTAAAAATTCAATCAGGAGCAGCACCTGTTAGTATTCGGGTGGCTGTCGAACAGATCGATCGCTTGACTGAGGCAATCGGAGAACTGCTCATCAGTGAAACTCAGCAAAATCTACAATCCGAACAAATCCAAAACTTGGCGAAAGATGCTATCGGACAATTTCTGCGCTGCCAGCAACAGCTTAATCTCATTCGCGATTGGTCTGACAAAAATTTTCTGCTACGCGAACGCAAACGGCGACAATCTAATAAAACGAGCGAAAAAAGTCAGCATTCTGAGATCGACGCCGAATTCGATGCCCTAGAAATGGATGTTTATAGCGATATACATCTTCTGCTTCAAGGGCTAACCGAAAATATGATGCTTTTAGGAGAAAAGATTGAAACCATAGAAGGGATGTCCCAGCAATTGCGCTTCAAACAGGGCAAACGCAAGCAACTTTTGGCGGGAGCGCAAGAAGATGTAATTCAGGCAAGGATGGTTCCTTTGGGAACCGTATTAAATCGGTTTCCGCGCATGGTACAACAGATGGTAGCGACTTACCACAAAAAAGCAGAACTCAAGTTGAGTGGAACTGAGGTGCTGATAGATAAAGTCATTGCTGAGAAGCTCTACGATCCTCTTTTGCACATCATCCGCAATGCCTACGACCACGGATTGGAAAACGGAGGAGATCGCTTACAAATAGGCAAACCAGAAATCGGACAGATCGCTATCCATGCTTATCATCAAGGCAATCGCACGACGATTGAAATTCGCGATGACGGACAAGGATTAGACTGGGAGCGCATTCGCCAAAAAGCGCTCGATAAACAACTGTTAACCCCAGAAATTGCTGCTAGTGCCACCGAAGACCAACTAGCAGAAGTGTTGTTTGAGCCTGGTTTTTCTACGGCTGAGAAAGTCGGGGAACTATCGGGTCGCGGTATCGGCTTAGATGTAGTCCGCAGCCAGCTAAATACCCTACAAGGCTCTATTGTAGTGCGATCGCGATCGGGTCAGGGAACAACCTTTCTCCTGCAACTGCCCTTGAGCTTAACTACGGCTCGTTTGTTCGTTTGCCAGTCTGGGGGAACTACTTATTCCATCCTGTCTGATGCGATTTCTCAAATCTTATTACCCTCGCCAGATCGAATTCAACGCCAAGAATCCATAACTGGAGGCGTACAAACTTTTCTGCGCTGGGAAGAAGAATCAAAAGAACAACTCATTCCCATTCATTCGCCGACCAATTTGCTTGGTTATCGCTATCCCATTTTTGCACCGGATAAAAGTTCGTCTTTAAGTCCGTTTGCGCTCAAGGCAAAAAACCAGGTCAATCCCGTGTTGATGTTGCAATTGGAAGGTCAGCGGATTTGTTTGCAAGTCGAACGAATTTTAGTTGAGGAGGAGTTAGTCATTAAAACTCTCGGTAAGATTCTGGCTTTACCTAGTTATATTCAGGGATACAGCGTTTTAGGAGATGGTAGTCTCACCCTGGTTCTCGATCCGATAGAATTGCTCGCTCAAGCTAAGACAAGCACTCCAGCCATTTTTACTGCCAAGCCAGATTTGGCAGCACAGGAGAGCCGCTTAGCAATGCCTGCCCAAAGCGTTAGCCCCAAGCAAGAGCAAGCGACTATACAAAACTTCAAAGTGCTGGCGATTGACGATTCTGTCGTTCAACGGCAAAATTTGGTGCGAACTCTCAATAAAGCTGGCTATCAAGTCATACAAGCAGGAAACGGTCAAGAAGCGATCGCTCAGTTAGAGCGGCATCCCAAAATTAATTTGGCGATTTGCGACATCGAAATGCCTTATATGAATGGCTTTGAGTTCCTGAGCTACTGCCGTCAAGACCCTCGTTTTGCTCAAATTCCCGTGATAATGCTGACGACTCGCAGCGGACAAAAGCACCGCCAACTAGCTTTGGCGTTGGGAGCCAAAGAATACTGCACTAAGCCTTATTCCGATCGAGAACTTTTAGAAAGCGTCGTTAAATTAATTGAAGCTTCCCAGACTAATATCATTACTTCCTAAAATAAAAAACTAATGGCTGCGATCGATAATAATCTTTTAACTAAACGTTTATCTGGTACGACAACCGAGCCAAGCATTTTACGGGGGATCGTTTTTACCCTCGACGATGGCACAGATCCAGAAAATGCTAATTATCTTTTAGCTTTTCCTGTTGAGTCCGTCCTTAAAATAATTCCCTATCCTCCTGCGATTAGAGAAGTTGAGTATGGGATTGGCATAGCGGATTGGGGCGAGCAAACCGTTACAGTTGTGGACTTGCGCCAGAAGTTTTTGCCTAATGATAAACGCTCTTCAGAATCCTTTTCCCCAGACCATTCCTATCGCTTTCTAATTCTGCTGCAAACGCGGACTGGAGAACTTTGCGGCATCCCAGTCGAGCAATCTCCAACGCTTATCGATATCCCCGTAGCAACTATCCGTCCGGTTCCTTTGTCTTATCGACATATCGCAGGACTTAGCTTTGCTAGTCACATGGCAGTTTTGCCGCAGTCCGAAGGAAAAGAGGCACTTAAAATATTTTTATTTGCAAAAATGATGTAAGCATGGGCGAACAATTGTTCGCCCTTATTATTAAGATAAAGTTCAAATTTCCGTGGATTGGTCATTGCCTACGACAACCTATGGATAAGGATTAGATTGTTTTGGCAATTCTGATTATCTTACGTTTAATTACCTCCATTTACTTTGTTACGAACAAATAATCATTTATCCTAGAAGCGGTTTGAATTTAGCGCGATCGCAACTCGACTATAAAGCGCCTAAATCTATTACACTCAACTAAAAACCGCTTTGAAATATTTAGTTATGCCTTGGTTGAAAGTAATAAGCAAACTGGACTATTGGTTGTTAGGTCTAGCTGTGGCTTTGGTTGCCCTTCATTTGACTTATTTAGAGCAAGCTAACGAACCCAATTTAATGAGCCTGAGTTTTCTGTTATGGTTGGGAATTGCTTCATTAATTTGGGACAAACGCGATCGCTTAAAATTAGAAAGCGGTATTTTCTCTAGCTTCCTCGGCTTATCCCTGATTACTTTAGTGCTTTTAAGAAGTTTGTCGCCAGCCGGATATCATGTTAGGATTTCGCCATTTATTTCAGGGGTAGGATTGTGTTTGATGGCATCGGGAATCAAACGCTTACATCACTATTGGAGAGAACTTTTTCTATTGAGTTTAATCCTTCTCTATCCGGTTTTTACTGGTT
>JALOOL010000264.1 GCA_025454425.1 Hydrococcus sp. Prado102 | reverse complement strand
CCGTAAAGACGCGAAATTTCGCGTCTCCTCCCCAATCGCGATAAATAAAATCCCAACCAAAATTTCCTACCATCCAACAAGGAATTCCCGCCGCTTTAGCGATTGGGGCAGCTAAAGGAGGAATATCTGCCAACATCAAACCAACGCGATTAGTTCGCAGAAAATTGACCTCTGAAGCGATAATCGAGCGTTGTTCGGCGCGAATTTGTTGCATTTTTTCTAAAGTAGCCGTTTTATCCATTGTCAAACTATCCGATTGAATAACGCCCACATCAAAAGCGCGAATCCGATGAATAAAATCTCCTCGAATATAAGAATCTAGCAACCAGCGAGGGGCGGTTGTTACCAGGATTACAAGAATATCGGGGCAAAGTTGTTTGATTTTGGCAGCCACTGAAGAAGCGCGGACGGCATGACCGAAACCGTGACTAGTTACGGCTAAATAAAGAACGGGTTGGGGCATGAGAAATTTGTTTGTAATTTTAAATACAACCTAAGCCGTTATTTTGGCAAACTTAACAAAAATAAGCAATTCAGATCGCGATCGCCATAAAAATACGGAGAAACACGTAATCTATAGTTCATAAAACCTTGGCAAATTTCTGGATAAATACGGAGGACACACCTAAGCAAATATCATTAAACTTCTATAAGAGTTTTTTAAATATTTCAGCAATAAACTCATCTATCTAAGGATATGTTTTATGCAGTATGACACTATAGGCGAACAGTTTAGAGAGCAATTTCAAGCGGTATTCGCAAATACTGCCGAATTAAAACAAGAAGTTTATCGCATTCGCTATGAAGTATACTGCCAAGAACTAGGCTATGAGTCACCAGACAAGTTTCCCGATCGCCTAGAAAGTGATAGCTATGACGAGCGTTCTTTGCACTGTATGCTCAAACATCGAATTAGCGGACAGTATGCTGGTTGCGTTCGTTTGGTTTTTCCCGATCCGTACCAAAGCGATCGCTCTTTGCCTATAAGTAAGATATGCTCTCTCGACTTAGACTTAAAAGAACTTCCAACCCATTCATTCGGCGAAGTTTCTCGTTTGGCAGTTATCGATCGCTTCCGCAGACGGACTGGCGAATCCCAAACCCCAGCAGGCTTGTTACTTTTCCCCAACCAAACCCAAGAAGAACGAGAAAAACGCGGTTTTCCAATTATTGCTTTAAGTCTCTATCTAGCAGCAACTTGTATTGGCATGGAATCTGGTATGGATAGAGTTTTAGTATTAATGGAACCCAGACTAGCTCGCCATCTTCGCTATTTTGGCTTTTTATTTACTCAAATTGGCGATTTTATCGAATTTCGCGGCAAGCGAGGCCCTTATCAAATTACTAAAGAATCTATTGGCGCTGGATTGCCCGCCCATATTGTCGAATTGATGGAGATTATTCGTTCCGATTTAAAATTATCCGACCTTAATATAAAACTCGATTTAACACCTAAAGCAGTCGTTATTTAATTTATGAATAAAGAATTAGCCTTAAAAGCCTGGAGCGATCTTTTGGGAGAAGATTATGTTATTTGCGATCGCACTTTCTTACAAGACGCGCAAACCGCAACTTTCCTAACCCATCAGCAAATCCCCGCTATTATCAAACCAGGAAATCGCGAAGAAGTTCGACAATGCCTCAAGATTGCCAACGAATTTAACATTCCTCTCTATCCCATCGGCAGCGGAAAGAATTGGGGCTATGGATCTCGCGTCCCCGTCCAAGACGGGTGTGCCTTGCTGGATCTGTCTCGTATGAATCGCATTGTGGATTTTGACGAAAATCTCGCTTATGTAACCATCGAAGCTGGCGTAACTCAGCACCATCTTTACGAGTTTTTGCAAAAACAATCCTCTCGCCTCTGGATGGATGCAACGGGTTCTAGCCCCGATAGCAGCCTTGTCGCTAATATTATGGAACGAGGTTTCGGTCATACACCTTATGGCGATCGCTTTGCTAATATCTGCGGTTTAGAAGTCGTTTTACCCACTGGAGAATATTTTAATACAGGTTTTGGTAAATTTGTCAATGCTAAAACGAGTTCGGTCTATCGTTGGGGACTCGGCCCTTACCTCGATGGCTTATTTACCCAATCTAACTTTGGCATTGTCACGCAAATGACGCTGTGGTTGATGCCAGCACCAGAGTATTTCCAGGCGTTTTATTTCAGCATCGATAACCACGAACAACTAAACGCTCTCATCGACGCGCTGCGTCCTTTGCGGATGAATGGGACGATTCGCAGCGCCGTTCACGTTGCCAATAACTATAAAGTCCTCTCCTCAATCCGACAGTACCCTTGGGAAGAGGCACAAGGAACAACTCCCCTACCGCCCCAAGTCCTAGAGAATTTTGCTAAAACTTGGGATTTTGGCGCTTGGAATGGTTCTGGCGGTCTTTATGGCAGCAAAAAACAAGTCGCAGCCGCTCGCGATTTAATTAAAAAAGCACTCAAAGGGAAAGTCAATAAATTAAGGTTTCTCGATGACTGGACGATCGAGCTAGCACAACGGTTTGCCAAACCCTATCAACGACTAACGGGTTTGAATTTACCCGAACTGCTCAAGCTGCTCAAACCCGTCTACGGTTTGATGAAAGGAATTCCGACTCATACTCAATTGAAGAGTGCTTATTGGCGCAAAAAATCTCCTCCTCCCGAAGCGATGAATCCCGATTTGGATGGTTGCGGGTTGATTTGGTTAGCTCCGGTGGCTCCTTTAGACGGACAACACGCCATGACGATTTACGAAATGGCAAGCAAAACCCTAATCGCCTATGGATTCGAGCCTAGCATCACCATGACCCTGCTAACCGAACGCTGCCTTGGATGCGTTATCGCGATCGCCTACGATCGCGACGTACCCGAAGAAGATAAAAAAGCGATGGAATGTTACGAGCATTTACTCGAAGCCTTAACTGGGGCGGGATACTACCCCTATCGCGTCGGCATTCAGTCGATGAACGCACTAACCGCACAAGAAAGCTATCAAACTTTGTTGGACAAACTTAAGGCGGCGATCGACCCCAATCAAATCCTCGCCCCCGGTCGTTACAATCGTATCGCTCGATAAGTCAGGAGGTGAAGTTAAAATAAATTATTTCAGCAAAAGTAAATTAATGTAAGCTAAATTTCAGTTAATCTTATATTTTCCCTGACTTAAATAAAATTTCAAACAGTAGCTATGGCAAGCTACTCGATCGTAACAAAAAGCTGGTTTGCCAGACCAGCATTGTCAATTCTAAAAAGGTTGAGGCATAACCAAAACTCGTTCGCTCGATCTGTGTCAAATAACTCTCAATCGCTAGACAACTTTTTTAAAGACGATGAAGCAGACAAACAACCAACAGCTACAAAAAGTTTCTAACACTCAGCAGGAAGCTATTCAGCGCCTCAGACAGGTGATGAATCGTCTTTCCGTCAAGGCTGGAGAACTAGAACGCACGCAAAAAGTGGGTCTGACCGAAGCGCTAGAGCATATGCCCGTAGACGAACTGCAAGAGATTGTGGACGATCTCAGAACAGACCTCGAAAAATCGGTGCGTTTTGTTAGCGATCAAGAAGTTGAACTGGCTTCGCAAGACCAGACGATCGCCGAGTTAGAAGAAAAACTCAAGCTGGCAAGCGAATACGAACGTTTTAGTCTAGAAGTAGAGCTAGCAAGCGAGCGAGAAAGAAAAGACTTATTAGAAGCAACGCTAATCGGTCAGCGCCGCAACCTTCGCAAGCAAGAAGCAACATACAATCAATACTGGCGCATCCTGCGGCGGCGACAAGGCGCATTTGAAAGAGAGGGCGGTTACGCGCAACCCAACGAGATAGAACCCGCTCTAATCTCGTTTGCCGAGCCAGAAACCTCACCAGAATCCCAAGAACAAATTCAGATCGTTTCGCAGCGATCGCCCCAATTGCTAGTCTTGGCAGTGGCAGGCGCGTTAACGTTAGGCGTGGTAACGATCTACGGTCTGAAAACCCTAAGCCCCAATCCCCAAGGCATCGTTACAGCACCGGGCCAGGCAGTCGCACCCAAAGACATCGCAGCGATGGGCTATATCGAACCCAAAGGAGAAGTGATTACTCTGTCTGCCCCAGCTTTCCAAGAAGGGGCGCGAGTTCAACAACTGCTAGTCAATCGGGGCGATCGCGTTAAAGCCGGACAAGTCGTTGCCATTCTCGACAGTCGCGATCGTCTTTCTGCTGCCCTAGAACAAGCGCAAACCCAAGTCAAAATCGCCCAGGCAAATCTTGCCAAAGTTAAAGCTGGGGCAAAAGCAGGCGATATCCAGGCACAAGATGCTAGAATTCAGCGCACCCAAGCCGAACTACAAGGACAAATTGCCGCCCAGCGCTCGACGATCGCCTCTTTAGAGGCTCAGTTGAACGGACAAAGAGCTTCCCAAGAAGCCGCTATTCAAAGGCTCGAAGCCGAGCTAAAAAACGCCGAAACCGATTCTGAGCGCTATCAGCAATTATTTGAAGAAGGCGGCATCGCCGACCAAGAGCGCGATCGCGTTGTCCTACAAGAAGAAACGACGCGCAGAAGCTTGCAATCCGCCAAAGCCGATCTCAATCGCATTGTCTCTTCGCTCAAAGCCCAGATCGACGAGGCAAAAGCGACTCTCTATCGAACCGTTGCGACTTTGAAAAGACAAGGCAAAGAAGATCGCGCTATGCTCGATTCTGTTGCCGAAATTCGCCCCGTGGACGTGCAAGTGGCGACGGCAGAACTTCAGTCAACCCAAGCCGCTGTCAGACGCGCTAAAGCCGATTTGGATCTCGCTTACGTGCGATCGCCAAAAAATGGTCAAATTCTTAAAATTCACGCTTGGCCCGGAGAACTTGTCGATCGCACTGGAATCGTCGAGTTAGGACAAACCGACCAAATGTACGTCACCGCCGAAGTCTACGAAACCGATATCGGTCGCGTTCGCACGGGTCAACTCGCTAGAATCGTAAGCGATGGGATAGTTGGAGATTTACAAGGCACGGTTGATGAAGTTGGCTTAAAAATCGGACAAAAAGATATTTTGGGAACCGATCCGGTCGCTGATGCCGATGCAAGAGTCGTTGAGGTCAAAATTCGACTAAATCCAAAGGATAGCCATAAAATAGCTAACTTGACCAATCTACAAGTAAATGTCATCATATACCCCTCTAACTCTCAAGCACAAATTACTAAGTAATCCGTAACTGTTAATTTATGCTGCGAAAATTGCCGACGGCGTGGTTACAACTAAGACATCAAAAAATCCGCTTAATTGTTGCTTTAGCGGGGGTAGTTTTTTCGGTGGTAATTGTCTTTATGCAATTCGGATTGCGCGATGCTTTATTCGATAGCGCCATTCGTTTTTATAAGGGATTAGAAGGGGATTGTTTTTTGATCAGTCCCCGTTCTACCGCTTTAATTGCGATGGAAACGTTTCCCGATCGCCGTTTATCTCAAGCGTTGGCATTTGAAGAAGTCGAATTTGTTACGCCAATTTATATCGATCAAGGTCAGTGGAAAAATCCAGGAACTAGAGATTATTGGCGCAATATTTTTATCGTTGGCTTTGATATTCGCTATCCCATTTTTAGTTTTCCAGGAGCAGAGGAAAATCGTAAAAAACTTGAAATTTCTGATGTGGTTTTATTCGATCGCGATTCTAGAACCGAATTTGGCCCAGTCGTTCCAGAATTTGAGAAAAAAGGCAGCGTAACGACAGAAATAGGCAGTCGAGGTGCTAATCGCAGCGTCACAGTCGTCGGACTATACAAAATGGGAACGTCTTTTGGTGCTGATGGTAATCTTATTACTTCTCACCTCAACTTTTTGCGGATTTTTAATACTTCGCGTCGCATCGGATTTATTAATGTCGGTTTAATTAAACTCAAACCGGGAACGGATGTTGAGAGTTTTAATAACAAACTAAAAGCTTATTTGCCTAAAGATGTTAAAGTTCTTTCCAAACAAGAAATAATGGATTTTGAGAAACATTATTGGGAGAGTAGTACGGCAATTGGATTTGTTTTTAATCTTGGTGTAATGTTAGGGATTATGGTAGGAGTCGTCGTAGTTTATCAAATTCTTTATTCTAACGTTTCCGAACATTTATCTGAATATGCCACCTTAAAAGCGATGGGCTATCGACATCAATATCTCTTATCTTTAGTTTTACAACAGGCTTTTTTAATTGCAATTTTAGGCTATATACCAGGTTTTTTAATTGCTTCGATTCAATATGAAGTCACTAAACAAGCTACCTTACTGCCGATTACAATGACATTAGATAGAGCTTTATTAGTATTAGTAGCAACGATCGCGATGTGTTTTATTTCTGGCGCTTCGGCAGTACAAAAGTTAAAAGCCGCCGATCCTGCCGACATTTTTTAAGTCGAAAGTCGAAAGTATATACTCTCCCTTTACTCTTTACCCTTTACCCGACTTCTGCAAAAAGTCTTTATATCTAAAAAAGAATTGCTATATGCAACCCGTTATTGAGATAAGCCATTTAAATCATTATTATGGCAAGGGCACGTTAATCAAACAGGTTTTATTTGATATAAGCTTAGAGATTTTTGCTGGAGAAATCATCATCATGACTGGGCCGTCGGGTTCGGGAAAAACAACTTTATTATCATTAATTGGTGCCTTGCGTTCCGTTCAAGAAGGAAGTTTAAAACATTTTGGCAAAGAATTAAACGGTGCTAACGAAGACCAATTAGTTATGGTTCGTCGCAAAATTGGCTACATTTTTCAGGCACATAATTTATTGCCATTTATGACAGCCAGACAAAACGTACAAATGTCCCTCGAACTTCACGACGAGATAGCACCAGCCGAAGCCGTAGCTAAATCCGAAGCGATGTTAAAATCGGTAGGACTCGGAGAAAGGATTAATTACTATCCAGACAATCTTTCAGGCGGACAAAAACAAAGAATTGCGATCGCGCGTGCTTTGGTCAGCCATCCTAAACTAGTCTTAGCAGACGAACCGACAGCAGCCTTAGATAGCAAAACAGGTCGAGATGTCGTAAGTTTAATGCAATTTTTGGCAAAAGAACAGGGATGTACGATATTATTAGTCACTCACGATAATCGCATTCTCGATATTGCCGATCGCATCGTTCATATGGAAGACGGTCGTCTCAAATCGGCCCGAAAAGCTCAGTCAAAGAACGATTGAGATTGAGTTTGATAACTTGTTAATCAGCCGCGATCGCAATAATACTTGCATCAATGCAACATTTGCAAGTGTAAAAGTGCTTTATCGACCTAATAAAGCTGACGCAATTCGATAGAATATAGTCTACAAACACTTAATCGAGTTCAACTCTCGAACAAATTGTAACGACCCAAGAGCGAATCGCAATCGTCAGGAGATAAAAGTACGTATGGGAAGAGTAGTCGGCATTGACCTGGGGACAACAAACTCCGTGGTAGCCGTCATGGAAGGCGGAAAACCTCTTGTCATACCAAATTCAGAAGGAATGCGAACAACCCCTTCTGTGGTTGGCTTTACCAAAGATGAAGAATTAGTAGTGGGACAAATGGCACGACGACAAGCCGTATTAAATCCCCAAAACACCTTTTTTGCTGTTAAACGCTTTATGGGTCGTAAATATGCGGAATTGCAGCCAGAATCCAAGCAAGTTCCCTATACGATTCGACGCGATGAGATTGGCAATATAAAAATTCGCTGTCCCCGCTTGAAAAAAGAATTCGCCCCCGAAGAAATCTCCGCCATGATTCTGCGCAAACTCGCAGAAGAAGCCAGTCGCTTCTTAGGCGAGGAAGTAACCGGAGCAGTAATTACCGTCCCTGCCTACTTCAACGATTCCCAACGACAAGCGACCAGAGATGCAGGACGCATTGCCGGATTAGAAGTTTTGCGCATCATTAACGAACCGACCGCCGCATCTTTGGCATATGGATTAGACCAAGAACGAAGTCAAAAAATTCTCGTCTTCGACCTCGGCGGCGGGACGTTTGACGTTTCCATCCTCGAAGTCGGCGATGGCGTATTTGAAGTCAAAGCAACCAGTGGCGATACGCAGCTTGGCGGAACTGATTTTGATAAGCGAATTGTCGATTGGCTGGCAGAACAGTTTTTAGAAACAGAACAAATCGATTTGCGACGACACGATCGCCAAGCCTTACAACGCCTCATGGAAGCGGCAGAAAAAGCCAAAATCGAACTCTCCGGCGTGAGCGTCACCGATATTAATTTACCGTTTATTGCCGTCGGTGAAGACGGGCCCAAACATATCGAAACTCGACTGACTCGTCCGAAGTTTGAAGAACTTTGCGGCGATTTAATTACTCGCTTGCGCCGTCCGCTCAAACGCGCCCTCTCCGATGCGGGAATGAGTCCGGTACAAATTGACGAGGTGGTCTTGGTCGGCGGGGCAAGCCGAATGCCGATGGTGCAAGATCTCGTCCGCAGTTTTATCGATAAAGACCCCAATCAAACGGTTAACCCCGATGAGGTCGTTGCGGTAGGCGCAGCAATTCAAGCCGGAATTTTGCAAGGCGAGGTGAAAGATATCCTCCTGCTCGATGTAACTCCCCTCTCGATAGGACTCGAAACTATCGGCGGGGTGATGAAAAAGCTGCTTCCTCGCAATACGACGATTCCCGTGCGTCGTTCCGATATTTTCTCGACTTCTGAAAATAATCAAACCCAGGTAGAAATTCACATTCTCCAGGGAGAGCGAGAAATGGTCGCAGGAAACAAATCATTGGGTCGCTTTAAGCTGACTGGAATTCCTCCGGCTCCCAGAGGCGTGCCTCAAATTCAAGTGGCTTTTGATATCGATGCTAATGGGATCTTACAAGTT
>JALOOL010000263.1 GCA_025454425.1 Hydrococcus sp. Prado102 | reverse complement strand
ATAACCCTCAGCAATAACACTCCAATCTTCGGGCTTTAACTGTTTGCTGTAATCTTTAACTAAGCGATCGCGAATCGCATTTATTCCTTCGCCATCAGGATCGTATTTGACCAGGAATAACATTAATTTGGGTTGTTTGGGGTTTTCCTTGAGGCGAGTGCGAACGATTTCATGAGTGCGAGGGTGTTGGGGAAATTCTGCGATCGCCCGATCCCAATATTCGGGGTTCGATTCTCCTAATTGATACAATGCTTCGGCAACGACGGGAGAATCGGGATAATCTGTTAGTAATTGTTGCCAAGTTTCTTGCGCCTGAATACTTTCATTAGTTAATTCATAAGCGCGACCTCGTTTGAGCAGGATATAAGGAGCCATCACGGGATATTCCCCTTCTAATCCTTCTAATTGAATTAGTGCTGGGCCTCCTTCGTATTTTTTAATCAAATCCGAGGCTAATAAATAACGCGCGCGACTTCTTTCTAATGATGGGCGATCGGTTGAGGCAATTTGTTCGAGTTGCGCTTCTCTTTGTTCTGGCGTAAGAGTGGCAAGATTAATAACCACCGATGGTTGGTTAAGATCTTCTTCTTGTGGCGTTTGATTTGAGCCTATCTTAAAAGGGGTATTTTGTCCTATCCAATCGACCGCTTTGGGATTTAACGCGATCGAGCCTAGCAATGCTAGCAATAAAATTCCCGAACTGACGAGAAGAGGAGTTGGATTTATCCATTTTTTTGGCATTATTCGATCTAAATGCTGACCACCATTCCCTATCTTAACGGTCGAGGATCGCAAACAGCCTACAAGCGATTTATTGAGTAGAATTTTCTGGCAAATCCGGTCTTTGTTCGCGGATTTGCCTTAAATTTTCGTTTTCCTGTAAGGATTCATATTGCGGTTGAACTTCGCTACAAGTACTTGAGTTGCTTTGTTCGCAAGTAATCGTTGCGTTATTCTCTCGTCTGAGAAAGATTTGTTGGGGCGTTCGATAGTCAAGTTGCTGGTTGGTTGGTTGAGGCGGTTGTGAGGGAATTTCATTACCAAGCTGGTTTCCTGTCGTACCAGTTTGTGCTTTTAGACTTGTTTGAGGGATGAAGGTTATCGCCATCGCGCTAAGTACGACTAGTGGTAAAGATAACTTGCTCATGACTTCTTTCTCCCGATCGCTAAGCTATAACGGAATTATAGGCGAGTTGCGATCGGAAACTTGCGATCGCGATAATACGTCTTTTCTTTAATTACCCAAAAAGAGCAAGGAGGCTCTTTATTATTATGTTCGAGCGAAAACGCAATCCTCACGCTAAAACCGCTATGCTCGTCGCTTTGTTGATGAGTTCTACTGCGGTTGCCCCTATTTTCTCATCAGCGCCAGCTTCGGCGCAACTGTTTCCTTCGAGAGATCGAGATCGTTATGAGCGCGATCGTTCATTTTCTCGTCGGGTAATCGTACCTGAAGGAACTGAAATTCCGGTCAGATACGACGAGGCTGAAAAAATACTCGTCACTAAAGATGAAACGGTTCCTGTGACTTTAGAAGTAGCAGCTAATATCAGAAACCGCAATGGCGATATTATCATTCCTTCGGGAAGCGAGATCGTCGGCGAAATTCAGCCTGTTGAGTCTGAAGAAGGTTCGCAGTTTGTCGCCGAAACACTCGTTATCAAAGAGGATGGCGAAACCATTCGAGAAAGATCGATAGATGCGACCTCAGATGTGGTGACGAGAACCGAAACTGTAGAAGAAGGCGCAGGTGTCGGCGATATTTTAAAAGGCGCTGCTATTGGTGGTGCTGCTGCTGCGGTGATTTCTGCGATTCTCGGCGATAAGGCGATCGCAACTGAAGAAGTTCTCGGAGGCGCGGGATTGGGTGCTTTAGCTGGATGGATCTTAGGAGATAGCGAAGCCGAGCTTATTTCCATCGATCCTAATTCTGACCTAACTTTAACGCTCAATTCCGATTTAGTTATCCGAAGATAATCATATTTGTCATTTTTTGTCAATAAGTTTTCCTTTTTTCCTGCTTCCAAAGAAATTTAAAATTAGTATTTATATCGCCTCACCTACTCATCAGTAGCACCCAGAGAAGGAAAGCGCAGCGGTAAAACTTCTAATAAATTTAACCCCATGATAATCGCGATCGCGCTGACAAAAATCGGCAGTCCAACGCCGAGTTGTCCGTAAACCCTTCCCAACGAAGCAGCCACAATCCCTAATGCCGCTAGCGCCGTCGCTAACCCCAGCGAAAACCAAGAGAATTGGATAAGCTTGCCATCTTCCCTTAGTCTCGTAACCGCCAATATAGCAAATAGTGATAGGCAGCATCGACAGCATACAAGGAGTCAAACTAGTCAGTAGTCCTGCCAAAAAATAACGGCACAAAGCTTATTTATGTTGGGTTTCGTTACCTCAAACGCCAGTTGCTACAACGGGGGGAACCCCCGCAACGCACTGGCTCCCCAACCTACTAAGTATTTTATTACTTTTGCAAAATGGTATTATCTATTATGAGCGATCGTACTGTTTAGCTTGCATATTCCAAAGGGTCGCATATTCTCCCCCTTGCTGCAAAAGTTCTTCATGGGTTCCTTGTTCGATAAGTTTGCCTCTTTTGAGAACAAGGATCGCATCAGCCATAAGAACTGAAGCCAAACGATGAGTTACTAAAATAGCCGTCTTGCCGCGAACGAGTTCGGAAAATGTATGATAAATTTCATATTCGCTACGAGGATCTAATGCTGCGGTTGGTTCGTCCAAAACTAGAATTTGAGATTGTTTTTGACGAATGAAAGCTCTCGCGATCGCCACTTTTTGCCATTCTCCTCCAGAAAGTTCTGTCCCGTCAAATTGCTTTCCTAAAAGAGTTTGATATTTATTTTCTAGAGAGTCTATTTTATCAAAAATTCCCGCTTTCTTAGCTGCAATTTTTAATTCTTCTAAGTTATTTAATGAATTTAAATTTCCTAAAGCGATATTTTCACCAATAGTAAGAGAGTAGCGACAAAAATCCTGAAAGACTACAGCTATTTGTCGTCGCCATTCTTCCAATTCTAAAGAGATAAGTTCGGTGCCATCTATTAAAATTTTTCCTTTTGTTGGGTCATAAAATCGAGCCAGAAGTTTAATAAGAGTCGTTTTTCCAGAACCATTTTCTCCAACTAGAGCAACAGTCTTTCCAGGTTTCAAAGTAAAAGAAATATCCTCTAAAGCCAATCTGCCATCTGGATAAGAAAATGAGATATTTTCAAAAGTAATTCCCGATCTAATTGGGAGTGGAACTGGTAAACCAGGTTTGGCAATTGGTAAAGTTGGTTGACTATCCAAGAATTTATAAAGACGCTCCATAAAAATGAGCGTTTCTTGCATAGCAAAAATACTATTAATAATCTGAATCAGATTTTCTTGAAGATAAGCCAATGACTGTATAAAAAGTAATATATTTCCAGGGCTTAGTTGACCGCGAAGAGCTTGTAAGACTACCCAGTAAAAAGCAAGGGCATTAGCCAAAGCACTCGAAACTGCTAAAATACTGCGAACTAAAGCTTTTTTTGTGCGCAAGCTTCGCATGGCTTGATATTTATCTTCAAAAGCTTCTAAATACCTTTGAATAAATAAAGAACCCAAACCAAAAAGACGTACTTCTTTAGCATAAGCATCAGTAAGCATTACTGAAGAATAATACTGCATCTTGCGAGCTTGAGGACTTTTTTCAGACATCGTTTCCCAAATATCCCATTGGATTTGGAAAGAGAAATAAGTTTGAGGTAAGAATGCTAACAAAATTATTAGAGGAATCCACCAACCTAAAGGGGTTAGCAAAATTAATACGATCGCCATAGCGATCGACTCTCGAAAAATTATACTAACTGTACCTAATAGATTCGTAGGTTGATAAACTACTTGTTCTTGAATTAGTTGTAATTCATCATAAAAATAAGAGTCTTCAAAACGCATGAGATCTTTAAAGCTATCGGCCTTTTGAAGAAGCAAAAAATTAACATAAGCGGTTAGCTTTTCTTTAACATTAGCAAAAGCAGCTTCTGAATAAGGCGGTAAAAGATTCTGCAATAAAATAGCTGTTGCCCAGCCTGCTACAAGACTAATCAAAGTCCAAAAGCTAGACTCTTGATGCAAACTCAAAGTTGTAGTGACTGCATCAACTACTTGCTTGTTAATCCAGATAGCTATTCCAGGAATAGCGCTTTGTAGCAAAAGAGTAATACTAAAAAACGTAGTTTCTGTCGGCGTGGCTATCCACAGCAAAGTTACAGAACGAATAAATAAATGAATGTATTGGAAGAAGAATTTAATGATGCGGCGAATTTCGCTCGGTGGGGTTTTGAGCAATGCACTCATAAAATTTTAAAAGCTACACTATTGTCTTAAATTAAGGCGATCGGCAAATCGTTCGAGTTGGTAAAAATTAGAGTATCGTTTAGTAAAAGCTTACCCCTATCGAATTTTAACCTACTGGACGACTATAATGCCTGAATCCCTTATAAATTAAGGATTGCCAGTTAAGCGGAAGTTAAAACTTCTAAAATATTGCTAGTGTCTCTCAGTTGTCTTAAGTAATGAACGCGACTACAAATAGACTCAATCGATTCGATCGCAAATTATGGGGAAAATTCTGGGCGATCGCCAAACCCTATTGGTTTTCGGAGCAAAAATGGAAAGCGAGAGGACTACTAATTTTATTACTCTTGCTAGCCTTAGCCGTCAATGCTATCAACGTCAGCATTAGCTTTATTTTTCGAGGGATAGATACATCGCTGGCAACTTTTCCTCAAACTGGAAATTCAGCAACCTTTTGGCGATTAATTTCTATTTATGCTGGATTGTTAGTCATTGGTACGCCTATTGTTGTCATGTTTGCTTATTTGCGAGACAAGCTGGGATTGTACTGGCGAGAGTGGCTGACCAATCGTTTTCTCGATAAATATCTGCAAAATCGCGCTTATTATCAGATTGAAACTAACGAAAAACTCGATAACCCAGATCAGCGAATTTCTGAAGACATTCGAGCATTTACCCGCACCAGTTTGACTTTTTTGCTGTTGCTTCTCACCTCAGTCGTCACGCTAATTTCTTTTACTGGCGTGTTGTTATCAATTTCTGTTTCCTTATCCTTTACCTTACTCGCCTATGCAATTATTGGGACGATTATTACTGCTTGGATCGGTCAAAGATTAATTAGCATTAACTTTAACCAGTTAAGAAAAGAGGCAGACTTTCGCTACGGTCTGATTCATATTCGAGATAATGCAGAGAGCATCGCTTTTTACCAAGGCGAAGAACAGGAATCCGCTCAAATCGGACAGCGTTTTTTTGAAGCAATCCGCAACTTCGATCTGCTGATTGGCTGGCAGCGAAATCTCGGTTTTTTTACTACGAGCTACAATTACTTTGTGGCTGCACTGCCATACCTAGTAGTCGTACCCATCTACTTTGCAGGCAATACCGAATTTGGAGCGATTACCCAAGCCGCGATCGCGTTTCGGCAAATTTTTGGGGCATTGTCTATTATCGTAGACCAGTTTGAAAATCTGACTGCTTTCGCAGCAGGAGTTAACCGTCTTGATAGCCTTGCCGATTCCCTAGAAACAACCTCCCACAAACAGCCGGGGATGACGATTATTGATGTCACAGAAGACTCTCAGCTAGCTTGGCGAAGCGTTACCCTGCTTACGCCCAACTATCAACGTACCTTGGTTCGCGATCTCTCAGCACGGGTACAGCCAGGAGAAGGGATGGTTATCGTAGGACATAGCGGTAGCGGTAAGAGTTCTATTTTACGCGCGATCGCAGGATTATGGAATGCGGGTACTGGTCAAATTATCCGCCCTCATCTCGCTCAAATGATGTTTTTGCCCCAACGTCCTTATATGGTTTTGGGTTCTCTGCGAAGTCAGTTACTCTACCCTAAAACTGACAGCAACATTAGCGAAGAAAAAATGCGTCAGATATTAGAACAAGTCAATTTAGCAGATTTACCAGAACGAGTTGAAGGATTTGATGCAGAGCTTGACTGGGCAAACGTACTCTCTTTAGGCGAGCAACAACGACTGGCGTTTGCTCGACTCCTATTAACCAAGCCTCCCTATGCGATTTTGGACGAAGCCACTAGCGCTTTGGATCTTGCCAACGAAAAACGTCTCTATCAGCTTCTCAAGGCAGAGAAAACAACTTTTGTCAGCGTGGGACACCGTGCTAGCTTGCTTCAATATCACGAGTATGTCCTTAAGTTGGATGGAGATGCTAACTGGCATTGGATGCCCGCTCAAGATTACGTTGCCGAGCTAGACGCATTTGCTTAGCGAAGAATTGTTATAGCGTTTCTCTTACAAGAGCGAGATACAACCTTACTTCGATCGTAAAGCTATAAGTCGTGTATCTCATCTAAAAGAGAGTTGCTACATGATGCAACTGATTTACCAAATTCCATTGAATCAGCAGGCTTTACAAACCTATGAAAAAGATAAATTTATCAAAAAATCTTACTTATTGTTCTAGTATTTCTTTATTAATTTTTATCTTTCTAGGAATGAGTTTATTAATTCCTAGAAAATGGGGCGAGTCTTGGCAAAATGATTGTAAATTTAGAGTTTGCGTTGCCCGGTACGGAATTCATACTATGTTTGTTATTCCCGTTCAAAATAAAATTTTTGATTGGCAAAAATATTTACCTTTAAAGAATGCCGAGCAAGCATATCGTTACCTTGGTTTTGGTTGGGGAGAACGAAACTGGTATATCAATCCACCAACTCAGCTTAGCGATAAAATTCGCGATGGATTCCGAGCGCTTTTTTTTGAAAATCCCTCTGCATTAGGAGTGCAGAAGCATTACACTTTTCCTGAAGCCGATCGAATGAAATGTATTGGAGTTAGTTCGCCAAATTACCTAAATTTAATGGACTTCATCAAGAATTCCTTTCAAAAAGACGAGCTAGGTAACGTTATCCAGATTGTCGATCGCCCCGATTTTCAAGTGAGTTTTTATGAAGCTCAAGGAAGTTATTCAATACTCAATAACAGCACTTCTTGGACGGCCCAAGGACTGAGAGTAGCTAACATTAATACTCCTCTTTGGGCAGGTTTTGCCGAGGCAATTATGTTGCATCTACCGTGTAATTGTCTCAAATCGATCGCTACTGGTTAATCCACTTCCATAAAGGATGGCGAGGCCCGATCGCGTGAATTCTTTTCGCTTGTCTTTCTAAACGCTGTTTTTCCTCGGCGGAAAGTCCCCAAAACATAGTTTGTGTCTGCCAAATTAGAACGGCTGTGGTGACTCCAATACAAAATGCCAGACAAAGAGATGGAATGCGATTGTAGGCGATCGCATAACGAACGGCTACCCAAGTAAAGTGTTCTCGCCAAAAAGCAATCTCCTCTCGCAGCCCCCAAATTCCTAAACTTCCCAGTGTAAGCCAACTACCAACGACAAATAACCACCTCGCGCAGACATATAGCTGGTACAACCGTTGCACTTGCCTTTTAAGATTAGGATCGAGGTTCGTCATCTAAAATTATGAATGATAAATTATAAAAACCTTGTTAAAGAGAATTGCTATATTGATAATTCCGACTTTTTTATACAAAAATGAGTAATACAACCCATTGGTATATTGTTAAAACACAAGAAGGTCATTGTCAAATCGTTGCCGTTGACAATGACCGAGTTCCAGAGGGATTGGATAAATGGGGCCCTTTTAATTCCCAAGACGAGGCGATCGCCCGTCGCATCGGACTAATTAGGGCAGGCAAATGCCAACCCATCTAGCTTTAATTGTTACTTCTTGCTTTTATTTGGCAAAAGGGGAAGGGGGGAAAGGAGAAAACTTTCACTTATCTTTTCCCCTTTACCCTTTTCCCGACTTCTGAAAGAAGTTTATTGAGTAGACGCTTGGGGAGTGGGAGGTTTTTTA
The DNA here is from genome assembly GCA_025454425.1 of Hydrococcus sp. Prado102. Taxonomy (GTDB): domain Bacteria; phylum Cyanobacteriota; class Cyanobacteriia; order Cyanobacteriales; family Microcystaceae; genus Hydrococcus. The sequence continues at coordinate 939 of JALOOL010000263.1, read as the reverse complement.
GCAATCTCTTGTTTGAGAATGTCAAAAGCTTTGACAAATTGGGGATCGTTAAACGTACCGATTTGATTTCGATCCTTTTGCAGGGCTTTGCGCTGTTGCTCGCTTAACTCGACAATGACATTGGGGTCGATCCCGTGTTTGTTGATATCTCGACCGTTAGGCGTTAAATACTTAGCGATCGTCACGGCTAAGCCAGAACCGTCACCCAATCCGCGTACCGACTGAACCAACCCTTTACCAAAGGTTTTAGTTCCCACGATAACCGCGCGTTTGTTATCTTGCAGCGCACCGGAAAGAATTTCACTCGCACTTGCCGATCCGCCATCCACCAACACCACCAAGGGTTTTTCGGACAAAGCACTGCCATTAGCGCGTTGTCGTTCGACTTCTCCGCGTCGGTCTACCGTCGATACGATCGCGCCATCGTCGATCCACATCCGAGCGATATCTACGCTGGAGTATAATAGACCGCCCGGATTAGATCGCAGGTCGAGAATATAACCGACTACTTTTTCTTGTTCGTATTTTTGAATGGCTTCGCGCATTTCTTCGCTAGCTTGAGCGCTGAATTGCGTCAGGCGAATATAGCCAACTTTTCCAGCAGGCGTTTGCTCGACATGAGCGCGGACGGGATGGATTTCGATTCGCTCTCTGGTTAGCAGATAATCGATTTCTTTGGTTTCTCGTCTAATCGTCAGGGTAACTGAAGTTCCAGGCTTTCCTCTAATCAATTTGACTGCATCATCGACTTCCATATCTTTAGTCGTTTTGCCATCAATTTTGACGATTACATCCCTTGCCAGAATCCCAGCTTTGAAAGCAGGAGTCTCTTCAATGGGCGAAATAACAACGAGTTCTTTCGTTTCTTCGTCTTTTGCCAGTTGAATGCCCACCCCCGTCAATTCTCCAGAGGTATCGATTTGCATATTTTGGAACTCT
>JALOOL010000262.1 GCA_025454425.1 Hydrococcus sp. Prado102 | reverse complement strand
TGTTTGTGATCTTCATTTTAGCGGGCTTTTTGTTTTTTATGCAGACCGTGAATCGTACTTTTAAAGATATATTTCTTTAGAAGTAGAAGTTCAAAAACCCATTAACCTACACTATAAAAATGCGCCAAGGTTTAGTGTTCGCGGCACCAAACCCTGACGGCTTACCCCTTGCTAGACCATTATGATTCAAGCACAAGGAGTTAAAACAATTATGACATGGTTTATTGTCTTAGTTTCAAGCGACAAAACATACACTAGACAAAAAGTTTTACCTCAAAAAAATACTGGAGCGATTGAAGTTTTGCGTCCTACTAAAGACTCATAAGAAAATTTAATGAGACTGGGAATAAAAAAAGCTCATTAAAAATAGCCTTTAGTCTACACCGAGCAGAAATTTTGCGTCACACAATAACCTTGTTTGACTGTAACTGAGACACATTTTTTTAGCCTATTGAGGTACTTCTTTAGGCAAGAGAGGCTTTCGGGCATTTTAGCAGTCAGAAAGTTTCCAAAACTATATCAAAAAAGATTTGAGGCAATGAAACAGAATACAGGCGTGCAAGAGCAGTCACTCCTGGCTACTTCGGAAGATATAAAGCCAATAGAGCTAATTCTTTCAAGGCAGTTGAGGTTGACTCCAGAGGAGGATGCGCTCGTCTTCGATCTGGGCAAAGCGTTCGAGATCGTTGAGTTTGGGTTAGGTAGATCCCTAGAGAATCCCTGTCTAAATTCTCCAGGTACAGACATTCAAAGGTCAAACCAAACCCAATATTTTTATGTAGTTTGTCAAGGACAGGTTAGATTGCTTTGCTTTGACGCACAGCAACAAAGGGAAGTGTCTGCCCAATTGCTAATGGAAGGAAAGTCATTTGGAGGGGACTGTTTGTTTGGCGAGGTTTCCTTACCTTACCGAGCGATCGCGGCTAGTCCAACTCAAGTAGCTAGAATCCCCATCGAGCGACTGCAACCTTGGCTCTCAAAGCTGCCTTCGCTTTCCCAATATTGGCTTGCCCAAACTCAACATCGACAAGCCCTAATCTTTTTTAAAACCTTGACTGCGTTGCGATCGCTCTCCAGTCGCAGACTCCAACAACTCTTGCCCTGTCTGGAAGAAAAACGCATTGAGGCAGGAGAGTTACTTGCCCAAGCAACCCCTTCAGATGCAGGTCGCTTCTGGCTGCGTAGCGGTAAGATCGAACCTCAATTGTTAGAGGTAGGAAGCTCTTGGGGATATCCAGAGGCGATCCCCCTCGATTGGGTTGCTCAGACCGATTTGCTAGTCTACCAACTCCCCAAAGCTCATTGGGAAGCCGTAAGCGCGATCGATCCTCGGTTGGTCGCGGCGTTGATAGAGAAGCCTTCTTCTGAGTTAGAAGTAACTTCTCAGAATGGGTTCAAACCCGATGGTAATGACCCTCACCCCCTCACCCCCTCTCCCCCTCTCCCCTTCTCCCCACCCGTTCAATCTCAGACAGATTCTCAAGCCGTTGAATTTCCTCAACCTTCGCAACACCGCCGCCCTTTTGGTCGGGGCTGTCCGTTCGTCGAGCAGCAAAGCTCCTCAGACTGCGGTGCAGCCTGTTTAGCAATGATTAGCCAGTATTGGGGCAAGCGCTTTAGCTTGAATTCCCTACGCGAGCTAGCTGGGATCGGTCGTAGTGGGGCTTCTCTCAAAGGATTAGCCAAAACAGCAGATAGCTTGGGCTATCACGCTCGACCCGTGCGAGCGAGTTTGAGTCGCTTGCTGGAGCAAGATTATCCCTGGATTGCTCACTGGAAGGGCGATCACTACATCGTCGTCGATCGCGTTAAGGGAAATAAGATTCTCGTCGTCGATCCCGCTCGCGGCAAACGCTGGCTGGAACGACAAGACTTTCTTGCTAGCTGGACGGGATACGCCCTATTGCTGGAACCAACAGAACGCCTTTATGAAACCCCGAACGAGAAACGCTCTCTCAGTCGATTTTTAAGCATACTTTGGACTCACCGCGTTTTGGGCTGGCAAATTATTTTGGTTTCGGTGCTGATTCAAATTCTCGGTCTTGTTAGTCCCCTATTTACTCAAGTCATTCTCGACCAAATTGTTGTTAACAAAAGCCAGATAACCTTAAACTTTTTTATTGCGATCGCGCTAATTTGCGGTCTTTGGGGCATCGGGCTGTCTTCAGTTCGGCATTACTTACTAAGCTATTTGTCGATCCGATTAGACCTCACCCTAATCGGCGGCTTTATCAAACACGCCCTAACCTTACCGCTCAAATTCTTTGAATCGCGCCGCGTGGGGGATATCCTGGCGCGAGTTCAAGAGAATCAAAAAATTCAGCGTTTTCTCATCGGTCAAGTCCTCTTAGCTTGGTTAGATTTCGTCACGGGATTTATCTACTTGGGACTGATGTTTTATTACAATTGGCGGCTGACGCTCCTAATCTTGCTCCTGATTCCACCCATCGCGATTTTGACTCTAGTAGCAACCCCTTTCCTGCGTAGAATCTCGCGAGAATTTTTTAACGCGCTAGAAGATCAAAGTTCCACCTTAGTGGAAATGATGACGGGAGTATCTGCGATTAAAGCTGCTGCTGCCGAACGGGAGTTGCGCTGGCGTTGGGAAGGACGGCTGACGAACCAATTAAACGTGCAATTTAAAGGGCAAAAACTGGCGATTAACTTGGGAATTGCTAGCGGGCTGATTAATTCCCTAGGCGGACTTGCCTTACTGTGGTATGGAGCCACTTTGGTGATTCAAGACCAACTGACCATCGGGCAGTTAGTTGCCTTCAACATGATGATTGGTCGAGTCATCAGCCCAGTGCTGACGCTGACAGACCTCTGGGACGAATTGCAAGAAGTTCTGATCTCGGTAGAACGGCTCAACGACGTATTCGATAACAAATCCGAAGAACCACCTGGAAATCAAATGTTGGTTTTGCCCGCCATACAAGGCGAGGTGCAGTTCGAGGATGTAACCTTTCGCTACGATGCCGACGAAGAGCGCAATACGCTCCAGAATATTTCCTTTGCCGTCAAACCCGGACAGACCATCGCCATTGTCGGGCGCAGTGGTTCGGGCAAGAGTACTTTGGTGAAGCTATTACAGGGTATGTATTACCCGATTAACGGTCGTATCTGGATAGACGGGCACGATATTCGTCACGTTTCTCCCCAATCGTTGCGATCGCAACTCGGTGTAGTGCCGCAGGAGTGTTTCTTATTTTCTGGCACCATCTTAGAAAACATCACCTTGTTTCGCTCGGAATTCAACCTAGAGCAAGCTGTTGAAGTCGCCAAGCTCGCTGAAGCTCATGCCTTTATTCAATCGATGCCCCTAGGGTATAACACCAAAGTCGGAGAGCGAGGGATGAATCTCTCTGGCGGACAGCGACAGCGAATCGCGATCGCTCGCGCCTTATTAGGGAACCCGCGCATTCTCATTTTAGATGAAGCCACCAGTTCCCTCGATACCGAGTCGGAGCGGCGATTTCAGCAAAATCTCGCGCATCTGAGTCGCGAGCGAACGATCTTTATCATCGCCCATCGCCTCTCAACGGTGCGTCACGCCGACTGCATCTTGGTGCTAGATCGAGGCGTTCTCATCGAGCAAGGCACTCACGAAGAACTGATGGAACAACAGAAGCTCTACTATCACCTAGCACAGCAGCAGCTAGATCTTTAATCTTAGTCATTAGTCATTGGTCATTGGTCATTGGTCATCTGTCATTAGTTATTAATTACAAAGGACAAGTGACAAACAACAAAGGACAAAGATTTTTATGATTCGCATTCTGTTGGTAGACGATCAAAAGACGGTTCGAGAATCGCTCAAAGCCAAACTAGAGAAGACTTCTGATTTAGAAGTAAGCGGAATAGCTCATGATGGCTATAGCGCGATCGAACAAGTTAAAACATTGCATCCAGATATCGTCCTCATCGACCTGGAGATGTCTGGTTTAGATGGAATAAGCGCGACGCGGATTATTCGCCAGAACTTTCGGGACGTTAAGGTTCTCGTTTTAACGATTCATGACAACGACGAGTCGGTTATACTCTCTATGCAAGCTGGGGCGATGGGTTATCTGAACAAGGGTATCCCCGACCGAGAACTAATAGAGGCAATCCGCTTTGCCCACAAAGGATACGTTCAGATTGGGCCGGGACTGTTGGAAAAAATGATGTCTAGATCTGGGGAATCGATCGCCGCGACTCCAAAGTTAATCGCTAACGGCAAGCAAGACAGCCCTGGCATTTCTAACGCCTCGCTCGTTCGCGATGCGGGTGGTGTCGCGATCGCAGTTCCTCACACTGTTACCTCTCCAACAACCCTAGAACCCCAGACAACCGTTGTTTGGTCTGCCGAATTTCAAGCGTTGTTAGATCGACCGCCTGCGGCTTTCCCGCGTCGCTTAGCGATTGGCGGCTTTGCTTTCTGCCTAGCTTTTGGCGCTTTGATTTGGTTCGGGCAGGTCGAGCAGGTAGGGAAAGCCAAAGGACAGTTGGTGCCAAAAGGAGAAACTTACAAAATTGAGCCGATTGAATTGGGCAAAGTCACTAACATTACTGTGAAAGAGGGCGAAGCAGTAAAAGCGGGACAAGTGCTGGTTGAACTAGATACCGAGCTAGCCCAAAAAGAAGTCGAGCGGTTGGGACAAATCTTAAATGCCTATCAACTCGAACGTCGTCAGAAGCGAACTTTGCTCGATCGCGCGCGTCTAGAAGCTCAAACCCTTAGAGATATTGCCACCCAAGACGAGCGGGCACAGCGATTGGCGATCGCTCAAACCCAGGAAAATGTAGCAACAAACCGACATTTGCTGACTCAACTGAATTCGCAAATAAAAGCCGTTCGGGCAAGACAAACCCAGATCGAACCCCTCTCGGCTGTAGCGCAAAAGCGGCTCGCACAACTGCAAGCAGAGGAAGCAGCCCATCGGGAACGGCTAAAACGGCTGGCAGCCATGCAAGAAGAAGGCGCAGTCTCTCGCGAATATGTTTTTGGGGCCGAACAGTCTTTGCGTCAGGTACAGCAACAGTTAGCCCTCAGCCATTTGCAAGAGATTGACAGTACTAACGAACAAATATTTCAGTCCGAACAGTCTCTGCGAGATCTTCAAAATCGCATCACGCAAAGCCAAGGCGACCTCTTTACCTCTTTTAAAGAAGCCGAGCGACTTCAGACGGAACTCAACCAAAAGCAAGCTCAAGGGCGCAAAATGTTCTTAGAAGCCCAGCAGCAAATCCAGCAACTCGAAATTGAGATCTCGCAACTTAAAGCGAAGATTGCCGAAACCAAGAATCAGTTAGAGGGCGAGCAAGTCAAACTGAAACAGAGATTTTTCCGCGCTCCCGTCGATGGCATCGTCTCGCGCTTAGATATCAAAAACGCAGGCGAAACCGTTCAACCTGGAAAAACTATCGCCGAAATTGCTCCTCGCAATGCACCGCTAGTTCTCTCAGCCGTCCTGCCCGACAGAGAAGCGGGTTTGGTCAAAAAAGGAATGCCAGTAAAAGTTAAATTCGATGCTTATCCCTATCAGAATTACGGGATTATCTCCGGCAAAGTTAGCTCATTTTCCTCTGATGCCGAACGAAACGAGCAACTGGGAACAGTCTATCGGCTGAAGGTGGAATTGGAACGCGATTATGTCAATGCGGGGCAGCGAACCATCAAACTGAGGGCTGGTCAGACAGCTAACGCTGATATTATCATTCGCCGCCGTCGGCTTGCGGAGATTTTATTCGACCCAATTCGACAGTTGCAAGGAAGTGGCATTGGTCTATAAAAACCTACTTTATTGAGGAGAATTCATTGCAATGAATGCTCAATTTTCTGAGTCTGAGTCCAAATTAGATAAAGCGATGACCGTCGAACAGTTCGATCGAGTTGTTGAAGCGATTCTCGCTGGAAAATATTCCTGGGCTTGTGTTTTGATTTTGCGCTTCGCCGGATACAATCCGCTCCACTACATCCCCTATACCACTTATATTCGACTGGCTAAAGAAGATCGACAACAACAGGCTCAAAACCTAAATAAAAGTCCTAAAACAAAAGAAAGTTACTCTCAATCCGAAGCGCAAAGAAAATTTGCCAAAGGAGATCTGGGTCAACTTGCCGATCTCAACTATCTAGAAAAAGTGGAGGAGAAAAATGCGATCGTCCGAGGCGGCAATGGCTATCGATGGAGGAACGAGCCAGGAGAAGGAAATCGCCCTATTGCGACCAAATTATCCTTCTATTTCAAGGGGAGCGGCGATGAATTGCGATCGCGACTCAAAGTTGCCAAACTATACTCGAAAAACGGCATGGATGAAGCCTTTCCTTCTACGAATCTCAAGCAAAAAAACTTTCTACCAAATTGGTAACATCCTCTCAATTTATCTAGGTATCGTAGTAACGAAAACCGAGTTGCGAGAAAGCGATCGGTAAATTAACAAGGAGAAAGTCAATGATTATTTCCGACCTAAACTACTTAGAAGTTGTTAACCAAGAAACTGGTATCGTCCGTGGCGGCGGAGTTAAGTTCGACAGCAACATCAAAAAGAAAAAAGACATTAAGGTTGACATCAAGATTAATATCGATAAGAACGTCAAAGCTAAAGCTGACTTCAAAGGTAACTTTTCTTTTGTTGAAGGCGTTACTGATGCCAAAGGGAAAAATACTTTCACTGAGATCGAAGGTGGAACTCAAACCGAAGAAGGTAAACTTTCTCAAGGGTTCCTTGAAAGTGTAGCCGTAAGCTATTAGTCGGCACGCATCGAGCGATACCGTCATTGAAAACTAGAAAAAAAACCCAGCCTAGCTATGTGGCTAGTTTGGCATAACTCGACCAAACGCAACATAGCTAGGTTTATTTAGATTCGTCAAGTGACAATCCGAGCAAGATCGTGTCTTTATCTAAAAAAATCTTTTTCGCTAATTCTAGTCAATCGAGTCGGGCTGTCTGCAAGGTTAAATCCTTCGTCAATGGAAGCGGTGCGGGGAGTAGTAGCGAAGCAGCGACCTCTTCACCCGCAGGAAAAACCAGTAGTAAGGATGAAGCATTCGCCTCCAGTGCCAAGTCAAGTCAAGCAAGAGCGATCGCTCGCATCTCTACCAAGGCATCCCCATCGAAGGATACCACTTCAACCGACTAGCGCATAGTGTATGTCGCCAAATCATCTCTTCTGCATAATGCTGCTGAGGAACGATTAGTCATGACTGACAGCGAGGCGAGCCAAGGAACGATAAATTTTTCAGGGATATCTATTGATGTAGAAGACATTATAAACTTCCTGAAACGAGAGATGCTGCTCAAGGATGTTTGTCAGAAGCTCGTGTCTCAAAACATTATCGCTCAAGCGGCTCAGGACAGAGAAATAACCGTCATGCCAGAAGAAATTCAAGCTGAGGCGGACGAGATCCGTTACGAACAACGTTTAGAGAAAGCTTCGGACGCGATCGCTTGGTTAACCGAGCAGATGGTTGCGACAAATGACTGGGAGGCGGGAATTCGCAATCGCTTGATGGCTAAGAAATTAGCCGAACATTTGTTCGATCGCGAAGTAGAAAAGTTTTTTGCTCAAAATCAGCTTGATTACGAGCAATTCGTCCTCTATCAAATTGTTGTCCCTTACGAACAGCTAGCCTGGGAAATTTTTTACCGAATCGAAGAAGAAGAAATCAGCTTTTACGAAGCGGCTCATCTCTACGATATTGACGAACGACGCAGAAATTTCTGCGGCTATGAAGGGAAGCTTTATCGCTGGAATTTAAAACCCGATATTGCAGCAGTTGTATTGAGCAAACCCGTAGGAAATATTATTGGGCCAATTCAAACAGACCAAGGGTATCATCTTTTGATGGTTGCCGACTATATTCCCGCTCGATTAACTTCTACCAATCGTCAAGAAATTATCGATCGGCTATTTGAAGAGTGGCTCGAAAGCGAGTTAAATTATTTGCTCAATAGCTAAAAAAAATTGAGATTTTATCTTGATTTTTAGTTCTTAATTTGAATTTAGAAGGAGAATATATGTCTGCAAATATCTTAGAAAAAGTGAAAGAGTTTCTGCTCAGACTGGTCAAGGATGAAGCTTTTCGCGAGCGACTTCAGACTGATTCTTTTGACGAAGCAAGAAAGATTTTACAAGACGATGGCTATAATTTTTCAAAAGAAGAATTTGAAACAGCCGCCATTCAGTTATTAGATCTAAAAGAACGAGGTGAATTTCACGAATTGACTGAAGAAGAGTTAGTTGGAGCCGTCGGCGGAATAGCAAAAGCAAATACCAACGAATGGGCTAAAAAAGGGAAATGGCAATGGTGTCCTGTACTGCCTCCAAAGAAATTTCCCAAACCTTGCTCCTGCCAACCTTTGCCGCAGCCGCAACCTATGTACGGGGTCGTTATAGATCCAAAAGAGCCGATTATTCAGCCAATGTACGGTGTAGTTGTCTCATCAGACTTTTAGATGAGGTTGAAGGGTAGAAGCCGATGACATATCACAGAACCAGTTATGCTGTTTGGGAAATTACTCTAAAGTGCAATCTCGCCTGTAGTCACTGCGGTTCGCGGGCTGGTCGCGCGCGAACTAAAGAACTTTCTACCGAAGAGGCTTTAAACCTCGTAGAGCAAATGGCGCAAGTCGGGATTAAAGAAGTGACCTTGATTGGCGGCGAAGCGTTTCTGCGTCCAGACTGGCTACAAATCGCGCGATCGATAAATCAAGCTGGGATGCGTTGCACGATGACCACGGGAGGCTATGGCATTACCCTTGAGACGGCACGCCAAATGAAGGAGGCAGGAATTGCTACGGTTTCCGTTTCCATTGATGGCTTGGAGGAAACCCACGATCGCCTGCGCGGGAAAAAAGGCTCTTGGCAATGGGGTTTTAAAACCATGAGCCATCT
>JALOOL010000261.1 GCA_025454425.1 Hydrococcus sp. Prado102 | reverse complement strand
TGCATTTTTAATGCTTGTTGTATTTGAGCGATCGCAATTTCATATTTTTCTTGTGACAAAAGATTTTCTACTTCGATAAAAAGTTCTGAAATAGTTGGTGGTGCTAAGCCAATTTTAATAGGAGTAGAACCAGCAATATTATTAGTCTTTAAAGTCGAGATTGGAGGTATTTTTTGAGATAGTTTTGTATTTTTTTTATAACTAACAATTGGTTTGTTTGGAAGTGCGATCGCGCTTTTATTTTCTATCATTTCAGATTGAGCTTTTTGCTCAGCTGGACGCTGATAGACAATTGAGGCGGGAAAAACTAACTTGTCAAACTGATTTAAATTTTGTGCGGAAAGTTCGGTATGACCCGTAACAAAATATCCTGACGGTTGTAGAGTTTGATAAATTTTGTTTAAAACTTTCGCGATCGCAGGATTTTCAAAATAAATGAAAACATTACGACATAAAATCAAATCCATTTCTCTTAGTTCTGAGTGAGGCTGAGGGAATGGATCTTTAACTAAGTTAACTACTTGAAATTTAACATTTTTTTTGATTTCCGAAATTAGTTGGTATTTATTATTTTTATTTTGAAAATATTGACGCTTGATTTCATCATCTACTCCTCTAAAAGACCAAGGTTCGTAAATACCTTGTTCGGCTTCTTCAAGAGCGTGACGATCGATATCTATTCCTAAAATTAATAGGTTCCATTGTTGAAAATCGGGCAAGAGTTCTTTAAGAATAATTGCTAATGTATAAGGTTCCTGCCCCGTCGAACATCCCGCACTACAAATACGAAGAGTTTTTTGAGTTCGATTTCGTTTGATAAGGTCTGGTAATATTTGATTTTTTAAAAGATTTAACTGTTCCTTATCTCGAAAAAAGTAGCTTTCATTATTAGCTAAAAGAGCGATGAGTTTTTCCCACTCTTGATAACTGTCTAGCGTGTTAGACTCCAAAAATTTATAATAGTTTACTGGACTTCCTGCTGCGATCGCTTGCGTTCTCAAATGAATTTTTTCGCAAAATGAATCTCGATCTTGCTCCCGAATGACAATTCCTGTTTGCTTGGATATTAAACGATTGAAAGCTTCTATAACTTCTTGAGACAACCATTTTGTATTTGACATAAAAACCTTCTTTACGGTGTTTAGCGATCGCGCTTATTTAATTTCTAACGCTTGTGAGTTAGAAATCTTAATCTTTCAAATTGCTTTAAAGCGTTGGGGCATAGCTTGGCAAAGGGAACTCCTTTTATTGTGGTAAAAGTCCTAAGATATAGCAGTTCTCTTTATTAATAAAATACATCAGTTTTCTGGAGGGGTTTTTTGATTTTTGTTGCCTTGCCACTTTGCCTCTCTACTGTAAGTCATGTACTTCATCTAAAAGAGAATTGCTATAGTACATCATAAAACTTGGACGAATGACTCAAAATGACTGAACCCTTATTCTGCGTAGAAAATTTGCGGGTTTCTTATCCTGGAAGTAACGATTGGGCAGTTGATGATGTCTCATTTGCCCTCAATCGAGGCGAAAAACTGGGATTGATAGGTGAGTCGGGATGCGGTAAATCCACAATCGGACGCGCTGCAATGCGCTTGCTATCTCCTACATCTCGTCTTGCAGGAAAGATTAAATATAAAGGCGAGTCAGTTTTTGACTTCAATCCTACTCAACTGCGTCAGTTTCGAGGTGAGGTAGTAGCGTTAGTCTTTCAAGATCCGATGACGCGCTTAGATCCTTTAATGACGATTGGAGAACATTGTATCGAAACACTGAGAGCGCATCAACCGCAGTTATCTCGTTCCCAAGCAAAAAATAAGGCAATTGAGACGTTAGAAAAGGTCAAAATTCCCGTCAATCGCTGGGGACAATATCCCCACGAATTTAGCGGCGGAATGCGGCAAAGAGTTGCGATCGCGCTGGCATTACTTCTCAATCCGAAAGCGATCGTTGCAGACGAACCGACTACTAGTTTAGATGTTACTGTCGCTTCAGAAATCTTGCAAGAACTGACTCGTTTGTGCGACGAACATGAAATGGCACTTTTGCTGATTTCTCACGATTTGGCAATGGTTGGGGAGTATTGCGATCGCATTGCAGTTATGTACCGAGGTAAAATTGTCGAAACGGGTTCTATAAAATCAATTTTTCACGATCCCCAACACGAATACACCCAATCTCTTCTTAAAGCTGCCTTGCATCTTCATGGGGAAGAGACAGAAGGATTGTTAGGAACTCGCGACCAAAAACAAACGCCTCTACTAAAAGTTAAGGCATTAAAGCAACACTATACATTAGAAGGAAATCTTTTAGAACAGTGGTTTTCCAAAGAGAAAAAAGTTATCAAAGCAGTTGACGAGATTGACTTTGAGTTATTTCCAGGAGAAATTTTAGGACTCGTAGGCGAATCGGGATGCGGTAAAAGTACCCTATCTCGCACGATTTTACAGTTAATTCGCCCGACTTCTGGGATTGTAGAGTTTCAAGGCGAAGATTTAACCCAACTTTCTTCCGAACAGATGCGTCAAAAACGCCGTCACATTCAGATGGTATTTCAAGATCCCCATGCTTGTCTTAATCCGTTGATGACCATAGGAGAAAGCATTGCCGATCCTTTATTTATCCATCAGTTAGCAACTGCTAGCGAAGCAAAAGTACGAGTCGAAAAAATGCTCAAACGGGTAGGATTAACACCCGTGGAGGATTATTATTATCGCTATCCTAGCGATTTATCTGGAGGACAACAACAACGAGTCGCGATCGCGCGGGCATTAATTACTCAACCTCAGCTAATTATCTGCGACGAACCCGTTAGTATGTTAGATGCTAGCGTACAGTCTCAGGTTCTTGAGTTGATGTTAGAGTTAAAGCAAGAATTTAATCTGACTTATTTGTTTATTACTCACGATCTCTGGGTTGCAAGATTTTTATGCGATCGCATTGCCGTCATGAATGCAGGTAAAATTGTCGAAATCGGCGAAACCGAACAAATCTTCACGAACCCGCAACACCCTTACACTCAGAAACTTTTAGGCGCTGCACCCATGCTTTTTCAGTGACCAGTTATCAGTGACTAGAGTTCTTTCGTTCAAAGTAAATGTCCTTTCTTGTTCCGTACAGACGCGATATATCGCGTCTCTACACCGACTTTCGACTTACGTCCAAGGGACGGGCTACGCCAACGAATGAACGACTTTCGACTTCCCCATTTCCCAATCCCCAATAAAAAAAAACAATTAGCAAGACTAGATAGTTCTCGCAGCTTGTGACTGCTTTGGCGAACTAGAACCAGTAATGCTAATCGATCCACTGTTGTTCCCTAACCAATTACATTCTCATATTATGTGATGGTTAAATCAACCTAAGTTTAGGGTTTTAAGAAAAACTTAAGTATGTATGTTAGGAGGCATTCTATGTGTCAACCGTAAGGAGGGTTTAGAAAATCGCCACCTAAAAAACTTATGTAAAAAAAACTTTTTTAACTAAAGAAGTTGTTGCTTATCTTCCTTATCTTCGGAAAATTAACTGAGGAACTAGAGCCAAAGATCGGTTATCTTGAAAAACTGTTAACCTAGTAAGCCGTTCGTCTAGATACATGAAACTCCTCGTTTTAAGCAACGGTCATGGAGAAGACGCGATCGCAGTTCGCATTATAGAACAATTACAGCGTCATTCAACAACAATACAAATAGCAGCATTACCAATAGTTGGCGAAGGATACGCCTACGCACGATTAAATATCCCCACGATTGGAAAGGTTCAAAAAATGCCATCTGGGGGATTTATATACATGGACGGACGACAGCTATTACAGGATGTTAAAGGCGGATTGTTGCAGCTAACTCTAGCACAATACAAAGCCGTGCGTAAATGGGGAAAAACAGGCGGAAAAATTTTAGCAGTAGGCGACATCGTACCGCTATTATTTGCTTGGTTGAGCGGTGCTGACTATGCTTTTGTCGGGACGGCAAGATCGGAGTATTATATTCGAGACGAAGATGGATGGTTGCCACAAACCTCTAAATTAGAGCGTTGGTTGGGTTCGGTGTATTCGCCGTTGGATCGTTGGTTGATGGCGCGTTCTCGTTGCAAAGCCGTTTTTCCCAGAGATTCGCTCACTACAAAGATTTTACAGCAATGCTCGATTCGGGCATTCGATCTGGGCAATCCGATGATGGATGGAATCAATGTTGAAAGTCGAAAGTCGAAAGTCGAAAATCGAAAGTTGGAAGTTGGAAGGCAAGAAGATATACTGACGCTTACTATTGTGTTACTACCAGGATCGCGATCGCCAGAAGCAGAACGAAATTGGCAAACGATTCTGACAGCTATAACCGAAGTAGTTTCTTCATTTTATGTCGCAAATTTCTCTAGTCGATTGCCGATTAAAACCCATCTTAGATTTATAGGTGCGATCGCGCCAGCTTTAAAACTCGATCTTTTTATAGAACAATTAGTAGAGCATGGTTGGCATTCTCAATCCTCAGAATCGTTCGAGATTCCAATTGCCGATCCCGATGCACTAGTATTTACTCACAATAATGCCAAGCTATTACTATCTCAAAATGCTTATTCTGATAGTTTACAAGTAGCCGACCTCGCGATCGCGATGGCAGGAACGGCAACCGAACAATTTGTTGGTTTGGGTAAGCCTGTTATTACAATACCAAGTAAAGGGCCGCAATTTACTTACGCTTTTGCTGAAGCACAAAGCCGTCTTTTAGGATGTTCTATTATTATGGTTCAAAATCCCCAACAAGTTGCTGGTGCGGTGCGATCGCTATTGCAAGATCCCGATCGCTGGCAGCAAATTAAGGAAAATGGCCCGCGACGCATGGGAAATTCCGGTGCTGGCGATCGTATTGCTCGATGTTTGTTAGAAAGGCTGCATATATAGGTGCAATTGCTTTAAGTTTGTTCGCGATACAAAAATGCGATCGCGCCAATGGGAGGAAACTTTTCTTTTTGTTGGGGCGTTAGCGAATCCCATCGACTTTGTTCTATCCATGAAACATCAGGAGAACGAGAGGAACCGTTAGCAAGTTTGAAACAAGTTGAAGAATCGAAAACTTTACCAAGTTTTGTTTGACGATTCCAAATAACAAACTCTGCATTAATTTCCGAGTTTTTATTACCTGTTTCTCCACCTGTAGGCGACATAATAAGAATTTCTCCTCGCTTGTTGCGTTCAAATTTAATCTCTGGATTTTTTCGGCAAAGTTGATAGAATTGTTCGTCGCTCATTTGACAAATTGGCTCGAAATTAATCGTATACATCGCGTCTCTATCACAACCCCTATTCATCGGTTATCTTAGGCAATGCCCAACCCTTATATATTAAAAGCGATCGCCCCTTTGACAATCGAGACAATCGCTACAAAAATTTGAACTTTTTTTGCTAAGAATTTGTTTTAGATTTTGCCCCAAAATTCTCGATCAATATCGTCTTCAAAACTGGCACTAAGTCATCGCAGGCGATTCCTTTTTGTACGCAAGTACCGAGATGAGCATCTTTTCCCACTTTGCCGCCCATATACAAATCTACCCCTTCTACCGTCTTTCCATCTTTGCGAACTTTCGTTCCCATCAGTCCGATATCGGCAACTTGAGGCTGTCCGCAAGAGTTAGGGCATCCCGTCCAATGAATTCTGACCGAACGAGATAATTCTACCTCTTCATCTAATGCTTTGGTTAAAGCAAGCGCCCGATTTTTGGTTTCTATGAGAGCAAAATTGCAAAATTGAGAGCCAGTACAAGAAACTAACGCGCGTTCTAATGGTTTGGGATTGATGGTAAATTTCTGTAATAAAGGCTCGGCTAAAAACGCATCGAGATTTTCATTGGGAATATTGGGGATAATAACATTTTGTTCGACAGTTAGGCGAATTTCTCCACTGCCATAAACTTCTGCGATTCTCGCCAAGTCGAACATATCTTGCGCGAAAAGTCGTCCGATGGGAACGTGCAAACCAACTAAATTTAGTCCTGGTTGCTTTTGCTTAAATACGCCAATATGATCGCGTTTTTCCCAATCTATCGCGTCTTTTTCGGCAGCAGTAGCTAGGGGACGACCATAGGCTTCTTCTACCAGCGAACGAAATTGTTCTAAGCCGATTTCGTCAATTAACCACATTAATCGAGCTTTTTGACGATTGGCACGCAAACCGCGATCGCGATATACCATTAAAATTGCTCGACTTAAATTGACGACATCATCATCGTTGACAGGTATCCAAGCATTTAGAGGAATAGCTGCTTCGCAACGTTTGGCAGAGAAGAAGCCGCCAACGAGGACATTAAACCCTAATTCGCCGTCTTTATAAGCAGGAACAAAGGCAATATCATTAATTTCAGCATGAACTGAGTTATCCCGTCCGCCTTCGATCGCAATATTAAATTTGCGAGGCAGGTTAGTAAACTCAAAATTTCCTTCTCCTTTGTTAACGATGGTATCTTGCACTTTTTGCGTTAACTCGCGAGTATCGATCAACTCATCCCCGTCTAGTCCCGCGACGGGAGAACCCGTAATGTTACGAACGTTATCCATCCCCGATTGCACCGAAGTCATCCCTACTGCTTTGAGACGACGGAAAATATCGGGTACATCTTCGATGCGAATCCCTCGCAGTTGAATATTTTGTCTGGTAGTAATATCGGCGTTGCCATCGTCTCCGTAACGCTGTACGATTTCACCGAGTACTCGCATTTGTTGACTTGTGAGAATGCCGTTAGGAATGCGCATCCGCATCATAAATTTGCCAGGAGTGACAGGACGGTAAAAAATTCCTACCCATTTAAGCCGATGTTCTAAATCGGTTTTGTCCATTGCTTCCCAGCCAATTTGGGCAAATTGTTCGAGTTCGTCTTTTACTGCTAATCCGTCTTTTTCTGCTTTGAATTTTTCAAATTTGTTTTGGGTAGTTGTTTCGTCTCGTTGGGGTGCTTGTACCACGGGTCATATCTCCTTGTCGATTCGGTGTGTCAGCTAGAATTTTTTTTGAGTGAAATCTGAATAAGAATTTAAGAGAGTTTTTATTGCCGAGAATTGCAAACTTCTCGCGATTTTTGTCAAACGCTCAAGAACTTTAGGGTTTCAATTAAGCTAAAAACATCAATTTAAATCGAATTGACCATAAATGTATATAAATATTTAATTAATTTTATACAGCTAAATATTGTAATGTTTGTAACTAAACTACTCAGTTCATGGATAAACTGCATTATAAAATTGCAGTATACGCATGAAAATGGTTTAGAATTCAGAGATTTGCGAGCGCCTATAATTGCTTGAAATCGCTTTTACTATTGGCTTTCCAGTCCAGACAATCGCAGATAAATGAGGATTTCGAGGTTCGGCAATAAATCCCTTGTCGCAGGATTTTAATTGCAGAAAAAAAATTTCCCAACACGGAGGTTCGATGACCCAATGAGTAGGTTCTTCGGTTAGTGAATTATATAAGGGTCGAAGGGTTTGAGGAGAGAAAATTACATCGATCGCATTTGGTTTAAATTTATAGCGACAAGCAAAATCAATCGCCTCATCCCAATCGTAAAGAAGCTTTTGATTGGCGGCGAGATAGTCTTCATACTCAGAACAAGTAACGCCAAGCAGCCAAATGAGCCTCGTGCAAATAACGGCTATGCGCAAGCGATCGCGTTTCAGCAGACTTGCTTCTTCGGGTAATAAAATTGTATCGGCTTTTGGCGACCAAACTTGAAAAGAGGTGTTGTAATCGATAGGGATTTCTCTTAAAACTAAATTAGGTGGTTTTCCAAACTCATAAGCAGGCGCGATCGCTAGATTGATTGGGATAAAGAACTCAAGCTTTAACAAAGTTAATTCCTTCTTGGCAATTCCTCACTAATATTGAGCTAATATTTCACTCAATTTTTATTTTTTTCAGCAACAACGAATACTAAATTTTCTAAAAAACAAAAAAGCGATCGCAATTGCGATCGTTTTCTTTCTAAAGTATTAAAAATGTTTCTATCTTTAGACCGTTGCTAATTCTGGTTGAGGACGTTTGCTATTGCGAACGCCTTCAATAGCTGTTGCGTAATCGGGCGCGTTAAATACGGCAGAACCTGCTACGATCGCGTTAGCTCCGGCTTCTAATACTTGCCAAGTATTAGCGGGTTTGAGTCCGCCATCGACTTCAATCCAGGGATCTAGTCCTTTTTCGTCGCACATTTGACGCAGCTTTTGGATTTTGGGCACTATTTCGGGAATAAAACTTTGACCGCCAAAACCAGGATTGACGCTCATAATTAGAACTAAATCGCACAGATGCAGAACGTATTCAATTAGTTCTAAGGGAGTAGAGGGATTGAGAACAACGCCTGCTTGTTTGCCAAGTTCGCGAATTTGACCGAGGGTGCGATGAAGGTGAGGCGAGGCATTATGTTCGGCGTGGACAGAAATAATATCGGCTCCTGCTTTCGCAAAATCAGCCACGTATTTTTCGGGTTCGACAATCATCAAATGAACGTCGAGAGGCTTTTTAGTGTAAGGACGAATTGCGTCTACAATCAAGGGGCCAATGGTGATATTCGGGACAAAACGACCGTCCATCACGTCTACGTGAATCCAGTCAGCACCAGCTTCGTCTACTGCTTTGATTTCTTCTCCCAAGCGACTGAAGTCAGCCGATAGGATAGATGGGGCAATTACAATGGGTTTGGGGGAGCGGGTTTGGGTCATGATTTGCGTCTGCTCTCTATTTTGGGCTTTTCGTTGGTATCGATCTTAACAAAATCTTCCACTTTTCTCTATGTTTGTTCGAGAAAGTCGAGTAATGTTAGCTAAAATGGTGGCTTGTATGAGTCTTGTTCAAATGCGATCGCACCCTCGACTCTTGACACTCCCAACGGTGAACTAACGTTGCACCGTGGGATTCTTGGTTCACAGAGTCTTAACT
>JALOOL010000260.1 GCA_025454425.1 Hydrococcus sp. Prado102 | reverse complement strand
TACTAGAAGCATTTTTTCCTTCTGCCTTCTGCCCTCTGCCCTCTGCCTTCTTATACTAGGCTTTTGCCTTTTCTTGAGGCAAAGTAATTCCCAGACGCTTTTGCAAGGCTTCGATCACTTCTTCTGCCGATTTTTGCCCGAAGTTCTTAATTTCTAAAAGATCTTCTTGACTATAATCGAGCAGATCGGCTACTGTATTGATTTGCGCCCGCTTGAGACAGTTATATGCCCTGACCGATAGCTGTAGTTCCTCGATAGGAATTTGACTTTCGGGAGGCGCTTCATCTTGATAATCGCTCTGAGTTGCTTCTAGTTCGTTTAGATCCTTGAGCGGGTTAAACAAATCGACTATAATGTTGGCTGCCTGAGAAAGCGCTTCTTTTGGATTGATGCTGCCATTCGTCCAAATTTCTAAAGTCAAGCGATCTTTTGCTTGTGCCCCATCAGCCCTTACGTCTTCAACGCTGTAGTTGACCTTGGTAACAGGCATAAAAACCGAGTCGATTTGCAAAAAGTCAATCGATGCCGTATCATCTTTACCTCGGTCGATCGCGCGATAACCTTTTCCTTTCTCGACGCGAAATTCCATCTCTAGCTTAGCCCCGTCAGCTAAGGTCGCTACGTACTGGTTCGGATCGATTACTTCTACTTCTGTAGAAACATCGAACATTCCCGATGTCACATTCGATGGCCCGGTTACTGAGAGGCGACCGATTTGAGGTTGGTGGGAGTGACTTTTGAGAACGAGTTCTTTCATGTTGAGCATGATTTCGAGAACGTCCTCTCTAACCCCAGGAATCGTAGCAAACTCGTGATTGACACCCGCAATACGAATTGCCGTTATTGCAGTTCCTTCTAAATTTGAGAGTAAAATTCTTCTAAGGGCATTACCAACTGTCGTCCCTTGACCGCGCTCTAGAGGTTCCAGGACGAATTTTCCATATTGACTCTGATTTTTTTGAGTCCTTGATTCTATACACTCAATTTGAAATTGTGCCACCAACTAACCTCCCATGCGTTTTCAGTTATCAGTTATCAGTTATCAATTATCAGTTGGGACAGCGATCGGTTATAGTCACTCGTCGCTGCTTGCTGAATCCGATCCCCGATTAAACTCTCCTCCGTTTTGGCGGACGACAACCGTTGTGAGGAATTGGCGTAACATCTCGAATCAAAGTAATTTCTAGACCCGATCCTTGTAATGCTCGAATTGCTGTTTCGCGACCCGCTCCCGGCCCGCTAACCATCACTTCAATTTGGCGCATTCCTTGTTCCATCGCGCGTCTAGCTGCTTGGTCTGCTGCTGTTTGAGCGGCAAAAGGAGTGCCTTTTTTAGCTCCTTTAAAACCGCTCGAACCTGCTGAAGCCCAGGAAATTACATCTCCCCTGGAATCTGAAATCGTAACAATGGTATTGTTGAAAGTAGATTGGATATGAGCGATGCCGTTAGGAACATTTTTCTTTTGTTTCTTTGCGCCGCTCTTTTTTGTTGGTCGCGCCATATTGCCTAGCCGATATTTCTAAGTGAAAATCAGTTGAATAAACAAGTTGTTATTTCTTAGCAGGAGCTTTTTTCTTCCCTGCTACTGTTACCCGTCTGCCGCGACGAGTACGAGCGTTGGTTCTGGTGCGCTGTCCTCGCACGGGCAAGCCCATTCGATGACGGCGACCTCGATAGGTGCCGATGTCGATTAAACGTTTGATGTTCATGGCCTCCAAACGTCTCAAGTCGCCTTCTATTTCATAGTTGGTTTCTATGAACGATCGCAGGGCGGCTACATCTTCATCGCTTAAATCTTTAACTCTGATGTCTGGATTTACACCTGTATTTGCTAATATTTCTTTTGAACGCGATAGACCAACCCCGTATAAGTAGGTCAAGGCGATTTCCACGCGCTTATCGCGGGGTAGGTCTACGCCTGAAATCCTTGCCACGCTTTACTCTCCCTCTGAACTTTGGTATTTTTGCTACAAAGGATATTTAAGATATATGGTAGATATATTATGACTAACCTTGACGTTGCTTGTGCTTGGGGTTAGTACAAATCACCATAACTCTGCCGCGTCGTCTGATGACGCGGCACTTTTCACACATTTTTTTGACTGACGCTCTAACTTTCATGCCGTTTTTGGGCAAACTACTGCAAGTTTTTAATTATATCAGAAATTTAGTGTTTTTGTTACATCATTTAAAAGTTTTTATGAATTAATTTTTTTATCGGGTTGATTACCATCTATTTTTTGCTATTTTTGAGACGGTAAGTGATTCTTCCTTTAGTGAGGTCGTAAGGAGTAAGTTCTACCTTGACGCGATCGCCTGGAAGAATTTTGATATAGTTACGTCGAATCTTGCCGGAAATATGGGCTAAAACATTAAATCCGTTGTCTAAATCGACGCGAAACATCGCATTAGGAAGAGATTCCGTTACGGTTCCTTCCATTTCAATCAAATCTTGTTTAGACAAAGCTATAATCCTCAATTAAAATAATTAGACAATTGGGCAGGCGAATACTGATGAATTGTCGGAACTGACAATTCATTTAACACCAAAGCACGTACCTATCTAAATATCTTATCAAAAATTTACCATGGCTTGTTTTAGGGCTTCGGTGACTTCTGCGAGCGAACGATTGCCATCGATAAAATGGAGCTTACCGCGATCGCGATAATAATCGATTAACGGAGCAGTTTGCTCGCGATACACCTCTAAACGTCGGCGAATTGTTGCTTCTGTATCGTCTTTTCTGCCTCTTAAGAGCAAGCGTTCTATAATTGCCTCGTCAGGAACGTCTAAATTAAGCACTCGCTCGGAAGTCAATGGTGTTTCTTCAAGAAGCTTATCTAAAAACTCTGCTTGAGGAACGGTACGGGGAAATCCATCCAAAATCCAGCCTTTTTCGGTATCTGGTTGACTCAAGCGTTCTTTAACCAACCCTAAAACCAATTCTTCGGGAACTAAATTCCCTGCATCCATATAAGGTTGAGCCTGTTTTCCCAGTGGAGTTTGGTTTGCGATCGCTTCTCTAAGGATTTCTCCGGTAGAGATGTGAGGGATCTTATAAAGTTGTGCTATGAGACTTGCTTGAGTTCCTTTTCCCGAACCAGGCGGCCCTAGAAAGATTAATCCGTTCGTATTGGTCATTCGTCGTACAGAAATTTTAGATTTTAATTTTTATTTAGTTGTAGGTTGGGGAGCCACTGCGTTGCGGAGGTTCCCTCCGTCTTCTGCACGTGGCGTTTGAGGTACGAAACCCAACAAAACTTATATTGATGTGGGGTAGAGCGATCGCTCTACCCAACCTACGAAACAGATAAGTAGGGGCTTTCCTGCCGTTCGCCCCTACGAATGATTACTGTTTCACCATTCCTTCGTAACGTTGGGAAATTACGTAGGTTTGAATTTGTTTTGCCGTATCGATAGCAACGCCGACGAGAATCAACAAAGAAGTTGCGCCCAATCCTCTAAAAGTCGTTACTCCCGTAGCACCTTCTACAAGGGTGGGAACGATCGCCACAATACTAAGAAAGACGGCTCCCAGTAAAGTCAGACGATTCAGTACACCTTGAAGATATCGAGTCGTTGCGTCCCCTGGTCGAATGCCTGGAATGCTGGCACCCATCTTTTTAAGATTTTTGGAGACATCTTCTGGCTGAACGATTAAAGAAGCGTAGAAATAGCTAAAGAAAAGAATCATTAGCGAGTAGACGAGAATATAAATCCAATTCCCCGGTTGCAAGGCATTAGCGACTTGAATTAACGCTTGACTGACACCGCCCTGATTGCCGACAAATCCCGCTAGAGACGAAGGCAAAATGAGAACAGCCGAAGCAAAAATGATCGGCATAACGCCGCCTTGATTGAGTCGCAGGGGTAAATAGCTCGTTCTTTCTCGATAAAGCTTCTTACCAACTTGACGGCGAGCCGAAACAATTGGAATCCTGCGAGTTCCTTCTTGTACGAAGACGATGGTTACAATCGTCACCAAAAAGACGAGCAGCAACAGAACGACTTTAGCAATAGTATCTCGACCGCCTGTTTGAGCCAGGTCAATCGTATCTCCGAGGGTTTTGGGCAAGACAGCGACGATGTTCAAGAAGATTAATAGAGAGGCTCCATTGCCGATACCGCGTTCGGTAATCAATTCGGAAACCCACATCACGAACATCGAGCCAGCCGTTAGCGCCAGGACGGTTTGAACGACAAACCAAACGCCATAATTGAGGGCATAGGGACGCAATAATCCAACGGTAATCCCGACACTTTGGATGATTGCCCAACCTAACGCTACATAGCGACTAATTTGAGAGATTTTTCGTCGCCCTGCTTCTCCTTCATTTTTCTGCAAATCTTCTAGGGCGGGAATAGCAGCCGCTAGAAGCTGCATGATAATAGAAGCGTTAATGTAGGGGATGATCCCCAAAGCAAAAAGTCCGACGGCTTTAAGACCGCCACCCGTTAAGAAATCGAAGATGCCAAAAATGGGAAGATTGGCAATATCGGCAGAAAATCTAGCGCGATCGATTCCTGGAATGGGGATGGCTATGCCGAAGCGAACTAAAATTAAAAGACCAATGGTTATCAGCAGCCGTCCTCGCAGACCTGCTGCTTGAGCCATTTGTAAAAAGGTTTCTTGAGCCGTAGGCGTTCTATCTCGACTATCTACCATAAATAAATGGCTACCTCTTGTGGGTTAGCAGATTAAAAATTTAAGAGGTGAAAATTTTAGTTTTTTTTAACTTTTCTTTACCTTCAAATTATTTATCCTAACACAACGACTGGGCGAAAAGCGTTTCGCCGCAGCCTGTTGAAAGAAAAATCTTTAATTTGCTCTTAACTTTTGACGACTTCGTAAGTGCCGCCAGCCGTCTCTATTTTTTCTTTTGCACTTGCTGAAAAAGCAGCGGCTTTTACTGTCAAAGCCACCTTTAGTTCTCCATTTCCCAAGATTTTTAAAGGGCCGTCATTGCTGGTGACAATGCCGCTTTCCATGAGGGATTCTAAAGTAACTTCTGTTTTTGCACTTAGAGAAGCTAACTTACCCACATTGATGATGGTATAGCGGCTGGGATTGATAATTGGGAAATGCTTCAATTTGGGAATGCGGCGATAGAGAGGCATCTGCCCGCCTTCAAATCCCGGTCTAGTTCCCGAACCAGAGCGAGATTTCTGACCGCGCATTCCAAAACCGCAACTTGCTCCTTGTCCGGCTGAAATCCCTCTACCAACGCGACGGCGGCGCTTGGTCGCTCCCTCTTTGGGAACAGCGTCGTTGATTTTCATAGGTTTTCCTTATATAAAAATTTTAGACAATGCGACTGAGTTAAGTATAGAGGTGTTCGATGGGTACACCTCTCTCCTGTGCCACTTCAGCAAATGTCCGCAAAGTAGAGAGCGCATCGACTGCCGCTCTGGCATTATTGAGAGGATTGTTAGAGCCAAGCTGTTTGGCGAGGATATTTTTTACGCCAGCTAACTCTAAAACCGTCCGCACGGCACCCCCTGCAATAACCCCCGTTCCAGGAGCGGCTGGGCGCACGATAACTTTCGCACCGCCAGACTCTCCGTTGGCGACGTGAGTGATGGAACTGGCTTTGGTAAGAGAAACTTCAATGAGTTGTTTCTTGCCATCGGCAACGCCTTTGCGGACTGCCCCAATAACATCGCCTGCTTTGCCAACGCCAACGCCAACTTGACCGTTTTCGTTACCAACGACGACAATGGCTCGGAAGCTTAATTTTTTACCGCCTTTGACGACTTTGCTAACGCGACGAATCTGGATGACGCGCTCTTGCCAGGTGGTTTCCTTGGCTTTAGTACGACTGCTTTTTTGACGTTTTGCCATAATTTAATCTCTTTTGTTCTTTATGATTAGAAATTCAATCCGGCTTCGCGAGCCGCATCAGCTAAAGCTTTAACGCGACCGTGATAGAGATTGCCACCGCGATCGAAGACGACTCTCTCAATTCCTTTTTCTAGTGCGCGTTGAGCGACCAATTTACCAACTGCGGCTGAAGCATCGCAAGTAGCTCCGGTAGATAGATCCGCCTTCAGCAATGGTTCTAAAGTTGAGGCAGCAGCTAAGGTATGTTGGGAAACGTCGTCGATCACTTGGGCGTAGATGTGCTTGTGAGAGCGAAAAACGGCTAAACGAGGGCGTTCTGCCGTACCTTCGACTTTTTTGCGCAATCGTTTGTGGCGACGTTGAACTAATTCTATTCTTGTTGGTTTCATCGTTATTTCTTACCTGTCTTACCAGCTTTACGTCTGACAAATTCTCCTTGGTAGCGAATGCCTTTCCCTTTGTAGGGTTCTGGAGGTCTGACAGCACGAATTTGAGCGGCTATATTACCAACGATTTCTTTATCAATACCGCTAATGACAACTTGGGTATTGTTTTCTACTGCTACCTGAATTTCTTTAGGCATAGCCATTTCAACGGGTTTGCTGTATCCCACGTTGAGAGTAAGCTTGCTACCTTGCGCCTGCGCCCGATAGCCTACCCCTTGAATCTCAAGACGCTTTGAAAAACCGCTAGAAACCCCTTCTACCATGTTGGCAACAAGCGTGCGAGAAAGACCGTGGCGTTCGCGGGCGACTCTGGATTCATTTTGTCGCACGACTTGCAGGGTTTCCCCTTCTTGTTCGACTTTGACTTGAGTGGGGAGCGTTCTTTCGAGCGTTCCTTTAGGGCCTTTGACGACAACAGTTTGCCCGTTAATTTCAACGGTGACTTTGTTGGGGATTGTAATTGGACGTTTGCCAATGCGAGACATGATCGGTTACCAGTTATCAGTTATTTACTTTCTGTCGGCTGAAAAAGACTACCAGATGTAGCAAAGAACTTCGCCGCCGATTTTTTGCTTGCGGGCTTCTCTGTCAGTCATAATTCCTCTGGAGGTGGAAACGATCGCGATTCCAATTCCTCCTAAGACGCGAGGTAAGTCTTTACTCGTCGAATATACTCTCAAGCCGGGTTTGCTGACTCGTTTGAGGGTATTAATCAAGGGTTGACGATTTTTTCCTTTGTATTTGAGAGCGATGACTAATTGTTTGTCAATGCCTTCGCCTGTTTCTTCAAAATCCTCAATAAACCCTTCTTCTTTGAGGACTTGGGCAATGCTCCGCGTCATTTTAGTGGTTGGCACTTGAGTGGTTGGATGCCTAACAGAACAAGCATTGCGAATGCGGGTGAGCATATCTGAAATCGTATCGGTTGCTGCCATTATTGCCTATTGTTTTCTCCTAAAGGATTAAAAGATTAACGGAAGGGCATTCCCATTTCTTTGAGCAAGGCACGACCTTCTTCATCTGTTTTGGCTGTCGTAATGATGGAAATATCCATGCCTCGAATCTGTTCGATTCTGTCGTATTCGATTTCGGGAAAGATAAGCTGTTCTCTGATGCCGACGCTGTAGTTACCGCGTCCGTCAAAGCTGTTGGGACTGATACCGCGAAAGTCGCGAATGCGAGGAAGTGCCAAATTAATAAAGCGATCTAAAAAGGCGTACATGCGATCCGATCGCAATGTAACCATGACGCCGACTGGCATTCCTTGGCGGATTTTGAAACCCGCGATCGCTTTTTTCGCCCGCGTGACGACAGGTTTTTGTCCGGTAATAATCGATAGTTCGCTCAACGAAGATTCTAGGGCTTTAGCATTTTGAGACGCTTCTCCCAATCCTCGGTTGACGGTTACTTTAATTACCTTGGGAATTTCGTGAGAATTTTTATATCCAAACTGCTCTTTGAGTTTGGGAGCTATGGTTTCCTGATATAACGTTTTGAGTCGTTGTGGCATGAATGATATTTACCTCTCGTTCCCTGGGCTTGGTCAGGGATTATAAATTATCCGTCTGTTGTCAAGTCGCTTCAGACTCCACTTCAAAATGATGAGTTCAAAATTTTGAACTTTGAACTTTGAACTTTGAACTTTGAACTTTTTATTTATCGATGATTTCCCCAGTTTTTTTGAGCATCCGCACTTTGCGACCGTCGTCGGTAAAGGTGTAACAGACGCGGCTGGCGACTTTTTCTTTTTGGGAGTAAAGCATGATGTTAGAACTGTGAATCGGGGCTTCAAAAGTTGCTATTTGACCCGTTTCCCCTTCTTGCTTGGGTTTGACGTGTTTGGTTCTGACGTTAACGCCTTTGACGATCGCCTTGCTTTCTCTAGGAAGCGTTCGCAGCACTTCACCGACTTTACCTTTGTCGTGCCCAGAGATAATTTGAACGGTATCGCCCTTTTTTATGTGCATTTTATACCGCTTGGGGGTATTGCTTTTAGCCATTAGAGTACCTCCGGTGCCAAAGAAACAATCTTGGTGTAGTTTTTGTCGCGCAATTCCCGCGCTACTGGCCCAAAAACGCGAGTACCTTTGGGATTACCGTCATTGTTGACGATAACGGCGGCATTGTCGTCGAAGCGAATTGTCATTCCGCTTTCGCGTCGTAAGGATTGACGAGTCCGCACGATTACGGCTCTAACGACATCCGATTTTTTAATTGGCATATTGGGGATAGCATCTTTGACGACGGCGATAATTTGATCGCCGATGCCGCCATAAGTACAGTTTCCAGTGCCCAAAACCCTCAAGCACATTAGCTTGCGAGCGCCGCTATTATCCGCGACATTGAGATAGGTTTGCTGTTGAATCACGACTGCGTACCTCGTAGGTTATGGGTTCTTTATTAAGTAAGGATTTCGGCTACTGTCCAGCGCTTGGTGCGACTGAGCGGTCTAGTTTCTAGGATGCGAACGCGATCGCCTTCTTTACAGCGATTTTCTTCGTCATGCACTTTATATCTCTTGGTTTTTACGACAATTTTGCCGTATTTAGGATGTGGAGAGCGGTTTTCAATGGCAACGACCACGGTTTTTTCCATTTTGTTGCTGACAACGACTCCAACTCTTTCTTTTACTGCCATGACAAGTCTATTCC
>JALOOL010000259.1 GCA_025454425.1 Hydrococcus sp. Prado102 | reverse complement strand
TTTTTATCAACTTTTTGACATTAGTTTTAGGAATAGCAGTGTTGACGCGGAGTATAAATCAGGAAAATTTAGCGACTCTCAATTTTGGACTTTTGATTATTTCACTGTTAATATTGTGTCGTTTTTTTGATACAGAGCTTTCTTACCTTGTACGTGGCTTAGTGTTTGCCTTATTGGGTACGGGATTTTTTGTTACCAATTATTTTATGATCAGAAAATTTAATAGAAATGAAGCATAAACACATTTTGCTCTTGATTTTCTTATTTATCACATTTTTTCAGTTGCTCGTTCCTGCCAATATGATATTTCAAAAAAACAGGACAGTGGATCGAGTTTTGTCGATTTACTAAACAAGCAAATTCAGCAATTTAAACTAGAGTCAACATAAGAAATAAAGATAAAAATCCCGATTACCAAAATATTGAAGGGGAACAAAAGTCGCGTATCGGTCAGTCATGTAAGACAAATGCACTAATCAATATACATCTTGTCAATACTAATCATCAGTGCCACCCCTGGTCCAAAGACGACCGAAAGAATTCTTGAGCTTATCTTAGCTCATCCCCAAGGAATCAAGACCAAGGAATTGAGCGATCGCTTGAATCGTCCCGTTTCGATGGTTAACATCTGTCTCAAATCTCTTATCGCTTCCAAACAGGTTCGCGTTCGACTCAGCGACAATGGAATGCAACAGATCTATTATCCAAAATCTGTGACAATAAGTAGTTAAACAAAATTAATTCGCGTATCGATCGCAGAGAACAAACATACAATATTTAATTAATTTTGCTTAAGCAATTAAACCGCTTGCAAAAGTCGCTTGAGGGATAAAAATCGATAAAAGTGTTGTCATTCCCTTGTTTTTGAAAAGCGATTTTCCGATCTTTGCTCATAAATATAATAAAATCGTCAAGGGACGCGATCGCGCGTGTCGTCTAGTAAAAAAAGCCACAGATCTCAAACAGGATAGATTGATTTGCGCTAGAAATTTTGCACAATGGTATATGCTAACTTTTGCGATCGCTAAATTCAGTTATCAGTTACAACATCACAACTGATAACTGATAACTGATAACTGATAACTGAAGATGACTATCCGCATCCGTGGTGCAAGACAACACAATCTCAAAAATATCGATTTAGAGATTCCCCGCGATAAACTGATTGTTTTCACGGGGGTTTCTGGTTCTGGCAAATCCTCGCTAGCGTTTGATACGATTTTTGCCGAGGGACAGCGGCGCTACGTTGAATCTCTCAGTTCCTATGCGCGTCAATTTCTCGGACAATTAGATAAACCAGACGTAGACGCGATTGAAGGGTTGAGTCCTGCTATTTCCATCGATCAGAAATCGACTTCTCATAACCCGCGTTCGACTGTCGGGACGGTGACAGAAATTTATGATTATTTGCGGTTATTATTTGGTCGTGCGGGAGAACCCCACTGTCCGATTTGCGATCGCAATATTGCTCCCCAGACTATCGATGAAATGTGCGATCGCGTCTTAGAACTCCCAGACCGCACTCGTTTTCAAATTCTAGCGCCTGTGGTTCGCGGGAAAAAGGGAACTCACAAGCAACTGCTATCGGGTTTAGCATCGCAAGGATTTGTACGCGCAAGAGTAGATGGAGAAGTTAGAGAACTTTCCGACGCAATAGAATTAGATAAAAATTATAAACACGACATTGAAATTGTCGTTGACAGATTAATTAAAAAAGAAGGAGTTCAAGAACGTTTAGCGGATTCTTTAGCAACTTGTTTAAAAAATTCTAATGGCGTTGCGGTTATTGAGTTATTAAATGAGACAACTGAAGAATCAAATAACGGCAAAAAAGACGAACCAAAAACACAAGAAATCGTTTTTTCAGAAAACTTTGCCTGTCCCGAACATGGCGCAGTCATGGAAGAATTATCGCCGAGATTATTTTCTTTTAATTCTCCCTATGGCGCTTGTCCGCACTGTCATGGATTGGGAAGTTTGCGAACTTTTTCGCCAGAATTAGTTATTCCCGACCCTTCACAAGCTGTTTACGCCGCGATCGCGCCTTGGTCGGATAAAGATAATTCTTATTACCTTTCTTTACTCTATAGCATCGGTAAAGCTTGCGGATTTGAACTGCAAACGCCTTGGAAACTTCTTACTCCCGAACAGCAACACATTCTTCTCTATGGAAGCGAAGAACCTATTTATTTTAAAGACGATTCTCGTTTTGGAGAAGGACAAGGATATCATCGCAAATTTGCTGGAATTCTTGCCATGCTCGATCGCAATTATCAAGAAACCAGTTCCGAGCTTATCAAACAAAAATTAGAGAAATATATTGTAAATCAAACCTGCGAAGTTTGCCAGGGGAAACGACTTAAACCAGAAGCACTTTCTGTTAGGTTAGGACAATATCGCATTACCGATTTAACCAATGCTCCCATTCGAGAATGTTTGGATCGAATTAATCATTCACAATTAACTTCAAGACAAGCAGTTATTGGCGACTTAGCATTAAGAGAAATTAAAGCGAGATTACAGTTTTTAATTGATGTTGGGTTAGATTATTTAACCCTAAATCGAACCGCCATGACGCTTTCTGGAGGAGAAGCACAAAGAATTCGTTTAGCAACTCAAATTGGTTCGGGATTGACCGGCGTATTGTACGTACTAGACGAACCTAGTATTGGATTACATCAGCGAGACAACGGACGCTTATTAAATACGCTGAAAAGATTGCGAGATTTAGGCAATACATTAATCGTTGTCGAACACGATGAAGAAACAATTCGCAGTGCAGATTATCTTGTCGATATCGGGCCAAAAGCAGGCGTACATGGTGGAGAAATTGTCTGTCAAGGAAATTTAGAAATCTTACTCAAAACTGAAGCATCTTTAACGGGAGCTTATTTATCGGGAAGACAAGTTATCGAAACTCCTGAAATTAGAAGAGAAGGTAATGGACTTTCTTTATTTTTAAAAGATTGTCATCTCAATAATTTAAAACATATTGACGTTGAAATTCCTTTGGGAAAATTAGTCAGTATTACTGGAGTTTCTGGATCGGGAAAATCAACCTTAGTCAATGAATTGTTGTATCCTAGCTTACAACATTACCTAACTCGTCAAGTTCCTCTTCCCAAACAATTAGGAGCAATTAAAGGACTCGATGCGATCGATAAAGTTATTGTCATCGATCAATCTCCTATTGGAAGAACACCTCGTTCAAATCCCGCAACTTATACGGGAATTTTTGATTGTATTCGAGATATTTTTGCCGTAACAGTCGAAGCAAAAGCGAGGGGTTATAAACCCGGACAATTTTCATTTAATGTCAAAGGAGGACGTTGCGAAGCGTGTAGCGGACAGGGAGTAAATGTGATCGAAATGAACTTTCTCCCCGATGTTTACGTGCAATGCGAAGTATGTAAAGGTGCGAGATACAATCGCGAAACTTTGCAAGTGAAATATAAAGATAAATCCATTGCAGATGTTTTGGATATGACGGTTGAGGAAGCATTAGATGTCTTTCAAAATATTCCCAGAGCATTTAATCGGTTGCAAACTTTAGTCGATGTTGGATTGGGTTATATTAAATTAGGACAACCCGCACCCACATTATCGGGAGGAGAAGCACAGCGAGTCAAATTAGCTTCGGAATTGTCTCGTCGCGCCACCGGAAAAACGCTTTATTTAATTGACGAACCGACGACGGGTTTATCGTTTTATGACGTTCATCATTTATTAAATGTTTTGCAACGTTTGGTAGATAAAGGCAATTCAATATTAGTAATCGAACACAATTTAGATGTGATTCGTTGTGCAGATTGGGTTATCGATTTAGGGCCAGAGGGCGGCGATCGCGGTGGAGAAATTATTGCAGTGGGAACCCCAGAAGATATT
Source organism: Hydrococcus sp. Prado102 (assembly GCA_025454425.1). Taxonomy (GTDB): domain Bacteria; phylum Cyanobacteriota; class Cyanobacteriia; order Cyanobacteriales; family Microcystaceae; genus Hydrococcus. Next base: position 5,062 of record JALOOL010000259.1, on the reverse strand, counting down.
GCCCAAAATTCTAATTCATATACGGGTCAGTATTTAAAACAGGTGTTAAAATAGTTAGTCATAATATGTAGACTAACAGGAGTCGCGAGCAAGATGCTCGCACTAGTGAGTATTGTGTTTATGCAACCGGATTTGATATCAGTTGAATAAAATAAAAGTAAAAAACCTCAAACAACCTTAAACAAATACTACTTATGTATTGGAGATTAAGATTATGTATTGGTGGCGAGTTTTCATTATAATAATTTCTAAAATTATTATTGCAGAGGAACATTTAAAAAGAATTCCTGTTTTGGAAAGATTATGGAATGCTATAGAAATAGGTATAAAAAGTTTATTTCAATGGCTATCTCAGATTAATATTAAACAATTTGTGATTACTTTTATTACAATAGTAATTTTAATTAGTTCTATATTAGCCTTTTTATTAATGGCTTTTATAAACTTTCCTTTTGACACTATGACTCTCAACTCTTTTATAAATAAAATAGGAGTTTTAGGAGTTTTTATTATTTTGTTTACACCTATAACATTAATTGTTTTTCTCCCATTCTTTATTTCTCCAAAAGAGGAGTTGAAAAAAATAGTTTTATTTGCTTTATTTGTAATATGTTTGCCTTGGTTGATGCTGTTTTTCTCATCAGTCGATGAAACTTTTGGTTTAGTTTACCAAGAAATCTCAAACCAATTTAATAATATTTTCTTGGTTTTAGGATTAGGCAGCGCAAACAAAATTGACTTGGCTGAATTTATGTCTTTGTATGGATTTTTATTATCATTTTGCGGTTGTTTAATTGGAGTCATAATATTTTTTGTAATGTATTCTCCTATCTGGTTTGCCAGAAAAGTTTCTCAGATTCTATTAAAAGTAAAAAAAGAGTATATTGTAATGCTGGCATTGATGATTGAGCTTACTAGCTCGTTACCAAATAATTCTCAGCATAAAAATAACGGATGATAATAAAACTAAAATTTAACCTTATCAAAAATATCAGTGATGAGAGACTTAGTAGGTTGAAACGATCGAAGTGAAACTAAACAAGATAGGAATGAATGTTGGGTTTCGTTACCAATGACCCAACCTACTAGCTCCAATTCTTCGCTGCTCCCCCGCTCAAGTTACTTTTCTTGTTAAACATTTGTTTCATCTATCTTCTTTTTCTCAAAAAAGTAAACTAGGATACAAGGTTAATGCTCTAAATTGTGTCTTTGCTAGTATTGATGCGATCGCTCGCAAGATAATTTTTATTTTTCTAGATTGCTAAACCGCTTCATCTTTCTGCTAATTCTTTAAAAAACAATAATAAAATCATAACGATTTGCCTTATGGTCGATCTTCAAGAAGTTCCGACTCAGACGAGGCATAAAGGAATTAAGAAAAGCTTTTATCTTGGAATCGGGCTTTTTCTGCTCATTTATGCGTTTTCGTGGTTTCCTGCTCTTTTACCCGCCAATCTGTCTTCTTCAGCCGTAAGAATGCTGGCGTTGACGGTTTTAGTCGCTATTTTTTGGGTGACAGAAACTATTCCCATTCCAGCCACCTCAATCATTCCCCTATTTTTACTTCCCTTTTTAGGGATTATGCCATCTAAAGAGGTTGCTGTTTCCTATGGCTCCGATATTGTTCTGTTGTTTATGACGGGTTTCTTTATCGCGATCGCCATTGAAAAATGGAATCTACATCGCCGCATCGCCTTACATATCATTCATTTTATAGGCGTACAACCCCATCGAATTGCCTTGGGTTTCATGATGGCGACTGCGTTAATTTCCATGTGGATTTCTAATACAGCAACCACATTAATGATGTTACCCATCGCTGCGGCAGTTATTAAAGAGGTTACGGGCGATAATTTAGACGAGCGGTTACAAAAACGGTTTGGTACGGTTCTCATGCTAGGGATTGCCTATGGAGCAAGTATAGGCGGGGTTGGAACCCCTGTTGGCTCCCCTCCCAATCTTATCTTTTTGGCGCAAATGCAAAAAGTCTTTCCCGATCGCGCGCCGATTACCTTTTTCCAATGGATGCTTATCGGAATCCCTATAGTCTTCATTCTGATGCCGCTAGCGTGGTGGTATCTCACTCATATCAGTATGAAATTGCCCAAGCGATTTACCGAAGATGCTCGCACGACGATGGAAGCAGAATTTCAAAGCTTGGGACGGATGCGAAATACCGAACGAGTGGTAGCCATTTTGTTTGCTCTGACTGCATTTTTGTGGATTTTTAGAGCCGATATTTCTTTTGGTACTTTTGTATTGCCAGGTTGGGCAGGGCTTTTAGGACTGTCGAAGTTTGTGGAAGATACTACCGTCGCCGCCACCATTGCAGTGCTGATGTTTTTGCTTCCCGTGCGAACAGAAGAGGGAAGAATCGTTAATCTGCTAACCTGGGATGATGCGGTGCAGATTCCTTGGGGAATTTTGCTTTTATTTGGCGGTGGATTGGCGATTTCTGATGGATTTGCCAAGTCTGGTTTGTCCGAGTATATGGCTAGTTCGTTGCAAATCGGTCTTCAAGGGACATCGGTTGTTTTAATGCTGGTTGGGATTTGCACCTTTATGACTTTTCTCACCGAAGTGACTTCCAATACGGCTGTCACCACGTTAATGATGCCCATTTTAGCAACGACGGCTCCAGCATTGAATATCGATCCTATTATCCTGATGTGGCCGGCAGCGATTTCCGCTTCTTTTGCTTTCATGTTGCCTGTAGGGACTCCTCCCAATGCGATCGTTTACTCGCAAGGATACTTTCCTATTTCAACGATGGCAAAGACCGGATTCGTGATGAATATTACGGGGATTATTTTAGTGACTGGGCTGATGTATTATATCGTGCTGCCGATGATGGGATTAACGTAGAGCGACGATTAACAACGATGAACATCGTTTTTTCTTTAGATTATTCTTGAGAAGGGCGATCGCTTTCGCAACTGGGGAAGATTCTATTGCAAAGCGTTTTCCCAGTTGCGTCATCTCAAATCCGTTTAAGTACGATCTCATTTATGTAGAGACGGGTGCTGAGATATGCTCGTGAACAATGAGCCATTTCCCATTCCGTTTCTCCCAAATATCTGTCTGACGACCATCGGTTTCTATCGGCGTACCGTCTTTGAGTTGTGCGGATAAGTGCCAGGTAAAGGTTGTCCACGCTAGATCGCCTTTGCGAGTTACTCTTAGATCGTCATTAGCGGAAAGCTTGAATTTGGGCATTTTATCAAAAAGATTCTTTTGAATGCCAGCTTTATAATCTGCCCATCCCTTGTATTGCAAAGGAAGTGCATCGTAGAAAACTAAATCGTTATCTTTAGCATAAAATTTTGATAAGGCATCTGGATTATGGGTATTCCATGCAGCATAGCTAGCATCGATTAAATTTTTAAATTCAAGCGCTTGGGGCGATCGCGTTTGAATATTCTCCATTTGTTCGGTTTGTGCGACAGCAATCTGAGGATGAATTAAACCGAAAGAGATGGTTAATATTATCGTAAGAGTAGCAATTGCAAGGAGCGATTTAAGCGTTCTAACGAATAGCATAATTTTTCTCCATGAAAGCGATTAACTTACAAGATCGAGCATATTAAAGGGTTTTACGACCATCCCGATATGTAACTGTATCGGATGGATTAGCTGCTTTCTAAGCTTCGACAAATTCTCTCGTCATTTTGCGAGAATGAGATCGATAGTGCTTCGCACAGGCTTCGCCAATCCCTCTTGGACTTGCATCAATGTGTAATAAATGCGCCATATCGTTTTTTCCTGCCTAAATCTTTGCTGTTATAGTTTCAGCTTAAAGAAGACATATCAGAAAATCTTTCAGGATTTTGCGCTTATATTAAAATCTTGCGATCGCTTCTTTTGAGCAGAAAGTGGATATAGCGTTTCTCACAGCTAGGAAGTACATCTAGGAAGAGTCCCTACTCCTTACTCCCTACTGCCTTAAAACTATAAGCTATGTATCTCATATATAAGAGAATTGCTATGATTTTTTAAACTATAAAATTTCTCTTCGCAACCAAGCACGTACTAATTTAATTTCTTCATAGCTAAAACTTTCTCCCAAATGTTCTTTTAATGGTTTGAGAGAATCGGCTCCTACTTGTTTAATAGCTTTGACAATCTGTTCTTGTTTGATAGGAATAACAAAATCATTAATATTTACTGGTTGATTCGTCTCAAATAATTCTGATATGTGTTGATAAATCGTATTGACAGCCAATCCTCTTTTTTGAGCTATTTCTTCTATAGATAAGCCTTGTTGATAAAATTGTAAAGTTACCTTGGGACTATTAGAAGGCAATGCAACAGGTAATTTTTGTTCTTGACAAAAGGAACGAATCTCAGAAATAAATTGTTCGCCATATCGTTCGAGTTTGTGAGCATTAACTCCAGAGATTAACGAAAACTTTTGTAAGTTTGTTGGTTGTAAATGCGCCATTATCTTAAGGCTTGAATCGGGAAAAATAACATAAGGTGGAATTGAATTAACATCAGCTATTTGTTTGCGCAAACGCTTTAATCTTTCTAAAAGAATTTCTATTTCTGCTGCTCTAGGATTAGCATCTCCAATGGCTTTAGAATTGGATGATTTATCGATCGCGATTTGTACGGAGCGTTGTTTTCTTAAAATTTCCCAACTGCGTTTATTTAATTTTAAAACGGGATAACCATCAGTTGTTTCATCGACTAAATCTTGATGAATTAAAGAACGTCCCAACATTCTCCATTCATCTACCGATTTATCTTTTCCAATTCCATAAGTTGATAAAAGATGATGTCCGTATTCTTCTATTTTTCGCTTTCTCGATCCTCGCAGTACATCAATAATATGTACCATGCCAAATTTCTCTTTACAGCGCGCGACGCAAGAGAGAAATTTTTGAGCTTCTATCGTCCAATCTTCTATTGGTTTTGGATTGCGACAATTGTCGCAACCATGACAATTTCCTGGAAATCTTTCGCCAAAATAACGCAAAATCATCGTGCGGCGGCATTCTGTTCCTTCTGCATAGTTAATTACTTGACGTAACTGTTGGCGAGCAATTCGTTGTTCTTGAGG
>JALOOL010000258.1 GCA_025454425.1 Hydrococcus sp. Prado102 | reverse complement strand
TCGTCAAGGAAAACCCGCGCCACATGCCATTCAATTGCGTCCTGAAATCCATGCCGAGTACGAACGCTATGCTTACGATGATGGCTTCCCCATCAAGCCTCAAAAACTGATTTACGATCTCAGACAGGTTATGGGGCCAGAAGATATCGTTATCTCCGATGTAGGCGCGCATAAGATGTGGATGGCGCGTCACTATCACTGCGATACTCCTAATACTTGTCTGATTTCTAATGGGTTTGCTGCAATGGGGATAGCAATTCCAGGCGCGATCGCGGCTAAACTCGTACATCCCGATAAAAAAGTCGTCGCTGTCACCGGAGACGGCGGTTTTATGATGAACAATCAGGAATTAGAAACCGCCTTACGAGTAGGAACGCCTTTTGTTACGCTTATTTTTAACGATAACGGCTACGGCTTGATCGAGTGGAAACAAATCAATCAGTTTGGTAAAGCTTCTTACGTCAAGTTTAGCAATCCCGATTTTGTCAAATTTGCTGAAAGTATGGGCTTAAAAGGCTACCGCGTCGAATCGGCAGTAGATTTAATTCCCACGCTAAAAACAGCCCTAGAGCAAGATGTTCCTACTGTGATTGATTGTCCCGTTGATTATGGCGAAAATATTCGTTTCTCTCAAAAAGCTGGCGATTTAGTTTGTCATATTTGGGAGTAATTTCTAATCGAGATCCCCTTAAATCCACGCCAGTCGCTCATGGGATAAATCCCCATAATCGCGCTGGCTTCCTCTTTTTAAAGGCATCCATTCTACAAATCTTTGATAACTCGACACTCCAGGAAAAGCTGACTTCCAGTGTTGTGTTACCTCGATGAGATAGAAATGTTTGAAGTTTAGAAATCATAGCTAGCACTAAAATAGAACCCATCATCCTGAACGTTATTACCGCGAATATTGAGATTGACCAATGGCGGTGCATAATCTACCCTAAAATTTAACCCGTCTATAGGCTCCCAAATCAATCCCAATCCTATCCCTGCGATGAAATTGTTATCAGCAAGAAGTTTGTTAGGATTGTCAGAATCATTCCAAATGACACCCATATCGAAGAAAGGCGCTACGGTAAAAACAGGCTCGTTAGAATCGTTACGAGCGAGAATAATGCGATCTTCAAGCGAGAAACGCAATCCATAATCCCCCGCTAATACATTTTGTCGATAACCGCGCACCGATTGAGCGCCACCAATCACAAATTGTTCCGATGGCAAAAGAGGATTTGGTGCTAACTGAAAGTCGAGTTGTGCAATTAAAAAGTTATTCTCACCGAGAACTTGCACTCGTTGAATTTGTCCCAACCAACTAAAAAATTCGCTATCGGGAATATCATCTTCATTACTCGTCGCATCGAATACACCCGTCCCAAAGCGAAGTTGAGAACGAAATCCCCAAGCGCCAGAAGGATCGCGTAAAGTATACTCTTGTCCGAAGGTAAAAACGCTAGTGCGAGTTTCTCCCTCTTCATTGGGGCCAAAACCAAAACGGGTCGGGCCAGCAAAGGTAAAAAGTTGATTGCGCTGATAGGCAAAACCGACCGATAAAGCGAATTCTTCGCGAGGAGTGAGGATAAGCGGCTGTCTATAGCTGATTTCGTAGCGTTCTGCTTCTCCTTGTATGTCTAATATCTCAAATCGCCCGTCAATTACTTTATTGCGATCGATAACCGTTCGCAAGTTTAATTTCCCGTTCATTGCATTAAGCGGGATTTGATAGGCAAATTCTAATTGGTAGGTGTCAAATGTCGCGAGTCTAGGACGATAAGATGCGGCAATACTATCTCCCAAACCCGTAACGTTGCGATAAAGTAAGTTAAGAGAAAGACGTTCTGCCCCGACGCTCGGAGGAGAATAGTTGTCGATTCCTACGCTTCCAGAAAACGGATTCGCCTCAGTGACGCGCACGACTAAAATACTTTGTCCGACTCCCGTTCCCGCTTTGATGCTAGCTTCGACATTTTCAAATAAAGGGTCGATTTTTAGCAGTCGCAGTTGGTCTTCTAATAAGGCGCTATTAAGTGGCGTATTCGTTCCTAATTCTATTCGCGATCGCACGTAATTTTCTAATCGCTTCGCACCTTCGATAACAATTTCTTCAACGCTTCCCTCGATGACGCGAATTCGGATATTACCAGTAGCTAAAGATTCTTCTTCAATAACGGCTCTAGAGGTGATATAGTTGCCTTCTAAGTACAATCCAGTAATTTTATCGGTAACTTGCTGGATTTGTTCAATGGTGACAGTCTTGCCTTCTAATGGTTTTGTAATCGCTCGCCAATCCGTCTCGTTAAAGATGGTACTGCCAATAACTTCAATTTTTTTTACTTGAAGTTGAGTAGTAGCGGGGGAAGGCTCGTTTTGTTTGCGTGTTGCTTGTGAAACGATGGATTGTTTTTTATCCTCGCCAGTCGCGACATCGGGAAAGATGTTAGGATCGAGATTCTCAACTGTTTGTAGTAACAATGCAGCGTCAATTGAAGAAGTGCGATCGCTTAAAGTAAACTCTGCGTAGCTTGGCGTTATCCAGATTAAAACTGAAGATAAAGATAATAAGTATCTTAATTTTGTCAAAATGCTCATGTTATTTAACAAAAATTTTAATTTTATATGAATTAGTTTTTCGGGAATTTTACCAAAAAACGCCAGCAAAAGCCTTGATATTTAATGATAAAAAGCCAAAGCGATAATAATCTTATAAATTTGCTCGAATATTTTATAGATTTAGCTACCACCAGAGAACAAAAAAGCAGAAAATAGACAATTGGGAGCGATCGCAAGGAGAGCGCAATCATGTCAGAATACTACAACTACAGAAGTCGAGTCGTCACTCAAGGAACGCAACGCAGTCCTAACCGTGCCATGCTAAGGGCGGTAGGCTTTGGCGACGACGATTTTCTCAAACCCATTGTCGGCATTGCCAACGGTTACAGTACGATTACCCCCTGCAACATGGGGATTAACGACTTGGCAAAACGCGCCGAAGTAGGAATTAAAAATGCTGGGGCGATGCCGCAGATGTTCGGCACGATTACCATTAGCGATGGGATTTCGATGGGAACCGAAGGAATGAAATATTCCCTCGTTTCGCGCGATGTCATTGCCGACTCCATCGAAACCGCTTGTAACGGACAGAGTATGGATGGAGTCCTTGCTATTGGCGGCTGCGATAAAAATATGCCTGGGGCGATGATTGCGATGGCACGGATGAATATTCCTGCTATCTTCGTCTATGGCGGTACGATTAAACCAGGACATTATGGCGGTAAAGATTTAACCGTCGTCAGTTCCTTTGAAGCAGTCGGACAATACAGCGCTGGCAAAATCGACGAAACCGAATTGATGGGAATCGAACGCAATGCTTGTCCTGGTGCGGGTTCTTGTGGTGGAATGTTTACTGCAAATACGATGTCTTCGGCATTTGAAGCGATGGGAATGAGTTTGCCCTATTCTTCGACAATGGCAGCAGAAGATGCCGAAAAAGCCGACAGTACCGAAAAATCTGCAATTGTTTTAGTCGAAGCAATTCGCCAGCAAATTTTACCCCGTCAGATACTAACTCGCAAAGCGTTTGAAAATGCGATTTCTGTCATTATGGCGGTAGGTGGTTCGACCAATGCCGTCTTGCATCTATTAGCCATTGCTAATACGATTGGGGTCGAACTCACGCTAGATGACTTTGAAACCATCCGAGGGCGAGTTCCGGTGTTGTGCGACCTCAAACCGTCTGGGCGATACGTTACTACGAACCTGCATCAAGCAGGCGGTATTCCCCAAGTTATGAAGATGCTTCTAGCAAACAATCTCTTGCATGGCGATGCCCTAACCATCACCGGACAAACCGTTGCAGAAGTATTGGCAAACGTACCAAACGAACCTCCGCAAGGGCAAGATGTCATTCGTCCTTGGCATAATCCCGTTTATAAAGAAGGGCATCTTGCTATCTTAAAAGGCAATTTAGCCACCGAGGGCGCAGTTGCCAAAATTAGCGGGGTTAAAACGCCTGTCATTGAAGGGCCAGCAAGAGTATTTGAATCCGAAGAAGAATGTCTCGATGCTATTCTCGCTGGCAAGATTAACCCAGGAGATGTAATTGTCATTCGTTATGAAGGACCAAAAGGCGGGCCTGGAATGCGAGAAATGCTTGCGCCAACTTCTGCCATTATTGGGGCAGGATTGGGAGATTCTGTCGGATTAATCACGGATGGACGCTTTTCTGGCGGAACATACGGAATGGTCGTCGGTCACGTTGCCCCAGAAGCCGCTGTTGGCGGTACAATTGCATTAGTTAAAGAAGGCGATCGCATTACTATCGATGCTCGTCAGCGATTGTTGCAACTAAACGTCCCAGAAGAAGAATTAGCCGTGCGCCGCACTAATTGGAAACCTCCTCAACCTCGTTATACCAGAGGAATTTTAGGCAAATATGCCAAGTTGGTGTCTTCTAGTAGTATCGGTGCTGTCACGGATTTGAATCTGTTTTAAGATGAAGGAGACTTAAACCCAATAGGTTTGAGTCTCTTTAAAAATAAAAGTTTGGTTCCGATGAAAGCAATACAAGCTTGGATAACAATTGTCGTTATACTTTTTATTACAGTAGAAGCTTTTCAGTGGATAAAAGGGTTTATCTTGCCTTTACCGATTTATGTATTGGCAGGAGCATTTTTGGCGATCGCATCCAACTACGATAAAGGAATAGGCTCAAAATTTCGTCAGGTAAGCGAACAAGAAAAACTATCGCAGACTGCTACTTTAGTCGAATCGATTGACGCTTTAGAAAAACCAAAGGCTAATTAATCCCCTTCTAATCGATCCCTTCTGCCCTCTTAAAAGCCATAGGCTTTCTTAAAACTTCCTTAAAACTTTCTCCTTAATCCTTCAACCTCCTTCTGCCCTCTGCCCTCTGCCTTCTGCCTTCATCAATTTTTACGATTTAAATCGCCAGCAACGCGGCTAATTCCTGGCAAACGTACCGATTTTCCTTGCCATAAACGAATGGTTAGCCAAAGACACGTCAAAATGTAACCAGAAGTAAACAAACCATTGATGTAAAGCAAACGTAAAGTTAAAAACTCTGAGGTTTGTGTCGAACTAAACCAAAATATGATGTAGCTCAACAGCCAAAATAGATTTAAGGTAACTGATAAACGACTAATAGCTTGTTGTTCGCGGTTTCCTTTTGTGAAATACAACGCCCATAGAGCAGGAACCCAGCCTACAATAGGAAGCAAATGAATTGATAATTGCAATTTATTGAGATTTTGCTCTTTAAACGGATCGTTATCTTGTTTCATGGTTCAATGACTCAGTTCGCAGCCATTATTTTAGCTGGGGGACAAAGTTCCCGCATGGGACGAGACAAAGCACTAATCGAAATTGATGGAGTCCCACTCCTACAAAAAATCTGTCTCATCGCTAGTGAATGCACAAGTCAAGTTTATGTTATTGCTCCCTCGATTGAAAAGTATCGCTCGACAATCCCCAAAAATTGTCAAATGATACAAGAGGTTATTTTAGAAGGAGAAACTATTCCTCACGGCCCGCTAGTGGGCTTTTTTCAAGCCTTGACTCATATAGAATCTGAATGGATACTGTTACTTGCTTGCGATTTGCCTCGTTTGACTTCATCCCAAATCAAACAATGGTCGAGTTATTTAGAAACTACCCCACAAAACGCGATCGCATTACTACCCCATAGTCCCAAAGGATGGGAACCTCTGTGCGGTTTCTATCGCCGTCGTTGTTTGTCCCTCCTCAACGAATTTATTAACCAAGGTGGCAGGTCGTTCCAGCAATGGTTAAAGGGACATTTTGTACGAGAACTAATCGTCAGCGATCGCAAAATTTTGTTTAATTGCAATACGCCTGACGATATAAAGCAAATTTGAGCGAGTATGAGTAGCGTTATTAATTTTCCCCTGCGTCTTACCGATGATGGGTCTTTTACTTTTTTCTCCGATGAGTTTAGCGAAACGTTCCATACTTCCTCTGGTGCCGAGTTAGAAGCTCAAAAAAAGTTTGTAGAACCCTGTCAATTAGCAGAGAAAGCCGAGCGCCCCCTCAAAATCCTTGACATTTGCTATGGGTTAGGGTATAATAGCGCCGCTGCTTTAAAAACAATTTGGGCGATAAACCCCGATTGTCATGTAGAAATAATTGCCTTAGAACGCGACAAAACCATTCCCGAACAGGCGATCGCACATAAATTATTAGATAGATGGTCGCCACGGATCGCAGAATTATTACAAAAATTTGCCCAAAGCCATCAAATCCAAACGCCTCGATTAACGGCTCAATTATTGCTAGGAGATGCGAGACAGACAATTAAACAAGTACAAGAATCTGGGTTTCAAGCCGATGCCATCTTTTTAGATCCCTTCTCGCCGCCCAAATGTCCGCAATTGTGGACGGTAGAATTTTTATCAATCGTAGCGCAATGTCTAAAACGCGATGGCAGATTAGCCACCTATTCTTGTGCGGCTTCAGTGAGAACGGCTCTGCAACTAGCCCGATTGCAAGTAGGGGCATCCAATAGCGTAGGCAGGCGATCGCCAGGAACGATTTCTAGCTTTAGCATTCGGAATTTACCAGCCCTTTCTCAACAAGAAGCCGAACATTTACAAACCCGTGCGGCGATTCCCTATCGAGATCCCAGTCTGCAAGATAGTGCCGAATTAATTAAACAAAGACGAAAAATCGAGCAATTATCCAGCGCTCTCGAACCGACTAGCCACTGGAAAAAACGTTGGTCAAACCCCTGGGTTTAATCTTGTTTCTCTTCTGCCCTCATTTTTTAGGGCGCAAGCCTTGCGCCCCTACGAACGATTTCTGCCCTCTGCCCTCTGCCTTCTGCCTTCATTCAATCAAGGGTTTTTACGGAGAAAATTTGAATTTATGTAAAGTCTTTTTGAGAAATTTCCGTAGAAAAACTGATGCGCGATCTATTTATGATGGCTCATACTTAGAGTTAGTATAGATCGTAGAGTTTCAAATTTCTCCCTCCTTATACTGTGAATACTCTAGTCAGTTCCGAGCAAGCCAAAATATTAGTCATAGACGATCATCGCTTTAGCCGGATGGCAGCTGTCGATCTATTGTCGCTCGATGGCTACGAAGTCATAGAGACAGATGATAGTAGAGATGCCGTCAGAGTCGTCATCGAAAACAAGCCAGACCTTATCTTACTAGATATCGTCATGCCTCATAAAGATGGCTTTGAAGTCTGCCAACGACTCAAAGACGACGAACGAACTCGTTCGATTCCAATTATATTTATCACGGCTTCCGACGATAGAAATTGGAAAATTAGAGGTCGCGAGGTTGGCGGCGACGATTTTTTACCTAAACCGCTCGATCGCGTCGAATTATTGACCAAAGTCAAATTATTAATCCAGCAAAAGCGACTGAACGAAGGCTTAGATCAAACCGAACGTCTTTTGTATTCTATAGCTAGCGCGATCGAAGACCGTTCTGAAGGAGGTAAATCCTTTGCCAGATTAGAAGGGTTAGCACAAGCGTTTAGCGAATATTTGGAATTGACGAGTACTGAAATTAGCGATCTCATTTTTGCCGCACGCCTGCACGATATCGGTACGGTATGTATTCCCGATGCCGTCTTGCTCAAAAAAGGCGAACTCACCGAAGAAGAACGAGAACTCATCAAACAACACGTTTTAATCGGCGAAAAAATTTGTCAGCCCATGCAAGCTCGACGGGGAGTATTACCGATTATCCGCCATCACCACGAACGCTGGAACGGTAGCGGCTATCCCGACGGGTTATCGGGAGACGAAATTCCCTGGATGGCTCAAATTTTTCAAATTCTCGATATCTATGTAGCACTAACGAGCGAACGCCCCTATAAACTAGCCTTAACGCCTGCTCAGGCACTAGAAACTATCGCCGCAGAAATGGAGAAAGGATGGCGCAACCCAGAACTCGTCAAACAGTTTACCGCCTTTATTCGAGCAACTGAAATGAAACCGTAAGTACGGCACAAAACTCGCTCCAATAGAGTCCTGTTGGCTATGCGCGCACAAAATTCTTTTTCAGGGAAATTCCTTGAGTAACGGGATCGAGACGCGATATACTCCAGTCGAGGAAGTTAATCGATTTAAGAGCAATGGTAGCGGTAGCAATTTTAGCGGCGGGACGCGGAACCCGGATGAAGTCTAGACTGCCCAAGGTTTTACACTCTTTAGGAGGGCGATCGCTACTGGAGAGAACCCTTGATAGTTGCCGACTGCTCGACCCAAAACGGCGTATAGCAATTGTCGGCTACCAAGCAGAACTAGTCAAACAGGCACTACAACACAAAGAAGGATTAGAGTTTGTCGAACAAACCGAACAATTAGGCACGGGTCATGCCGTTCAACAACTGATCCCCCATTTACAAGGATTTACAGGAGATTTGCTCGTTTTAAACGGAGATGTCCCTCTTTTAAGAGCCGAAACGCTCCAAAAGCTCCTACAATTTCACAAAACCCATCAAAATGCAGCAACCATTTTAACCGCCCATCTACCCAATCCACAAGGTTACGGGCGCGTTTTTTGCGACGGTTACAATCTCGTTACTCAGATTGTAGAAGATCGAGACTGTAGCGCTGCCCAAAAACAAAATCATCGCGAACAGGGTTCAATGCGTCTCGGCGAGGATGGGCAACTTGACCGTGAAGGTCGATCCCTTGCCCACCAGCGATTCGACACGGATACGGCCGTGGTGTTGCTCGACGATCTGTCGGCACACGCTGAGGCCCAGGCCGGTGCCGCCGTGGCCCGATTCATCGGGTTCCTTGGTGGTGTAGAACGGCTCGAAGATCATCCGCAGGCGTTCGGGCGGGATGCCCTGGCCGGTATCGCCGACACGGAGTTCGACGAGGCCCGGCTCGGCAGCTTCGCGGACTTCCAACCGCAGGGTTCCGCCGCGCGGCATGGCCTGGCGGGCATTGATGACCAGATTGATCAACATG
>JALOOL010000029.1 GCA_025454425.1 Hydrococcus sp. Prado102 | reverse complement strand
GTTTTCTAATCTGCTAGATGCTTATTTTTCAAGTTAATTGCATTAAAATATATTTATTGCTTTTAGCTCTATCGGAGCGACAACTTTTGGCTCTGGAGATTCGGGAAACATTAATATCTCTACAGGACGACTCGCTGTTACGAATCGTGGAAGTGTAACCGCTGGAACTGTTGGAACTGGCTCTGGCGGAGATGTGATTATCAATGCTACTCAATCTGTAGAAGTGAGCGGAGGAGAACCAACTGAAGGGGCACCGAGTCTTTTAGCTGTCTCAACGTTTAATAGAGGACGTGCTGGCAACATGACGATTAACACGCCCAAGTTAATCGTTCGGGATGGAGGAAGGATCGATTCTTCTGCCTTAGCCCAGGGTTCGGCTGGAAATATTACGATTAATGCCTCCGAATCAGTAGAAGTAAGCGGTACGGCTCCTGGAAGGCAAGAACGCAGTCAAATCGTTGCTGGCGCAACTATTGAGAGCAAAATTGTCAGACGAATTTTTAATCTACCGGATGCACCGAGTGGAACATCTGGAAACGTAAATATCAACACAGAGCGATTAATCGTCTCCGATGGAGCGCAAATCAATGTTAGGAATGAGGGAAGCGGCGATGCAGGAACGCTTAAGATTGATGCTCGCTCCGTTTCGTTGAATAATGGTAGTCTTACCGCTGCCACGCAATCCAACGAAGAAGAGGGAGGGGGTAATATTAACCTGCAAGTGCGCGATTCTCTACAAATGCGTCGTGGCAGCCAAATCTCTGCCGAAGCAGGCGGCACGAGTCGGGGCGGCAATATCTCAATTAATGCAAATGCTTTGTTGTTGTTTGAGAATAGCAATATCTTTGCGAATGCCTTACAAGGTAGAGGCGGAGAAATCGCTATTAGTACGCAAGGATTATTTCAGTGCGCCGACTGTCAGATTAGTGCTGCTTCCGAGGTGGGATTAGATGGGGTTGTAGAAGTTTTTACGCCAGATGTCGATACTAATTTAGAAGTGCTAGACGTACCCGAACAAGTTACCCAACCCGAAGAGGTGGTAGCGCTTGCCTGTGCAGCAGCACCGAGACAAACCAGAAGCGAGTTTACTATTACAGGACGCGGTGGCTTGCCCCCTCGACCCAGCGAAGCCTTAAGCAGCGAGGCATTGGTTAGTTTTGGTTCTCCTGCCACCCAAGCAACCCCAACAGAAACTATAGAAGCGGCAGATGCGTCAGAGCTACCGCCCCCAGCGCGAGGCTGGTATGTTAGCGATCGCGGTACGGTCGTTCTCGCCGCTCAAGCTCCTGCTGCTTCTCCCTACAGTTCTGGGTTAACTTCACAAAATTGCCATTCTAAATAAATATGATGAGGGATGAAAGGTATAACCGTCCTAATATTTCTGTGAGAGGTTTATTCTTTTTATCCTCTTATCTTTCTCTATTTTCATTATTCAGTAATACTCCGGCGGCGCGATCGCAGACGATTCCTCCTATCAATCCCCCTGCCCCAGAACAGCCCCTACCATCTCCTTTACCACCAACCGAAAAACCGCTTCAGCAAGCCCCAGAAGCGCCTCCAACGCCCGAAGAAGTTCTCGACATACCGGGGACTATTACTGTCGAACGATTTGAGTTTGTCGGCAATAGCGCCTTTTCTCAAGAAGAATTAAACGAAGCACTTGCCGAGTATATTGGCAAACCCGTCGTCTTCGCTCAACTTCTGCAAGCGGCGAATAAAATTACCGAACTCTACATTCAAAAGGGATATATTACATCGGGCGCATACATTCCCGCTCAAGAAATTCAAACAGGCGTTGTCAAGATTCAAATCGTCGAAGGCAGTTTAGAAGCGATCGAGGTTAATATTGCCGAAGGACGATTAAATCCAGATTACGCGCGCAGTCGTCTTGAAATTGCCACTGAAAAACCCCTCAACGTCAACCGCCTTCAAGAAGCACTGCAATTACTGCAACTCGATCCTTTAATCGATAGTTTAAAAGCCGAACTTTCTGCGGGAACTAAACCTGGGACAAATCTTTTACAAGTTTCGGTTGTTGGGGCAGATACCTTTAATGTTGGATTAGATATTAATAACAATCGTAACCCCAGCGTTGGAAGTTTCGAGCGCGGGTTAGAAATCTCGGAGGCTAATCTTTTTGGACTCGGCGATCGCATCAGTGCAGCGTATTACAATACCGATGGCAGCGATCGCGTTGAGGCTAGTTATAGCATACCGATTAATTCCTACAATGGAACTATTGATTTTCGCTTCCAGTATACGAACAACGAGATTATCGAGCCACCTTTGGACGATTTCGAGATCGAGGTGGAATCTCGCGACTTTGAACTAACTTATCGCCAACCAGTCTTGCGCAGAGCAACTTCTGAAGTGACTCAAGAACTGGCATTGAGTGTAACAGCAACAAGGCGCGAGAGCGATTCTTCGATTCTGGGGGTCGATTTTCCCGTGTTTGAAGGCGCTAATGAAGAAGGAGAAACCCGCATCACCGAACTAAATTTCGCCCAAGAATGGCTTCAGCGCAGCCGTCAAGATGTTCTAGCCGCCCGTTCCCAGTTTAGCCTTGGTATCGGTGCTTTTGATGCTACGGTTAACGACGAAGAACCCGACAGTCGATTTTTTCTCTGGCGGGGACAATTTTTGTATTTGCGCCGCTTGGATATGGAAACAGACGACCCAGAATCTAGTCCTACTTTATTACTTCGTTCCGATATACAACTGTCAAGCGTTTCTCTTTTGTCGAGAGAGCAATTTAGTTTGGGCGGTCAGTCAACGGTACGCGGTTATCGTCAAGATTCGTTGCTTGCTGATAATGGCTTTTTGGCTTCCGCAGAACTTCGCGTACCAATTCTGCGAGTTCCAGACGTACAAGGCACTTTGCAAGTAGCACCGTTTATCGATTTTGGTAAAGTTTGGAATAGCGATCGCGATAATCCAAATCCTAGTAATCTAGTTGGCATAGGACTCGGATTACTCTGGCAAATGGGCGATAACTTCACGGCGCGTTTAGATTGGGGCATTCCTTTGGTAGACATTGATTCGAGGAAGCGAACATGGCAAGAAAACGGCGTATATTTTCAAATAGAATACAACCTTTTTTGAAGTCGAAAGTCGAAAGTCGAAAGTCGAAAGTAGGGGCGCATGGCGTGCGCCCAACCCATGATGTGCGTCCAAGGAGCATCTCTAATAGACCTATGGGCAAAAGTATTAAAAATTGACACTTTCTAATTTTGGATTTTGGATTTTGGATTTGGATTTATGCAAGAGGTCTAATGTACAAAATGATTAGGAGTGCGAGCAAGATGCTTTTGGTTATATATAAGCAAGCAAGATGCTCGCACTACAAATATACATATACAAAAATGGGACGTTTTTTACACTCAAAGCTGAATATGCGATTTAAATATGGTAAATCTTCTTATCGTCGCATTGCCATACTTATCCTTTCAGCTTTATTTGGGTTAATATTAGCCCTTAATGCTCCAGTTTGGGCGAACGATTCGAGTCATGCCTTAGAACTGGCACAGAAAGGACAACAACGTTACGATATAGGACAATACGATGAAGCCGCGCAACTTTGGCAAGAAGCCGCTCAAGCTTACGAGAAAGCAGGCGATCGCTCTGGAATGACAAAAAGCCTGATTAATAGGGCACAAGCGCTTCAAGATTTGGGGTTGTATCCGCGGGCTTGCAACGCTCTTTTGCAAGCTTTTGCTATCGAAAACCCAGATTGTACCCCAGAACAAGTCGAAAGCCTTCTCAAGTCGCTCTACCCCAAACAAAAGACGCTTTCTTTGACTCAAGCTATAGGCTTGCGCAGCCTCGGCGACGTGCTGCGACGACAGGGGATTTTAGAACAGTCCCAAGCAGTTTTGCAGCTTAGTTGGATAATGGCAGAACATACGCCAGAAGCCAGCGCTACTTTACTTAGTTTAGGCAATATCGAACGAGCGCTCGGCAACCAAATTCGCGATCGCACCGACTACGAGGCAATTACTGAAATTATCGACCTCCAATCTCCACAAGCAGCTTTAGATCCCTATAAACCCGCTTTCAATGCCTATAACCAAGCAGCTACAGTTGCATCCTCTTCTCCCATTCCCAAACTGCAAGCGCAACTCAATTCCTTAAAACTATTACTCGACCTCCAGCAATGGTGGACGGAACAAGCTAATCGACGAATTGCTTCATGGTCGAGATTTAATGAGATTGAGTTAGTTGAGAGGGGGAAGAATTTCTTGTTTGCGTTTGAAACCAAGCTAAGAGAAGAACAATTGAAGATGCAAAGTAAAATCGAATCAAATTTCGCTACTCTTGCTCCCAGTCGCGCGGCTATCTACGCTCGCATTAACTTTGCACAAAGTCTGATGCAAAGCAAACAAACAGACAAAGTAGAACCCATTTTAGATATAGCACTACAACAGGCGCGCACTTTAGGAGACGCAAGAGCAGAATCTTACGCTCTCGGTTATCTTGGCGAACTATACGATCGCACCCAACAATTAGATAAAGCTACCCAACTCACGCAAGAAGCGCTAATCTTATCTCAACAAGAGAATAGTTTTGGCGATGCGAGGGAAATATCCTATCTTTGGCAATCCCAGTTAGGTAGTTTATTAAAAGAACGGGGAGATACAAAAGGTGCGATCGCATCTTATGCTTCAGCTTTCAATACCCTACAATCTTTACGCAACGATTTGAATGCTAATAATCGCGACGTTCAATTTGATTTTCTTCAAGAAGTCAAACCCGTCTATCTAGAATTGGCAGATTTACTTTTAAAATCCGATCTCTCTTCAGAAGAATTAAATACCCTGATTTTAGCAAATCCAGATCCAGCTAAAAAACAATCTAACCTTCAAAATTTAAATAGTCGGTTAGAATTAGCTCGACGAACGATTGAATCTCTTCAACTAGCAGAACTAGATAACTTCTTTCAAGATCCTTGTTCGCAAGAAACCGATGTGGCAGTACAAATCGACGAGATCGATCCCCAAGCCGCTGTTATCTATCCAATCGTTTTTAAAGATCGTATAGAAGTAATTCTTTCCTTACCAGGTAAACCCTTACAAGAAGCAGCGATCTCTATAAGCGAGTCAGAAGTTAACAACACGCTCGATCGCCTCTACGATTATTTAGATAACACCACCATCAATAATTCCGCTCGCAACATTCTAGCTACCGCTAATCCCGACCCCCAAGAATTAAAAGCAAATCTCCAACAACTTTTGCCAATTTTTACGCGGATTTACGACTGGTTAATCAGACCGTTTGAAACAGACCTTCAAGCTAGCCAAACTCAAAATTTAGTTTTTGTACTCAACGGTCAATTGCAGCGAGTTCCGATGGCGGCTTTGTATGACGGTAAACAATACGCGATCGAAAAATACGGAATTGCCTTGGTTCCGAGTTTGCAACTGATGGATCTCAAACAATCCCAGAGACAACAGCTTAAAGTTTTAGCCGCTGGAGTCAGCCAACAGATGCAAGTCAAAGGAGAAATTTTTCCAGCCTTAGTAAATGTACCCACAGAATTAAACGCGATCGCACAAGCTTTTCCCGCTTCCGAAAGGCTTCTCGATCGCGAATTTACGGTAACGACATTCCAAAGTCAACTGCAATCGAATTTTCCCATCGTTCACCTAGCCACTCACGGTCTATTCAGTTCTAACCCCCAAAAAAACTTTATTATTACAGGAGATGGCAATAGTATCGATATTGAAAAATTAAGTACCTTACTCAGAACCGAAAAAACTAACGACCTCGAACTTCTCGTATTGAGTGCTTGTGAAACTGCAACTGGAGACGAACGGGCAGTTTTAGGGTTAGCAGGAATGGCTATACGTTCTGGGGCGCGCAGTACTCTTGCGACTCTCTGGCCCGTCGAAGATGCTTCTACTGCTGGATTGATGAGTCAATTTTATCAAGAGTTAAGAACACCACAGATGAAAAAATTAAGTGCCCTTAAAATAGCTCAGCGATCGCTTCTAGAATCCCTCAAAAGCGAACCTCCCTTTAACGAACTTAAAGATCTACCGCCTCATCCCTATTACTGGGCACCTTACGTTTTGGTCGGAAATTGGCAGTAGGTTTGGTGAATAGCGATTGGGGATTGGTGAATGGGAAAGACGGAGAGACAAGGAAGGATTGGGGAAAGAGGAAAGGGAAAAGGGAGTAGGGAAAAATATTTATTTTTAACTTCCGACTTTCGACTTTCGACTTTCGACTTTCGACTTTTATTAAGTCCAGCTAATCGGCAAACTCGAAGATAAATCCAACTCATCAGAATCTAAGCTTGATTTGGTTTCTGCGTCTAAGACTTGCTCTACCTTTTGATAGAGGGCTTCTGCTTCTGAGGGAGAATTGCCGATACAGGTTAATCCTAACTTCCCAAACTCGGATAAAGCACCCATTAAATGGAAAACAGTACCTGTTTTCTTGCTGCTATCAAAGTGCAGGCGATATTTGGCAATAATATCCATCAAATCGTTAGGCAAAAGTCCTTGATATTGAGGTTTTTGTAAATTATCAGAAGCAATATAGAACTTTTCCTTATCATGCTCGCTGTAAAATAAGCCCGTTGCGTAATCGTAATTACCATTGGTCAGCAATCTTAACGTCATGAAAGGATGAGTCGTACCCCCTTTGCGCAAGTTGATTTCAATTGCTTCAAGCTCCCATTCTAAGGCAGATTCAGGATGGCGAACTGCGATAAAATCTACGCCATATCGTTCCATTGCGCCCCTTTTGGCAAGACTCTGACCGATTTTTAATCCTATCTCTTGCAAGCGCAACCGATAGGTATTGTCTGCTGGAAAACTACAGCCTAAATAAACTTGACCGTCTGGTCCGCCGAGAATTTGATCGTGAGTGGAGAGGATTTCTACTTGTCCGGTTGGGCTAATATAACCTTGTACGCTGGGCGATCGCTTTTCTTCTCCTTCGATAAATGCTTCTACAATCGCCCCTAATTCGGGGATTCTGCTCGAAAAACTTTCCCAAGTTTCTTCTTTTGATTGAAAACTTAGATTTTCTAGATGTTTGTGCAATACATTCATTCGTTCGACGCGATCTGCTTTTCCTGGTGCTATTTCCAGGAGCGATCGCAAGTCGAGAATGGCATTTCCTTCCCCAGAAAAGCCTTCATTAAGTTTAACGACGATTCGTTTTAATTGTGGTTGTCTCTCCCATAAGTCTGCCGCTTCCTTAACCAGTGCGTCAACCGTTCTAACCTCCAAACTGCCATCAGGATGAGGAATTTCACACTCGGCAAAAATTTCGCGACTGCCACTTTTAGAACCCCAGTGGCTCAATTCTGGACTCGAAGCTAGTAGGGGAATCCCCAGTTGTAAGGACAATTCATACTCAAACCAAGTCGAGTTAAAACAAACCATATAAGACTTGTCAGGACGCAAGGCGCGGCGAATGCGTTCTACGAGGCGAGGGCGTTCTAAGATCTTTTGGGTTAACGGTTTGAAAGAGTTATCATAGGTGGTTAAGAGTAGCAGGCGATCGCGAGCGTGAGAAAAGGGAATCCCAGGTAATAGCTGCAAGTAATAATCGATAATCATCGGCGCTAAAGGCTGCGCCGTGACATAAATCAGTCGCGTGTTGGGATTTCGCAGGCGAATGAGCGAAAATAACAGTCTTTCTTCATAATGTAAAAATCCTGGAATTTTTTGCCCGACTCGCTGGTCGATACTAAAAGAAGGAACCACTAAGATATCGCAATCGTCCTGGTCGAATGTATCGACATTTTGCCAGAAGTCGCGTAACCGATCTTGCAATTGCTGAAACCGATCTGTCTGTCTTGTGACAGTATAATTTTCTATCTGCATCTTTACTTAAATGCTCAAAACCCTGCTATGAGCAATCTTAACGATAATCTCATTCCATCGACTAACGAGCGTGAAATTTTCTTAACAAAAAGTGAAGAATTGAAGAGTAGAGATGCGAAATTTTGCGTCTCTACCATAACTTAGGTTTGATTAAAGCTACGCTCTTGAAGCGCTGTTAGCTATTTTTCTATTTCTAAATCAATCCAGTCTTTTTCTTTTAGATAGTCTGTCACAGTTACAGCGCTCGTTGGGAAATTGCTAAGATTGCGATCGCCAGAATTAACAACCAAAGAATTTATTGAAGAAAAAAGTTCTTTAGGAGAAGGAGTTAAGCCAATTGTAAATTTGAGTGCTTGGAGTTCTTCTTCAACTTCCAAATTTGCCCAGCGTTTTTCCTGCTCATATTCTCTAGAAATCTGTTCGAGCGCTAGCATATTGCTATAGAACTTGGTTTGTGAATTACTTCTTTGAAGCATTCGACACAAACCATAAATACCAAGTCCTACAACACCACCAGCCGTAGCCATCGCTCCCATCCCAATCCCAAAAGCTGTTCCTCCGACGCTCAATCCCATACCGCCAACAGCATTAGCCATAATATAGCAACCGAACTGTAGCTTATGACACCAAGTAGGGGCGCATGGCGTGCGCCCTAAAAAGTTATGCGTCTCGGTCGCGAAAAAGATGCTCGCACTACTCGGTATTATTCTTGTTCGACCGGATTTGAGATTAACAAAAAAGCCCTCATGCGAGGGCTTCTTCAATCTAAAAACTGGAATTAAAGTTTAACTTATCCCAACACTTCCTTAGCTTTTGCCACTACGTTATCTACCGTGAAACCATACTTCTCGAAGACAACCTTATCGGGAGCAGAAGTTCCAAAGGTATCGACGCTAATACTTGCGCCTTCATCAGTCGTATAGCGACACCAACCCATACTCGTGCCTGCTTCAACCGAGAGACGCTTTCTGACAGATTTGGGGAAGACAGACTCTTTATAAGCTGCGTCTTGCTGCTCGAACAATTCCCAACTCGGCATCGAAACCACGCGAACCTTTTTACCTTCGCCGCGCAATACGTCTGCTGCTTGGACGCACAATTGCACTTCGCTCCCCGTCCCAATCAAGATAATATCGGGGGTTCCATCGCTATCGCTGAGGACATAAGCCCCCTTAGCCGTATTTTCAATCGAACTTCCTACTAAGACAGGCAAGGCTTGACGAGAGAGCGCTAATAGGGTAGGCGCATGAGTACTTTCAATGGCTACTTTATACGCGCCAGAAGTTTCGTTGCCATCTGCCGGACGAATGACGATTAGATTAGGAATTGCCCGCAACGAAGCAACGTGTTCGACGGGTTGGTGCGTGGGGCCATCTTCGCCCAGTCCGATTGAATCGTGGGTCATTACCCAAATAACGCGGGCTTCAGACAATGCTGAGAGGCGAATGGCGTTACGCATATAGTCGGTAAAGACTAAAAAGGTTGCTCCATAAGGAATCAATCCCGAAGCATGAAGTGCAATGCCGTTACAAATTGCGCCCATTGCGTGTTCGCGAACGCCAAAACGAAGGTTGCGATTTTCGTAATGTCCTTTTTGGAAGTCTCCAGATACCTTGAGGTTGGTTAGGTTGGAGTGGGTAAGGTCGGCGGAACCGCCAATTAAGGACGTGACTACGGGCGCTAAAGCATTGAGCGTTAGTTCGGAGTATTTGCGCGTTGCCAGTGCTTTATCTTCTGGGGTGTAAGTAGGCAGCGATTTTTCCCATCCTTCGGGCAATTTTCCGCCGATCAATTGCTCGAAATCTGCCGCTTCTTGAGGATATTTGGATTTGTATTGCGCAAAAGTTTCGTTCCATTCGCTTTCAGCCTGAGCGCCTTTTTCGACGGCTTTGCGGTAGTGCGATAGCGCATCGTCGGGCACGACAAAGGGTTCATATTCCCAACCGAGGTTTTCGCGAGTCGCCTTAACTTCATCGCCGCCGAGTGCCGCCCCGTGAACGCCTGCGGTGTTGGCTTTGTTGGGCGAACCGTAGCCGATGGTCGTGGTAACTTTAATTAAAGAAGGCTTATCGGTAACGGCTTTAGCAGCTTCGATCGCTTTGGCAATTCCATCTAAGTCGCTGTTGCCATCTTCTACGTGCTGTACGTGCCAACCATAGGCCTCAAAGCGCTTGCTGACATCTTCGGTGAAGGCTATATCGGTAGAACCATCGATAGAGATGTGATTGTCGTCGTAGAGGGCAATCAGCTTGCCCAAGCCCAAATGTCCGGCCAAAGAGCAAGCTTCGCCGGAAATCCCTTCCATATTGCAGCCATCGCCAACGATGACGTAGGTATAATGGTCTACTAATTGACAATCGGGCTTGTTGAACCGTCCCGCTAAATGAGCTTCGGCAATGGCAAGACCGACACCGTTAGCAATTCCTTGTCCCAATGGGCCTGTCGTAACTTCTACGCCTTCGGTGACAAAGTTTTCTGGATGTCCGGGCGTTTTAGACTTCCACTGACGAAAGTTTTTAATTTCATCGAGCGTTACGCTATCGTAGCCAGTCAGGTACATGAGGGCGTATTGCAACATACAACCGTGTCCGGCAGAGAGAACAAAGCGATCGCGATTAAACCATTTAGGATTCTTGGGATTGTACCGCATTAAGCGATTCCAAAGGACGTAAGCCATTGGAGCCGCCCCCATTGGCAGCCCTGGATGACCGGATTTAGCTTTTTCTACGGCATCAATCGCTAAAAAGCGGATGGAATTAATGCACAGTTGTTCGAGTGACTGGGTGGCAACTACCATAATTATTTTTGGGCGTGTTAGGACAAATTTAGGACAACAAATTTAGAACTTCTATTCGATTGAAAATTCAGACATATTTTTTAAATGCCAGCGTAACGTTATGACCGCCAAATCCAAAGGAGTTAGAAAGCGCTATTTCTACCTTTTGGGCGCGACTTGTATCGCGCACGTAATCGAGATCGCATTCGGGGTCTAGGTTTTGG
Organism: Hydrococcus sp. Prado102; assembly: GCA_025454425.1. Classification (GTDB taxonomy): domain Bacteria; phylum Cyanobacteriota; class Cyanobacteriia; order Cyanobacteriales; family Microcystaceae; genus Hydrococcus. The sequence continues at coordinate 41,412 of JALOOL010000029.1, read as the reverse complement.
ATATTGATCGTCGGCGGAATGCGATCGTTGGCAACTACCATGACCGATGCTACCGCTTCAATTCCTCCCGATCCTCCGAGTAGATGTCCGGTCATGGATTTAGTAGAACTAATCGCTACTTTATAAGCAGCTTCTCCCAAGGCTTTTTTGATGGCTTTGGTTTCCGTGCTATCGTTAGCTGGCGTACTCGTGCCGTGAGCGTTGATATAATCGACTCGATCTGGTTGCAGGTTTGCGTCCCTAAGCGCGAGTTCGATCGCCCTAGTCGCCCCTTGACCGGAGGGAGCAGTCATGTGATAGGCATCGCAAGTCATGCCGTAGCCGACAATTTCGCCATAAATTCTTGCACCGCGCTCTAGAGCTTGTTCTAATTCTTCTAGAATTAAAATTCCCGCGCCTTCTCCCATGACGAAGCCATCGCGATCGCGATCGAACGGTCGAGAAGCATGAGTTGGGTCGTCATTGCGCGTCGATAGCGCTTTCATCGAAGCAAAACCAGCCATCGCCAACGGCGTTATAGCGGCTTCAGTTCCGCCGCAAATCATAGCTTTAACAAACCCTCGTTGCACCAGGCGAAACGCATCGCCGATCGCGTTCGAGCCAGCCGCGCAAGCCGTTACCGTACAATTATTCGGGCCTTTTGCCCCCGTGTGAATGGCAGTCAGTCCCGCTGCCATATTAGCGATCATCATAGGAATCATAAAAGGACTGACGCGACTCGGCCCGCGCGACAAATAAACCTCTTGCTGTTCTTCGAGAACTTTTAGCCCTCCGACCCCCGTTCCAATAATGACCCCAACCTCGTCTGCATTTAATTCGTCAATAGTCAGTTTGGCATCGGTCAGTGCTTGAAAACTAGCCGCGATCGCAAACTGAGAGAAACGATCCATTCGTTTTGCTTCTTTGCGATCGAGGTAATCGTGGGGGTCAAAGCCTTTAACCTCGCCAGCAATCCGACACTCATGCCGCGAGGCATCAAATAAAGTAATTGGCGCAATTCCATTACGCCCGCTTAATAACCCTTCCCAATAATCAGTCAGGTTATTTCCTATGGGAGTTACCGTGCCTAGCCCGGTTACGACCACACGTTTGAGTTGCATAGTTGCCACGATCCTACGAATGATATTGGCTCTTTGAATTTGCCTGGAATGCCAATAGCTCAGAAAGCAAAGACCAAAACCAAAGCGGAGCCGGAGGCGAAGTGTCTCCGGTCAATTCACAATTAAAATATCTAGAATATATTTAAGTGTGAATTTGGGATGATACTTTGGCTAATGCCAAAGTACATAATCATTATAAATTTTAAGCGGCTGCTTCTGTTTTTTGGCTGATGTGTTCTACGGCTTTACCGACGGTATCGATCTGCTCGGCTACTTCATCGGGAATTTCAATCTCAAACTCTTCTTCTAGAGCCATCACCAATTCGACGGTATCCAAAGAATCGGCTCCTAAATCGTTAGCAAAGCTCGATTCTGCTTTAACATCATCGGGATTAACTTCTAGCTGTTCTACGACAATTTTTTTGACTCTTTCAAAAATTTCTGGATTCATCTTTACTTATTGTTTACCGCAAGAAACCTCGTAAGACTATATAGAACGAGGAGGAAGCGGGGCGGGATTGCCGCTTCCCAATCGACACGATCTAAAATTTTACGTTTTTTTGCTATTACCACTGTAAGTGGATTAGGCATAAACCTGAATCTAGCATATTATCGGCTACCATAAACAACCAATAGGAATGGTTGCTTGGTATAAGCGTTAGTATAAATTTACATAGCATAAGCTCCCACACAAAATTCTCTTTATTTATTTATCTATCTTTACTTTGTATATTCATGGAAATTCCCCTAAAAGCCAAATCTAAAAATCCGCTTTTTTGGATACTAGCGCTCATGACGAGCGGTTTTCTCGTTGTCGGTTTGATGACCTATAAATTACTCGAAACGCCTTCTTCGGAGGTCATGTTAGAAAAGCTAACCGTCCCCGCCCAACGAGAAACTTTGGCAGTGGAAATTGAAGCGAGTGGAACGGTCGAGCCGATTCAAAGCGTTAACATTAGCCCGAAAAATCCCGGTCGCTTGGTGCGATTGCTCGTGGATCAAGGAATGCCTGTTAAAAAAGGGCAACCGTTAGCAGTGATGGAGAATTTAGAAACGCAGGCGCAAGTTTACCAAGCGCAAGCCAACTTCAAAGAAGCTCTCGCCAATCTCAAGGAAGCTCAAGTGAGGATTCCAGGAGAGATCGAGCGCTCCAGAATCCGTTTCGTGAAATCCCAAGCAAGTCTCAAGCAAGCACAGGCGAGAATTCCTAGAGGCATCGACCAAGAACAAGCTAAACTGCGAGAAGCCGACGCTCGTTTTAGACTAGCTGAGGCTCGCGTCAAGCGCAATGCGGCTTTGCTTCAAGAAGGGGCAATCTCTCAAGATACGTTCGATGCAGCACTCAATGACTATCGCACGGCTCAAGCTAACGTGTTTGAAGCCTTACAGCGTTTCGAGCAATCAAAAAATACTAGCCTTCCCGAAGTTACGCAGTTACAGGCGGCTGTTGCTGAAAGCCAAGTTGAATACGAGCAACGCAAACGAACCGCAGAAGCCGAAATTGCCCAACTCAAAGCCTCTGCTGAAGCGGCTCAAGGCGAATTTGAACGACTTAAAATTCAACTGCGAGATACTGTTATTACTGCGCCGTTTGATGGGGTAATTACTCAAAAATTCGCGACCGAGGGGGCTTTTGTCACGCCAACTACCTCGGCTTCTAGTACTGCTTCTGCTACCTCGGCTTCTATCTTGGCACTAGCCAGCGGCTTAGAAGTGATTGCCAAAGTTCCAGAAGTCGATATCGGTCAATTACAAAGAGGACAGCCTGTAAGGATTGTAGCCGATGCTTATCCCGATCGCGTCTTTCAAGGACAGGTGATTAAAATTGCCCCAGAAGCCGTCGTAGACCAAAATGTCACATCATTTGAAGTAACGGTTGCTCTTTTGCCCGGTCAAAAAGGACTGCTTTCGAGAATGAATGTCGATGTCGATTTCGTGGGCAAACAACTCAGTAATGCTTTGGTCGTACCGACAGTAGCGGTCGTTACCCAAGAAGGCGAAACCGGAGTCATGGTTCCTGACGAAAATGATAACAATCAACCTAAGTTTAAGCCCGTTACTATCGGACTCGTCCTTAACGATAAAACTCAAATTCTCAGCGGTTTAAACCCAGGAGAAAAAGTGTTTATCGATTTACCAGAAGATAAAAATCAACAACAAGATGAAAGCTAGTCATTGGTCAATGGTCATCAGTCATTAGTCATTAGTCATTGGTCATTAGTACATTTGACGAGGGACAAACGATAAAGGACAAACGACAAAGGACAAAGGACAAACAACAAATGACTAATTTTATAGAAAGCCTCAAAATGGCATCTACAACGCTAGTTGCTAACAAGCTTCGCAGTAGCTTAACCATGTTAGGAATTGTTATTGGCAATGCCTCGGTTATTGCGATGATAGGAATAGGACAAGGAGCGCAAAAACTGGCAGAAGAACAATTTGAAGCATTGGGGCCCAACGTTCTTTTTGTCGTTCCTGGTTCGGAAGAAAGTCGTCGAACTCAGTTTGACATACCGAAAACGCTGGTATTAGAGGATGCTCTTGCGATCGCAACTCAAGTTCCTACCGCTAAAGAAGTCGCCGCACAAATCAATCAGACGACGATTATGAGCTATCGCGATCGCAATGTCAACGATTCTGTCATCGGCACTACACCGACCTTTTTAAGCGTTAGAAGTTTTGAGATAGAAAGAGGACGATTTCTCAATGAAGTCGATTTAAAACGAAATAAGCGCGTAGTAGTTTTAGGGCCGGAACTAGCAGATAAATTGTTTCCCAATCAAAATCCAATTGGTAAACGAATCCGCATCAAAAATATCAGTTTTGAAGTCGTTGGCGTGACGGTAGCTAAAGGTTCTTTCTTAGGAGACAATCAGGACAGAAAAGCTTTTATTCCTCTGACGACAATGGCCAATCAAATAGTCGGGCAAACCTCGCCTTATGGACTAGAAGTAAGTTGGATTAATGTTACGGTTAAAGATGAAAATAGTATTCGGGCAGCGAAATTTCAGATAGAAAATTTACTGCGATTGCGCCATCAAATTGAAGATGAAGAAGATGATGATTTTGGCGTACAAACCCAACAAGATATCTTAACGATTGTCGGTACGGTAACGAGCGGATTGACGGTTCTGCTAGCTGCGATCGCGGGTATTTCTCTAATCGTCGGCGGGATTGGCGTGATGAATATCATGCTCGTTTCTGTCACCGAAAGAACTCAAGAAATCGGATTGCGCAAAGCAATCGGCGCTCAAGAAAAAGATATTCTCACTCAATTTCTCATCGAAGCCGTCATTGTCTCCGCTCTCGGAGGGATTTTAGGCATTCTCATCGGTGTAGGCGGCATAATCATAGTGGGCGCCGTTTCTCCCCTCGTACCTAGTGTCTCGCCAATCGCGATCGCGATCTCGGTTGGGGTATCTGGTGGAATTGGTCTATTTTTTGGCGTTTTTCCGGCTCAAAGAGCGGCTAAACTCGATCCCATCGTCGCTTTGAGAAGTGCTTGATCGATTAGCATATAAATAGGAACGCTAGCAATTGGCAATCGAGGAGACTATCGTGAACGAAAATTACCCCAGACTACTCTGGTTAAATGATTCAGGATTAAGTTGTTTGTTAACCCTATTGCTAGTTGGGTTTTTGTTGGGTTCTGTGGGATTGGGCTGGATAGTCAATGGTTTTTTTATTTTGCTAGCGATCGTGCTAATCGTCCCAGTCGTTGCAGTTTGGGGATTTCGTTGGTGGCTAAAAAGTAATTTGGTAGAAGACCAATGTCCGGCGTGCAGCTATGAGTTTACCGGATTTAACCGTACTGAATGTCAATGTCCCAATTGCGGCGAACCTCTCAAAGTCGAAGGAGGACGTTTCAAGCGTTTGACTCCGCCAGGAACGATCGATGTAGAAGCAGTGGAAGTATCGGTACAGCGATTGGAAGATTAAACTAAGGACAGTTTTAAAAGTACGATGCGATCGCGTCGAGCGAAAGTTCTCTTGACTAAAATGCCAACTATAGAGCAAATGAGTGCTTGTATGCGAGTTTGCCAAACCCTATCTAGTCGTCCCAGAAAAACTCAAAAACCTATGTACTCGCCCATCGCGAGGATGAAGAAGCTTTGCGTATCTATATGGATAGGCTGCGAACAGAACCAGATGTTAAACGTTCTACGGGTGGATTGAGTGAAGAGGACCTCGTTCATCTCGAACAGGTTGTTAAATCAGAAACGCGATCGCGCTGACAAAAAACACTTTTAAAATTTTCCTACAACTTACCGATGTTGGGTTTCGTACCTCAAATCCCAGGTAAACTTCGTCAAAGGACTAACAATAGAAGTGCTGGAGTGATGCCAACGACCATACCACTAATTGCAATTATCAGCCCGTCTTTTTCAATCAAGCCAAGACAGATCAAAACGATGATGATGGCTGGCAGCATATTACCAAAAGGAATTGGCAGGGCAATGATGATGCTTAAAAACAACAAAAGCACGCCGACACCCCGTTCGGCTTCAGGGCTGGTAAAGAACGGCCAGCGAGGTTCAAAAAAGTATTCCAGCTTTTCTAGAAAAGGGATAGCCGCGAAAATAACCTGCTCGCAATGCTCTTTTTTAAAGGGTCGATCTATTATCAAATCGGGCAGCCAGGGCTTCTCGAATCCGATCGCTAACTGACCGGAAACTAACATTAAAGGCATGGCAACGAGAGCAGAAATTCCAACAATTGGCAGAGGTAAGGCTTCGGGCAAAGCGCAGATCAACAGCGTCGAACCAAACGCTCGATCTCCCATCAAGTCAAACAATTCCCGCAGACGCACCTCATCATCTTGATGTTGCTCCAGAAATTGTTGCAAGAGTTCGGAGATTCGCAGAGTCTTGCCAGAAGTCTCAGGGTTTTGGATGAAAGGTATTAGCTGATTCAATTTATCTAACCACGATTAAAACTGTGACTGTGATTATAGAAGTCTCGAATACAGTGTTACTTCGTTCTAAAGATTGACTTTAATTGTTTGAGGCTCATTATAAGGACATAAAGATGTTCGCACGACAACGATCTATACTCGCTTTCTTAATTGTGGTAATAGAAGCGATCGCAATTTCTTCGATCTTTGATAAGTTGGTTGAGAAGAAGATCGTGATTAATTAAGCGAACATAACATGATTAAAAGATCGGGAAATTGGAATATTAAAATATCGGAAGATCTGAAAATTAGGAAAATCGAGATATCAATTGTCTAAATTTCTTAATCACCAATCACTTTTATGACATCCTCAGAAATTCAAACAGATCGCATACAAATCAAAAATGGCGATTTAGCCATTGATGCTTATCTAGCTGCGCCCAAAAGTAAAGGGACATTCCCAGGCGTAATTGTCATCCAAGAGATTTTTGGAGTTAACGACCATATTCGAGACATTACGCAACGATTTGCTAAAGCGGGATACGTTGCGATCGCACCTGCTATCTATCAGCGTATAGCCCCAGGTTTTGAAACGGGCTACACCCAACAAGATATCGAAATCGGTAAAGATTACAAAAATAAAACCAAAGCCTCAGAATTACTCGGCGATATCCAAGGCGCGATCGATTGTCTCTACAGCTTACCCCAAGTCAAAAAGACTGGCGTTGGCTGTATTGGTTTTTGTTTTGGCGGACACGTTGCTTATTTAGCGGCTACTTTACCCGATATCAAAGCGACGGCTTCTTTTTATGGCGCGGGAATTACTACTTGGTCGCCTGGAGATGGCGAACCAACCATAACTAGCACGCCAGATATCAAAGGAACGCTATACGCCTTTTTCGGGATGGAAGATGCTAGCATTCCCGTCGAGCAAGTAGACCAAATCGAAGCGGCTTTGCAAAAATATAATATTCCTCATTGCGTCTTTCGCTATGATGGTGCAGATCATGGCTTTTTCTGCGATCAGCGGGCTAGTTTTAACAAACAAGCTGCCGATGATGCTTGGACGCATGTATTAGAGTTGTTTAGTACAATCTAGAAGCGACTTCACAAAACTATAAAATTTACTAGAGCGTTTTTTGCCATTGTATAAGCGATTGCAGCTTTTGAACGCTCGATGTGCGAGCCGGAATAAATAACTCTCACCAAGTCGCTAAAATCCCATGCTAGACTGGGTTAGCACAATTTTGCGAGTCAGTCCGATCTGACTAAAAAACCTATTACCATGACTGCCAAATCTAATTCTTCTCAAGAGTCTGGAGTATCATTTTCTCTCGATGATTTTGCAAAAGCTCTCGACCAACATGACTATCAATTTAGCAAAGGACAAATAGTACGCGGAACTGTTTTTGAACATATTTCCGATGGGGCTTATGTCGATATCGGCGGTAAATCTCCTGGCTTCGTACCTGCAAGAGAAGCTGCGGTGAGATCCGATATTCCGCTAGCAGAAAGCTTACCGCTACAAGAAGCTAAAGACTTTTTAATTATTAGCGGACAAAATGAGGACGGTCAAGTCACGCTATCGCGCCGCCAGTTAGAACTCCAGAAGGCTTGGGAAAATATAGCCGAGATTGCTGAAAGCGGTAAATCTATACAAATGCGCGTTACAGGAAGCAATAAAGGCGGAGTTATCGGAGAAGTAGAAGGATTGAGAGGATTTATCCCGCGATCGCATTTAATAGAAAAAGAAGATTTAGATTCGTTAGTCGGTCAGTTATTAACAGCAACTTTCCTAGAAGTAGACCCAGAAAACAAAAAACTCGTTCTCTCGCAACGACAAGCCGCACGCGCCGCCGCTATTGGTAAATTAGCAGTAGGGGAACTGATGAGAGGTAAAGTCGTGAAGATGCAACCCTATGGGGTTTTCGTCGATATGCAAGGGGTTACGGGTTTGCTACACATCCGGCAAGTTAGTGGCGCACCCGTAGATGCTTTAACGACGGTTTTTCACATCGGACAAGAAATCGAAGTGATGATTGTTGAAATAGACGAATATAAAAATCGCGTTTCTTTATCAACAAAAATTTTAGAAACTTATCCTGGTGAAATTTTAGAAAAGTTTGATGAAGTTATGGCAACGGCTTCAGAAAGAGTCGAACAAGCTAAAGCTAAACTTGCCGAGTAGAAAGTTCAACTGATAAGGCAAGCTGAATCGCGATCGCGCTACCATTTTTCATGTAGCCAGTAATACATGAGAGGTTAATGGAGCCAGATTCACTACCAACGGAGTTAATTCTGACGCACCCGCGTCAGAATCTCGGAAAAGTTCAACTCGATTGGATGCCTCAACCTGGTAACTATGTCGAGTTAAAAGGAAAAACTTACGCTGTCCTAGAACGCCACCACCACTATCAATACAAGATTGGTGGCTATAGTTTGCAAAAAATTTCTCTCTACGTTCAATCGGCTAAAAATCCTAGCGAAAAAAGTCTCGTCGATGGACGCTGGATAGTAGGCGATTCCAGTTGTCGCTTCAGCGCGCATTCTGAAATTCTTCGCTGCGCCGTCAATCCAGAAGGGCCTTGCAAAGGCTGTCGCTTTTACGAACAAAAGTTTTCAGAATGAGAATTGATATTTAGAATTAAATTATTTTGCGGTTTCGGTAGGGCGGTATGTGAAGAGTGTCTGCGGCTCAGTTTAGGCGTTATTGTTACGTTCAGAGCATTTGCTAACTTGATAGGAGGATATGAACATGACTGACGAACAAAATTCTTTGCTGAAAGCATCAGACATTAATTCAATGGATGCGTTGAAGCAGGACGCTTAGATGTTGGCGTTTTTCCTCGGCTTGGCAAACGGGTGATTATGGATAGCGAGTCAGCTTATATTGTTGATGAGTCAGCGCTTGAACTTTTTTGGAGCAGCAAGCAATCTACTGAGGATTGATGTGTGCTGGAGGAGTCATGGCATAATTAGGAACGTTATCTATATTAATATTCCCGAACTCTCTATTATCTGACTTTTAAAAGTCAGAAATTGCTTTGTTGGGTAGAACAAAGTGAAACCCAACTATCATCTATGTTTTGTTGGGTTTCCTTACCTCAAACGCCACGTGCAGAAGACGGAGGGAACCTCGACGGACGGATGGCGCTCAATGGGCGGAAATAATTCCGCCCCCGCGCCTCCCCAACCTACTCTGAGTTTAGCAAAATGATTAATCTTGCTAAAGTTATCCAAGAAAATGAATCTAAAATTGTTTTTATGTTTGAATGATAATAGATGAGATTTCTATAGATCGCGACAATACTTATCCTTAAATTTAACGCAACATTTCCCCTACAGTTAATCGCATTCCGTTAACAAAATCCCAACCAGAACGAGGTGGTTTTCCTGCTAATTGCACCTCTCGCAACAATAATAATCCATCGCCCGCTTGTACGATCGCGCCTAAATTTTTTACGATACTAACGATTTCGCCCGGACTTGCTTTGAGTGAAGATAAACTATTCCATTGCTGTTGTAATTTATCAAAATCTGAAGGGAGTTGCGTCCAATAATCCTCTCCTAATGGGACGGTTGCAGTGACTTTTAAAGATTCTTCTCGAAAGGTAGTCACGCAATTGGGATATAGTCCCCTGATGCGATTATGAATTGCGATCGCGCTTTGCGACCAATCGATAATATAATCGGATTTTTGAATCAAAGGAGCATAAGTAGCTTCAGAAGCATCTTGTGGAATCGGTTGAATCTCTCCTTTTTCTAATTTCAGCAGCGTTTCGATTAATAAATCTGCCCCTTGACGCGCCAAACTTTCTCCGATTTGATGGGCATTATCTAATAAACCAATAGGCGTATAAGCTTTTAATAGCATTGCCCCCGTATCCATGCCTTCATCCATTAAGATCGTGGTAATTCCCGTTTCTGTATCTCCATTGCAGATACTCCACTGAATCGGCGCAGCGCCGCGATATTTAGGTAGAATTGAACCGTGAACGTTAATACATCCCAGCTTCGGCATAGCAAGAATTTCTGAAGAAAGAATTTGTCCGTAAGCAGCAACTACAAAAACGTCTGCTGAGGCTTGTTTTAGCCAATCTAAGGTGTCTCGATCTTTTTTGATGCGTTTGGGTTGCCAGACGGGAATATGATGTTTTAGAGCCAGTTTTTTGATGGGTGAAGGGGTAACTTGATTGCCTCGACCACGCGGTTTATCGGGTTGAGTCACGACAGCAACGACATCAACACGGTCGTGGTTTAATAGAGCTTCTAAAGTAGCAATGGCAAATTGTGGCGTTCCAAAAAAAATAACTCGCATAATCTTTGTAGCAAAATGGAATAAGAAATAGTATTATCGGCTCAGAATGATATGTTGCAGTTCCAGATTCGATCGGATAGCGATATTCCCGCCTCAAAACAATTATTCGACCAAATCCGCTTCGCGATCGCCTCTCGTCAATATCCTCCCGGTCATCGCTTGCCTAGTACGCGACAACTAGCCATGATGACAGGACTGCACCGCAACACTATCAGCAAAGTTTATCAACAATTGGAAGAATCTGGGTTAGTAGATTCTTTAGCAGGTTCGGGAATTTATGTGAAAATGAGCGATCGCGAAAGCTCAAAACAACTAAATTCGCCCCTTTTTAAACAATATCCCGAAGCCAGCCAACTCATTCGCAAAAGTCTTGACAATTTACTTTCGCAAGGGTTAACTCTCTGTCAAATCCGAGAATTTTTACTCGAAGAAATAGACTGGCGTTTGCGTTCTAGCGCTCAAGTGCTAGTAACCGTACCGAGTAGCGATATTGGGGCAGGAAAGTTAATGCTCTTGGAGTTGCAGCAATCCCTTAACATTCCCGTTCAATTAGTACCTATCGAAGAACTGCCTCAAGTGTTGGCACAAACGCAATCGGGAACGGTCGTTACTAGCCGTTATTTTATCAGCGATGTCGAAGCGATCGCAGCACCTTACTCGATTCGCGCGATCGCAGTAGACATTCACGATTACACGCAAGAATTAGAGATTGTTAAAAAATTACCCAAAGATAGTCGTTTGGGAATCGTCAGTCTCAGCGAAGGGATTTTGAACATCTCCGAAATTTTAGTTCACAGTTTGCGAGGAGATGACATTCTGGTCATGACCGCCCAAGTCGGCGATACAGAGAGATTAAATGTTTTAATTCGGACTTCTCAAACCATTATCTGCGATAGGGCCAGTCATGCGATCGTCCAAAAAGGCATCGCTGCTGCAAGAGACGATCTCATTCGTTTCCCAGAACTCTTAATCAGCGAAAACTACATCGGAGAAAAGTCAATTAACTTACTCAAGCGAGAATTGGGTGTAGGTCAGTAATCAGTTATCTGGTGTATGGTCGGATTTAAAACTGTTACTTAAATCAGCGAGTATTGGCAACTTGCTCGCTGTTAAGGCGATTTAGGTTTGCAAATTTAAATTTTACTATTCCTATAGCGTTCTAAAACATCCCACCGAGATGCAACGCTGAAAAGTCTAATGCTATTGTTGTTTAAATTATAGATAAAGGGCGAACGATGGGACTTGAACCCACGAATGGTGGAACCACAATCCACTGCCTTAACCACTTGGCTACGCCCGCCATTACATTAAACAATTATAACATAGCTATTAACAATTGGTGAATAGCGATCGGGGATTGGGGATTGGTGAGAGGGGGAAAGTAGAAAGTAGAAAGTCGAAAATCGAAAGTCGAAAGTTCAAAGTAATTAATCCAAAATCCCCTTCGGGTTCGGCAGTTTCGACTCGACGGGAAACGGAGGCAGTGCGGTCTTGGGGTCTCCCCAAGTGGAGCAACTGCCGTCCAAGACTCGAACTGCCTCACAAAATCCTTTCATCCAAAATCCAAGTCACTGGTCACTGAAAAAGTTTGCCTTGTCCCCTAAAGGACGCTCCCACTCACCTGTCCCTTTTAAGGAGAAAGCCTTTCTTTGTGCCAAATTCCATCTTCGAGTAAGCGGTAGCGCAGGCGGTCGTGCAGGCGACTGGGGCGACCTTGCCAAAATTCAATAACATCGGGAATCACCCGAAATCCTCCCCAATGGGTAGGACGGGGAATTGCTTGTCCGGTATATTTTTCTTGAAGTTGGGTAAATTGTTGTTCTAAAACCTCGCGACTCTCGATAACCTGGCTTTGATTCGATGCCCAAGCGCCTAACTGAGAAGTTTCAGGACGACTGCCAAAATATTCATCCGATTCTTGAGGAGATACTTTTTCTACTCTGCCTTCAATACGAACTTGTCGTTCTAATTGCGCCCACCAAAACACTAATGCCGCCCAAGGAGTATTGCTTAAATGTTGTCCTTTAGTATTACCATAATTGGTATAAAAAGTAAAGCCTCGCTCGTCAAAATCTTTTAGTAAAACCATTCGTGCAGAAGGTCTGCTATCTGGGGCGATCGTTGCTAAAGTCATAGCATTGGGTTCGGGTAGTTGGGCGGCTACGGCTTCACTAAACCAGACTTGAAACTGTTTGAAAGGATTGGAAGCGGCATCGGCTTCGCTTAAGCCTGCAAGCGTGTAATTTTGACGTAAATCGGCAATGGAAAGGTTCGTCATCGAGAGTTAATCGTTCAATCTTCAAAAAATTTATTATTAATATTTATGTTAAACAAATAGTCAAATATTGGCTCTTACTACCGAACTTAACTACTATAAATCCAACAATTCATTCGAGGAAAAAACATGAAAAAAGTTCGGTGGACAAAGACAACTTCTTATGCAAATGCTCATGTTGAAGTCTTCGAGGATGGAAATTGGATACATTATAAAGACTCATCAATCTGTCAGCCTGATTCTATGGGCGAGGAAACTGGTTATGCAACCTTTGTCTGGGCAATTAGGGCGGGTTATACTCTCGAACCTTTATTTATTCAAGAGAGCGAAGTTAGCTAACATAATCAGAAGAATTGATAGGGTGCGATCGCTGATTAGTGCGATCGCGGCATTTAACTAAACGAGAAAAAGATTGAGTGAAACCATCTTCTGTTTCGTATAGTCCGGTGGTTAAGTTTAAGTTGTATTCTTTGCCGTCCGCCTGGTCGTTTACCGTTTCGATGAGGTTTTTCTCGCCAATGACATTCCAATTTTTGTCAAACTGATACAGGGAAACTCTTGCGCCAACAATGCGATCGCTATCGGTTGAATTGATAAAAGATGTTTCGTCTGCGCGGATTTTGGAATTGCTATTATTGTTCCTGAAAGTCCGATCGCGATCGCTATTGCAGATACATATTTTTGTAGTTTAAAATTGGAAAAAATCATTAATTATTCTTCCTCTAAGCTGGATTTGAGGGGATTCTCGATTTCAGAGATTAGAGGATTTTTTTTAAGAATTTGCTAAGAAATGGTTAACCTATCATGGTTTTATTAAAACTTTACTTTATAAAAATTACGAGAATTAATATTATTTAGTTGCTTAATTCTTTAAGAATTTTCGTGGCAAAACACGAGAATTATAATTGCATTTTTTAGTAAGCGATCGCCCTAACATTACTTATTATTTGGGCGCACGCCATGCGCCCCTACTAGTCGCCGAGCGCTGTTTTTAGCCCTAATCTGGTAATCTGGTATCCAGAAACGAACTCTAACGCTACTATGCAGCTATTAATTCCCGCCGCTGGAATGGGAAAACGGATGGGGAGTCATGGTAACAAACTCCTGCTAACCTTACTCGAAAAACCGCTTCTAGCATGGACGCTATCGGCAGCCGAAGCTTCACATCAAATAAACTGGATTGGTATTATAGGACAGCCTTACGATTTTAAAGATTTTAAAGCGATCGCTGCCGATCTTGCCCTCACTAAATCTATCGAACTCATCAAAGGTGGTGACACTCGTCAAGAATCGGTCGATAATGGTTTACAGGCATTACCTGCTTCAGCAAAACGAGTATTAATTCACGATGGGGCGAGATGTTTAGCCACGCCGCAACTATTCGATCGCTGTGCGGAGGCTTTACATACCTGTCAAGGTTTAATCGCAGCCATTCCGGTTAAAGATACTATTAAAATCGTCGATGAGACAGGCATTATTAAAGATACCCCAGATCGCCGTCACCTGTGGGCAGCACAAACTCCCCAAGGATTTGAAGTTCAATTGTTGAAAGAATGCCACGAAAAAGGACGTAAATTAGGATGGGAAGTTACTGACGATGCAGCATTGTTTGAAAAATGCCATTTACCTGTCAAGATCGTAGAAGGAGAAGAAACAAATTTGAAAGTGACAACTCCGGTGGATCTTGCGATCGCAGAATTTATTCTTCGCCAAAGGATATTACAATGAGCAGTTATCGGTAGGGTACAGCCATTAGCGATCTGATTAAAGTTGACGATTGACAAAGGACAAAGGACTAATGACTAATGACCAAATTAAAGTATCGGTTATCGTGCCGATTTATAATGGCGAAGCGGATTTACCTGGCTTAATTGAATGCTTAGAAGCGCAAACTTACCCTTGCGATCGCGTCGAATATCTCCTTGTAAATAATAACAGCAGCGATCGCACGGCACAAATCCTAGAAAACGCTGCTGCTAGTCACCCTACCGAAAAAATAACCATTCATCATCTGACGGAAAACAAGATTCAAAGTTCCTACGCGGCTCGAAATAACGCAATAAGAGTTGCAAAAGGAGAAATTTTAGCATTTACCGATGCAGATTGCCGACCTTTACCCGATTGGGTAGAAAAACTAGTTATTCCTTTTTCTAACCCTACTGTTGGTATTGTTGTCGGCGAATTAGCGGCTTTAGCTGGAAAGACTTTTTTAGAACAATATGCCGAACGATGCCAGCTTATGGCTCAAAAATGGCTAGTAGAACATACATTTTTACCCTACGGACAAACCGCTAATCTTGCCATTCGCAAGCAAGTTTTTGAAAAGGTAGGATTGTTTCGTTCCTATTTAACCACGGGTGGCGATGCCGATATTTGTTGGAGAATTCAACAACAAACCGACTATAAATTAGAATATGCACCCAAAGCCATTATTCGTCACCGACATCGCTCGAATCTGCAAGATTTTAAAAGTCAATGGCGGCGATACGGTACGTCCAATCAATACTTGCATCAACTATACGGGGTGTCTCTGATGCGAGAATTAACCTTAAAAGAATCGCTGTATCGGATTAGTCGCTGGTTGCTCAAAGAATTGCCTAGAGATGGTGCTAAATTAGCGATAGGAAAAGCTAGCGCGATCGATCTCATCAAAACGCCAATCGATCTCATTGGTTTTCAAGCAAGAACGACCGGACAAAAAGACGCTATATTACCCGAAGAAGCACGACAGATAGAATGGCTTTAATCAGTAATCAGTAATTAGAATTCAGGAGTTCAGTATTTTGGGAGGAAAGGGGAGGGTAAAGCAATGCAACAGATTAATGCGATCGCGACAAAAAAAATCAATAATTTATTATATTCGCTATATTAGCTTTTACTGAACTTCTGAGTCCCGAATTCTACCCACTGATTACTGATTACTGTTAAAGCCAATTTCCTAATAAAACGAAAGCCGCCCAGAAATACGGATGTTTATACTTGCCTTGCAAAAGAGCTTGCTGGGCGCGACGCAGCGCTTCTGCTTTGCTTACACCAGTATTTAACTCTTGATAAAAATTACTCATCAATAAAGCAGTGGATTCATCGCTTACTAACCATAGAGATGCTAGAGTACTACGTGCCCCAGCGCGTACAGCTACCCCAGCTAATCCTAAAGCGGCTCGCTCGTCTCCTGCTGCTGTCTCGCAAGCACTGAGAACTAATAATTCTAACGGCTCGGCTCTATTGGGATTTCTGACTCGTAGTAAACTATCTAATTGAGTAACATTAATGCGATCGTCCCAAGCCAAAATAAACGTATCGTCCGCCTGGGAACTAAACTGACCGTGAGTGGCAATGTGAACTACGGGCACTGGAGAAGCTCTAAACTTGTTATTAAGCGTCGTGCTGGTAAATTCGCGATCGAGCAGGATTTCAGACGGGATTTCAGCTTGAATTTCTGCTAATTCGCTCTTAACAAATTGTAGCGGCGCAAAACCAAAACGCCGTTCTGTCAGTCCAGCAGCTAGCACATTTAATCGTCGTTTTGTCAAGGGGGTAGGGTCAAAAAGTTTTAATCCTGGGGTGAGGGTGATATTATACTTTTCTATTAAATATTGTTTGCCATCGTAGAGAGTTGCCATGGGAAGATTGCGTAAGGAACCATCGAGGACAAAGACCAAAGTTTCGATCGCGCTTTTCGCTAACATTTTCTCGGCAGGTTGGATTAACCAGTTATAAACTTCTTGAGATAATGAATGTATTTCTTTATCGGAAGTGTAAGGAAGCACTAAGGTTTGTAGTAATTCTTCTATACGGCTTTCCAAGGCACGCGATCGCATTTTGGTAGCATAGTGACGCAAGTTTTGTCCAGGTAGCGAGAGAATGACTTCTAATCGGTCTTCTAGGATAATGGGATAGATAATGGCTGCTTTCTTATCGACAACATCAATCTCTTCTAAAGGAGCCAAACAAGCTTCTCGAAAATAGTTGTCCAGTTCTGCTAATTGTAATGATTCAATGGTATTGCGAGCTTGAGAAAGATTTTCTTGAGTGGGTTCGGATTGCAATAATAAATCGACTAATTGACGGTAAACGGGTTCGACTTCTTCGCGAAAGGAAAACTGTACGTCAGGATTTATGGCAACTAAATCGCTACGCAGAGATTGAAGGTTGTTAATAGCTTCAGTATAAGACGCGATCGCATTTTGACGATTTCCTTGTCGGTTGAGAATGCGTCCCATCTGCCATTGCCATTGGTAAGCAAGTTCTGGTGCATCAATCGCTTGAGCAATAAATAAAGCTTGCTCGGTGAGGTTTAGTGCTTCCGATAACTGTTGAGTTTGTTCGTACAGTTTACCAAGATTGCCAAGTGCAGCGCTCTTTAATCTTTTATCCCCCAAATTTTCGGATTGTTGGACGGTTGTCGCCAGAAATTTCGCTATTTCAGCCGTTGTATTTTCTTTAAGCGCCATCATGCTTTGAGCAAAGTAAATTCGAGCCTGAATAGCCGTTCGAGAGGGAGGTAAGTTGTTAAGCTGGGGTAGGATTTTAGTTTGTAGTGCCTTGGCAGCTTGTAATTGTCCATCTTCGAGCAATAAACTTAATTGATGGAGTTGTGCTTGAAGGCGCGTAGTAGGGGTAGGAGAGACAGTAGCAGCTTGTTGATAAAATTCTAAAGCGGCTTTTGCGTCTTGTTGAGTGCGAGATGTATTTCCGAGTGCGATGAGAGTGTCTGCGATCGGCTTTGCCGCTGCCCCTTGGGCAATCGCATTTTGAGATTGCGACGCTTGAGCTACTGCTAAGCTTTGCTCTAAGATTTGGCGAGATTCTTTTAGTTCGCCGACAATTCTCAAGACGTTGCCAAGATTCCGCAATCCTTCCGCCTTGAGAGAAGAATCTGGCTGATTTTGCAGGCTTGGTTTCACCTCTGTTAATGTCTTTTGTGCTTGACGATATAGTCCCAATACTTGTAAAGCTTGCGCTTGGTTGATGCGACTGCGAACGATTCCAGTTTCGTCGCTTATCTGTGCATAGATGTCGGCTGACTGTTGCCAGGTATCTAAAGCAGCTTGCGCTTGTCCTCTCGCTAATTGTAAGCGACCTCGAATTTCTAAAGATTGGGCGAGAATTGGCGATGGTTGCGTTGGTAATAAGTTGAGACTTTGCGCGATCGCATTTTCTGCTTGTTCCCACTGTCCGAGTTGCTGATATGCCAAGGAAAGATTGCTTAAGGTTAAGGCTAAGTTTAATTCGTCTCCAGCAGCTTTGAAGTCATTGGCTGCTTGTTGTAAAACCTTGACTGCTTGCGCGAATTGTCCGGCTTCGTAAAGGGTTTTGCCCTGTTGTATTAATGATGAAGGGGCGATCGCATTGGGTGGCACTGTTGCTAAAATCGGCGAAGTAACTAAGCAAAGAAAGATAGTTATTAGTGCGATTAAAAACCGACTTATCCAACGCCTAATCGCTTGGAAATGAATTTTTAAGCTAATATCAATAACCCGCCCTCGAATAAATTCGGGGCTAATATCTAAAGTCCTCTTAAGAGGACTGAAGCATATTTGAGTCCATTTTAATGGACTTAATATATGAGACGGGGAATTGATTCCCCGGCGGTTGTTGCGACGGCTACGAGATTTCAGCTTAAACGAATTGAGTAAATTAGCCAAGAAATTTATTGTTTGGCGAAAGAGGGATTTTGGCAACAAGTTTAGTAAAAGTCGTTTTTTTGCCATGTTCTTTCCCAAAACGCTAAGACCCTTTACAATAACCGTTGGGGAGCCAAGGAATATGAGGCGTAACGGTGGGCGCTTGTGCAGTTAGGATAACTTTGCCATCAGAACCAACTACCCATCCTTGAGCTTCTATTATGCGATCGCGCTCTGACGATTTATTATCTTCTACTCTGGGCGCAAGTAGAGTATCCCTATTTTCTGCCTCGGCTGTTCTTGGATTGAGACTCACCCAATCTATCCCAATTGGATCGGTGCCGATTGCTTCAGAAGCAGAAGGAGGCAAGCCGCCTCGTCCGGTAACAATAAATTCACTTTGACCTTGACTATCCCCTGGTTGACAAGCTTGTACGATTTCAGCCTCGATTGTTAAGGTCGGCAAGTTGACGACTCGACGGCTGGGGTCGGTATCGGGCGCGTCGATTTCTACTACTCCCGCAGAACCAAACTCAGAACTAGCTGTGATATCGCTTAGATTTGTTGGTTCTTCTCGAAACTGAGTGCCAAAGATGCCTTGTGTAGTAATATTAACGTTACCGCCTCGCCCTTCAAAAGCATTTGCACTAATATCGCTATTTTCAACTGGAACGGCAATGATGAATTGAGAGTTGATATCGATATCGCCGCCATTTCCCCCTGCACCTGCCGTTCCTGCTGTCGTCGATATCAGACTGCCATTACGTAATAGCAAAAAGTCTTGTATTTGTAGGTCAATATCGCCTCCCGTATTACTTGCTGTTTCGGCTGTGATTATTCCTCTCTCAAGAACCGCAGAGTCTGCCTTAAGATCGATATTGCCACCTGGTTTAGTTCCCTGACTATCAACGGCAACACGGGCATTATTAGTCACAGAAAGCGATCGCGTTTCAAGGTTGATATTTCCTGCCTCGCCTAAACCGCCAAGTTCAACATTACTAAATGCTCCGCTATTGGTTCCATCAATTGAGACGCGATCGCGGGTATTAATATTTACATTGCCAGCATTGCCTGTTCCTCTAGTTTCAGTTAACAGTTGCGCTCCCTCGCTCACTAGTAAAGAGTCAGTGGTAATACTTAACCCTCCAGCATCTCCTTTTCCTAGAGTGCTAGTTCTCAATCTACTGTTGCCCATGACTCGAACCGATTCGGCAGCATTAATGGTTAATTTTCCGGCATTTCTTTCGCTATTGGTAAAAGTTAAAATATTCGAGCCAGCGCTCACCAACAAATTCCCAGTCGTAATCTTGAGTTCTCCTGCCTCCCCTCGTCCTGACGTACCACTATCTAACCTACTATTGTCCATGACTCGAACCGATTCGGTAGCATTAATGGTTAATTTTCCGGCATTTCCGTCCCCAACAGTCAAAGTTGATATCCTTGCTCTATCGCTTATGAGTAATTCCCCAGTCTTAATCAACAAATTTCCTGCCTTACCTTTTCTAAACGCGCTAGTAGCTATGCTACCGGAAATCTCGCCATCGCTCGATGTACCAATTAATTGAACCGATTCAGCGGCATTAATGGTTAAATTGCCTGCATTTCCTTTACCTATCGTAAAAGTTGTTATAGCTGCGCCATCGCTCATGAGCAATTCCCCAGTCTTAATCAACAAATTTCCTGCTTTACCTTTTCCAAGTGTGCTAGTAGCTAAAAGACTATCGCTAAGAACTCGAACCGATTCGGCAGCATTAATAGTTAAATTTCCGGCATCTCCTTGACCTCTTGTAAAAGTTGTTATGCTTGCTCCCTCGTTCGCTAGTAAGTAGTCAGTGGTAATACTTAACCCTCCGGCATTTCCTTGACCTCTGGTGCGAGTTGTTATGATTGCGCCATTGCTCACCAGCAAATTCTCAGTCTTAACGCTCAAATCTCCGGCATTTCCTATGTTTACAGCGTCAGTGTATAAGCCACTGGGAATCTGTCCATCGCTCGACGTGCCAATTAATTGAACCGATTCGGCGGCATTAATGGTCAAATTTCCGGCATTTCCTTGACCTCTAGTGCGAGTTGTTATGATTGCGCCATTGCTCACCAGCAAATTTTCAGTCTTAACGCTCAAATCTCCGGCATTTCCTGTTCCTAAAGTGCCAGCGATTAAGCTACTGGGAATCTGTCCATCGCTCGACGTGCCAATTAATTGAACCGATTCGGCGGCATTAATGGTCAAATTTCCGGCATTTCCTTGACCTCTCGTAAAAGTTGTTATGGTTGCGCCATTACTCACCAGCAAATTCTCAGTCTTAACGCTCAAATCTCCGGCATTTCCTGTTCCTAACGTGCTAGTAATTAAACCACTGGGGATCTGTCCATCGCTCGACGTATCAATTAATTGAACCGATTCGGCGGCGTTAACGGTTAAATTTCCTGCATCTCCTTGACCTCCCGTAAAAGTTGTTATGTTTGCTTCATCGCTCAGTAAATTTTTAGTTGCAATGCTTAAATCTCCTGAATCTCCTTTTCCAAATGAGCTTGTGGATAAGAAACTAGCTCCAAGTACTCGAACCGATTTGGTAGCCTCAATTGTTAATTGACCTGCATTGCCTTCGCTTTCTTCTCCTGCACCAGTGAAAATGTAAGCTCCATCTCTAACCACCAAATTTTCATTCGTAAGCCTTACTTTTCCTGCATCTCCATTGCCTAAAGTTTCGCTTTCTATATGAGCGCCATCAGTCAGAAAAAGCGATCGCGCCTCGATCGCTACTTTGCCTCCTTTTCCATTTCCCGTCAAGCCTTCTATTGGTCTAACAGAGGTATCGATTTCGGTTCTTGCTCCATCAAAAGAGACAGTGCCCCGATTAGCTTCGAGCGAAATATCTCCAGCATCGCCTAACCCAAGGGTAGCTGCTCGCATAAATGAATTTCCACTTACCGAAATCGACTCAGATGCTTGAATGTGAATATTTCCTGCATCTCCGAATCCTAGAGATGAGGTATCTAATGCACTTTGGTTGGATAAAGACAGCGATCGGGTTTTAATATTAATATTGCCTGCATTGCCTATGCCCAATTGCACTAAATTATTAATGTTCGATCTGTCGATAATGTTTATTGTTTCAGTCGCATTAATGTCTATGTTTCCTGCCTGAGAATTAATAGAACCTAAACCTTGTCCTATCCCTGCTCGCAGTTCACTGTCTTTTGCTAGTGCAAAATTACGAGCAGCGATCGCAATACTACCGCCTCCTCCAGCAGTTACATTTACCACCGCTCCATTTGTCAGCGATACATCGGTTCGTCTTAAGTTAGCGGGAAAGCTCAAACGCAGATTATTCTCTTCTACATTCAGCCTTACTTTTCCTACTTCTGTTACTCCACCCAACTCCACTCGACCACCTGGAGCTTCAATAATTCCGCTATTGAGGTTTACATTTCCTCCCAACAATAATAAACTTTGACCATCTCGAACCTTTAAACCTTCAATAACAGGAACAGGATTCCCAGAATTATCAAACCCTACCAATCTTCTTGAGTTAACAGTAATGCTTGGTTGTTGGGTGGCAATTTGATTGAAGAGAAAAGCTGAAGGCTTGACTGTCAGTAATGGCGGCGAATTGGGGTCGGAAGCGCTGAAAAAGCCTTGCTGCCCAAATTGAATTGCATCAGCAGTCGTTGCGACAAACGAACCTTTGACATCTAGAGAAGCATTTTGTCCGAAAATAATGCCATTGGGATTAATCAAGAACAGATTGGCATTTCCCAACACGCCTAGCGTTCCGAGAATGTTTGAGGGGTTCGTCCCCGTCACTCGCGACATGATATTTTCAACCCCAGCCGGATTGACAAAATAAGCTCCTCTTCCTTCGCTGACATTAAATTCTCGAAAACTGTGAAAGAGATTAGCTCCTCGCCTCGCCCCGCCTCGTATTAACTCCACAGGCAGACCATCAGCGTTACGGATGACTCTGGAATTTTCAGACCCAAGGGTCTTATCTGGGACAATCTGGCTCTGGGCAAAAACACTATTTCCAGATGTGACAATTATTGTCCCAGTAACGGTTAACCTGCTAATAAACCCTAATTTCCAAGTGCGATCGCTTTGATGAGTCATTGGTTAATACTTTCGTAAGGAATGAATCAACGAGCGAACTTTTAGGCGATCGCTCAGACAACTTGCACTTTAGCAAGTTTAGTTTACTACCAGAAGCTCGGTCAGAACAACCTAAGTTTAAGATTCTCAAAAAACCTTAAGAAAACCGCGAATTCGCATATTTCCCGAACCATCCATATCGCGTTGCCGACGATAAACACCATCTCCCTCGCGATTGATGCCAGAACCACCGCTAGTATTGCCCTCAATGGTCGTGAAAGTGCCATCAGAATTTACCTGCTCGACAATGCCTGTATGCCCTTTTCCTGAGTGTCCATACTCCCAGATGACGATGCTACCTGGCTCTGGCTCGGAGAGTCGGAGACTCTTGGGAGAATTGTTCCAAACGTTAACGCAGCCCTCCGAGCGATACACAGAAGAACTAGCATTGGTTGCACTTTCAGCAGCTTTGATGCAATATTGCACAAAGCTCATACACCAGGCTTCTCCTTCGGCTCTGCCATCTACTGCCCTTTGGAATTCCTTTACCTGCGCTCCGCCATTGTGCCCTTCTTCTCGCACGCCAACATATGAGTTAGCAATATTGAGCAAATCTTGGACGGCGTTGCCTGTGGAAGGTACTGATGGAGGCTTTGAGCTTGGCGGATTTGAACCACCAGACGTAACATTATCTGTACGGAAGGCGGTTGCCCAGGTTTTCGGCCCGACAATACCATCGACTTCAAGTCCCTTGTTCTTTTGGAATTGAATAGCAATGCGTTTGCTTTGCGGGCCGTATTTGCCATCAACATCAATGTTCCAGCCTCGATCTTTCATGCGCTGTTGCCACGCTTCAACGTTGGTATCGTAGGATACTTTCTGTCCTGGCTCGTATTTAAAAGAGTAGCCTGGATAGGGTGGCGCACTAGCTGTATTTCCGTTGGACGTGACATTATCTGTGCGGAAGGCGGTTGCCCAAGTTTGCGGCCCGACAATTCCATCGTCTTCAAGTCCTTTCTCTTGTTGAAACTGACGGGCGATTTTTTTGCTTTGCGGGCCGTATTTGCCATCGACATCAATGTTCCAGCCTCGATCTTTCATGCGCTGTTGCCACGCTTCAACGTTGGCATCGTAGGATACTTTCTGTCCTGACTCGTATTTAAAAGAGTAACCTGGGTATGGTGGAGCCGCTAGCTCAACAGAAGTCTCTTTTCCATTGAGAAAAATAGTGCCGCTATCATCTTCAGTTTTTAATGCTCCTAGTTCGGTCTTATCGATTGTTTCATCTCGAACAAGTCTCGAAAAAATATCTCCTTCATCGCCTGGAGAATCGATACTATTCAACTCGCGATCGATATAATGTCCTATCTCCTCTAGCAATACACTAGCTACGGCTTCAGGATTAGTCGCATTTTTAGTTAAGAATTTCTCAGATAAGTAAATAGTATTTTCACCAAAAGCACCATTCCCATTCAGATTGGTAGCCGGAAGAATTTCTATTTTTGGCATTACCTTGCCAACCGCCAAACTTTGTATCAAAACATCTCCTTTTTGAGGATGCCAATCATCTCCAAAAGCCAGCCTCATTTTCTCAATAAATTCTTCATCATCTGCAAATAATTTTAGTTGTTTTTTAGCAGTACTGGTTGCTAAATTTAAAACCGATTCGCAACCAACGGAGGCAACTTTTCCAGTTAAGGAATCAAAATCATCTGAAACTCTTGACAAACTAAGAATAGTTGAATTGGCTACGAATTTAGGGGTCGATCCTAATACGCGATCGGGAATTTCTGAATAATGTTCGACGGCTTTTATCTCAATATCGGACAGATCTGCTTCTAGGCGATCGCGAAAGCTCCCCGCTCGATTCAAATTAAGTTCGGAAGATTCTAAAAGACCGCCTGATAAAAGATTGTTCTGCTGTTGTCCGATATTTTGGAGGGATGAATTAACAGGGTTTAACTGTAGCAAGTCTTGTCTTTCCATAATAGTAACCAAGAATAAATTCTTATTTTTTGCTAACAAAAAAAGAACTCATAGTTCCTTTCTTTATTTTCTTCTATTTTTCTAAAAATACAAGTTTTTTAATAGATTTTTTTTGATATAAATAGAGAAATTATGTTTTTATTTATTACTTGAGTTAGCATAAAAATTGACTTAGAAATTAATTTTTAAGCCAATAGTAAAAATTCGTTAGTAGAGACGATCTATAAATTCGTCATTAATCTTGCTTTCCTTAGTAAAAATTGCAGCACAGATTCTTCTTTGGTGATAATATCCGCTCTGCCTTCCATTCCTAATTGCAGCGAACATCGATTTTTACTCTTACCAAGTGTCAGGTTTTCTGGCGAGATGGTTACTTCATAAAAAGCCTGAGCTTTACTTGCTCCAACAGAGGAAGCGTTAGCCGGGTCATTATTTTGAGATTTAATCGTATCTTGAGAAATTTGTTTGACAGTGCCTTTGAGCGTGCCGTAATCGGTATAAGAACATGCAGATACTCGCATCTGTACGATCTGACCTTGTTGGAGTTTACCGACATCTTGGGGCAAAACAGCAGCTTTAATCTCTAAAGAAGCGTTACTAGGGACAATTTGAGCTACTTCTTCCCCTGGCTGTACGGTTTGCTCGCTGTTGCGCAGCTTGAGTTGAGAAATCGTTCCATCAGATGTGGCAAGGATTTTGGTTTGCTTTATATCGATTTTGACTTGTTGGTGTTCGCGCAGATCTTGTTGTAACTGTTTATTTATTTCAATCTGCTGTTGAACGAGCGCTTCTTTTTCTCGCTTGAGAGCAGCTTGAGTAGCTTGCCCCGAATTTTGTTCTTGAGCGATGCGTTTTTGTGCGATCGCCATTTCAGCGCGATTGGGGTTGAGAGCAGCGCTTGCACGTTCCAGGCTGGCTTTAGTAGCTGCTAGCTCTTGTTCTTGCTGCCTGACTGCTAGCTCGGCTTCTGCGAGTTGGTCTTTGGAAATCGCTCCTTCTTGCTCGACCGCTCGATATCGCGCTGCTTTGAGTTTAGCAGCACTTAAGGTTGCTTCTGCGGCTTTTAGTTTGGCTTGGATTTCTCTAACTTCCGTCGCGGCATTAGTTCGCTTATCTTGGTAGTCGCGGCGACTGCCAGCCAGTTCAGAGCGAGCAGCAGCGACAGCCGCCCGATTGCGATCGCTTTCTGCAACAATTTGACTGTCAATCTGGCTAATCTGGGCATTGAATTGTCCTACTTGCAATTGTTGTTGCCCGATACGGTCTTGGAGTTGATTTTGTTTGATTAACAAGCTGGAGTCATCGATAGTTGCAATAATTTCTCCTCGTTCAACGACTTGTCCATCTTTGACAAAAATTTTCTTGACTCGACCTTGCGTAGCTGCTTGTACTAAGCGCAATTCTCCTGCTGGACGAACAGTAGCTTGGGTTTGTACTGTGGTTTTATATTTGAGTATCGCAGAGACGGGAACCGCCGCCACCAAAGCAATTACCACCGACATACTGCCGAAAACGAGCCAATTACCGATTGATGGGAGAAAATCGTTGACTTGCGCGATAGGTAACGCAGGTGTAGCGTGGGCTGTATCGTCAACTGTTTTCTGGTCGGATTGTGGGCGGCGATCGCAATTATTAGAATTCGGCTGAACTTGTGAGTTAGATCCAGATATCATAAATTTTCCTTGAAGGGTAAATTTCAACGGTGGTAAGTCAGTGCCGAACCATTGGTTGAAGGAATAACGTCATCGAGGAAATGTAAGTGACTGCCAGCTTGAAAGCGTAACTCATCTGGCGTACCGGAGAGTTTTAATCGACCTTCTTCGAGGAAAATAATCCAATCGGCACGAGAGATCGCTTTAGGACGGTGGCTAATCGTAATGGTGGTTTTGCCTCGTCGATGATGTAGCAGGCGTTCTAATACTTGAGCCTCACTAACGGGATCGAGTGCGTTGGTGGATTCATCTAGAATTAAGATGGGTGGGTTCGTGGCGATCGCTCTGGCAATAGCGAGTCTCTGTCTTTGACCGCCGGAGAGATTAGCGCCAAATTCGCCCAAAACGGTTTGATATTGGTCGGGAAGTTGGCTGATAAATTCATCTGCTCCCGCTATCTGACAAGCTTCAACAATCTCTTCAAACCCGATCTGCGGATAGCTCAAGCGGAAGTTATCTAAAATCGAACGACTCCAGAAGTGGGCTTCTTGCGGTACTAGCACGACTTGTTGGCGCAAACATTCGAGAGAAAGATCGCGCTGATTGTAGTCACCATAGCGAATATTACCCGATTGTACTGAATATAAACTCGCGATCGCTTTAGCAAGGGTACTTTTGCCACAGCCAGATTGACCGATGAGGGCTGTTACTTTACCGCCAGGAATTTTTACGCAGAAGTCTGACAGCAGATCGACTCTGCCTGCATGATGAAAGTTAAGATTCGTACAAGTAATATCTGCATTGCCAGGAACCACTACCCAAGGCTTTTTGAAATCGTTTTCATCTTCTGGGGTAGCCTCCATTACTTCTGTTAGGCGTTGAATAACCACCTGGGCAGTAATAAACTCATCAATTAGTCCCATTACTGATTCTAAAAAACCTAAAAAGTTACTACTCATGCCGTGATAGGCAAGTAACTGACCGATACTTAGCGTTTGATTGATTACCAAATAACTACCCAGCCAAAGTAAGCCAATGGAGGTAAAAGTAGACAAAACACTAGTAATCGTACTGCTATAAAGCCCTAATTTCATCGTACTCCAGCCTAAATTAGCCAGACGACCATAATTGCTTTGATATTCTTGCCAAGCTTGAGGAGTCGCTTGAGTCGTTTTAAGGATTTGAACGCCCCGAAAAGTTTCGACGAGAAAGCCTTGATTTTCTGTGCCAAGGACGATTTCATCGCGTGTTTTCTGGCGTAAAGCAGGAAGAAACAGCAGATTTATTAAAGTGATAATAATAAAAGTAGCAATTGAAGCTAAGGTAAGTTGCCAGCTATAAAACAGCATTAAGCCAAGTGAGATCGAGGCAATAAAAAATTGACTGGGTAAACCGAGGACAATTTGAGAAATTAGGTTATCGACGGCATCGATATCGGCGATACGGCTAACGACTTCTCCACTACGGCGACCTTCAAAGTACGACAGCGGTAAGTGCAGCAGTTTGCGACCATACTCTAAAATTAATCCTAACTGCAATCGTTGACCGAAGTGACCGATTAAATGAGACTGAACTAAATTAATCGCACTTTGAATCATATTAAGGGCAATAACCCCGATCGCAACAGTGGTTAGTAGTTGAGTATCGCCTCTTACCAGTACGTCATCGGTTAGCAGTTGCATCATCAAAGGAGATGCCAAAGACAGTAACCCAACGGCGCAATTAATCGAGATAGCCTGTATTAAAAGCCAGCGATAGGGATAAACTCGCTTAAGATAACGCCAAAAACCACCAATGTCATCGTTAGACTGTTCGTAAAAACGACTGTCATCTGGTTCGAGTAGCAGCATTACACCATTACCCCAACCTTCCACCAACTCCCGACGGTAAAGGTAACGAATACCCATGCCAGGATCGGCAATGACATATTTTTTTCCCTTTTGTCCGTATAAGACTACCCAGTGATAGCCTTTCCAGTGAATAATTGCTGGTAGGGGAGCTTGATTTAGTCGGTCGAGTAGTTGGGGAGAGGCTTTGACTGTGCGAGCATTAAATCCTAATGTTTCTGCACCTCGACTCAAACCTAATAAAGAAGTCCCTCGCGCCCCAGTACCAACCGCTTCGCGAGCGCGACTAATTGCAAAGGTGCGTCCGTAGTGTTTAGCAACTGTGGCAAGACAAGCAGCACCACAGTCTTCTTCACTGTGCTGAAGGACAGTTTGATATTTCATGAATCATTTCTGAGATTTTAATGAGGAACTTATTTTGTCTTAGATTTTATAGATATTGCTCCTAATCCCAAGGCAATGAGAGTCCCTAGAATCATTGAGGGTTCGGGAGTAGAAACGGTGTTGCCTGCGATCGCAAAAGCCATATTTCCTAGAAAGTTATCCTGCCACGGTTCCCCATCCTTTTCGCGGTAGAAATGCACATAATCCTGAGTTGGTGGGGGTAAGGTAGACGACCAGAACCAATTATCGGGTTCTCCGGTGGTGTTGTTGACAATGGACAACAAATATTCTCCCTGCTCTAAAGTGAAAGGTGTAAATGTCGCAGAATAGTCAAACAGGTCGAGTCTAAAAAAGTCAGTACCGCTATCTGTACGCTCTACACTGCTAAGGTTAAGCTCGACAAGCGGAGCGAGGGAAACTGTTCCCCTATCTATCTCGAAAAAGCGAATCGTAAAATCATCAACTGGCGGCGTTCCATTGTTAGAATATTGACCGCTCCACGTTATTTCTGTAATTTCAGCGTCCTTATTTAGGGTAAATCGATCTGCTAGTTGCACAGATTCATCGAAATCGCTCAACCAAAAAGCAAAAAACTCGGAACCATTATCAACAAGATTAGCAGCATTAGCTAACGGAGCATTAACCGCAGTAGCTAGTATCGCCCAACTAGCAGCACTAAAAGCTATTTTCTGACTTATGCTAGTCATTTTGTCTCCTAAGTACAAAAAATATTATCAGTTTCTACAACGCATCCTCAAGGTTTAATAATTCTAAGGTTGTTTTGTCGTCTAAGCAAAAATCAACTGTTCTCTTAAAAGTAAATAAAGAACTAGGGGCGAAATAATGGCTCGCCCCCAAGAACTGGAAACAGAGCCGATGGCTAAGCTAGAATACAACTCGAATTGAGAGTTATTCTGCACAAGAACTGAAAATCTCTATGTCAGACTTCCAGTTCTTTTCAGAAAATTCGTAACTGGAGCCGGAGCATTTGAAGTGTTGGTTCAACCAATTCGCTTAATAGATGAGATCTTGTCATTGAAGCCGGGAAGGTTCCAAGCTCCTACTCCAACATCTATATAGCCACCTAGAGGATTCCGATAAGGCCAATTGTAAAGTCGCCAACGACCGTCGGTGACCCAAACCGAGCTAATTTGATTGTTGGCATTTGAACTCAGCTTGGAAGTTCCATAGCTAAAGCCGCCTAGCCAGTCAACAAGATCGTTGTGTCTGTAAACATTTAAATCCTTGCCTCCCTCGACGACTTCAGCTTGTGCGACTGTTAAGTCAGTAAATAGTTCATCAGTAGGGTTCATTAAGGTAGTATTTAACATTATTTGTCTCCTTAATTGAAATTGATTCAAGTTTGATTGTTCGATTTAGGTGGAATTAAACTTTTGTCTAATTCCTTTTTTATATTCTGAAATTAACTCTAGAAAATCAAGAGTTTTAAGACAATTATTCGTGCAGAACTTCTAGATTTATGTTTTTATTTTTTAGGTTTTTAGGTTTTCTAACAAGTTTTTAAAAGAATAAATGTATTGCAAAAGCCTAAAAACCTCTGTATCTCTCATTAAAAACTGTTGACAAACAAAAATTTATAACAATATTTATCTCGTTTATTGCTTAAAAAAATATTAAATTTTTATTTAAAAATCACATAAATACTGGTGTTTTGAGTTTGTAGATAACAAAAATAAATTTACATAAAAAAACACGCGCCTCTGATGATATGTGCTATTTATGAAATTCATTTAAAAGCTGATGAAATTGCGATCGCATTTTAGCCTTGCAACCATTTTCCTTTTTATATGGACTTTTGTAACAACTTGCAGAATTACAGGTCTTTGGAGCGCAGAAGGTAAATAGAAATTCGCTAAAAGTATTTCTGCGATCGATGTAGTGTAGTGCAACAAGGAGAAACTACTGTGGAAAAACTAGGTCAGTATTTAACGCCCTTTCAGCACAAACTTTTACTCAAAAGTTTAGAAACCGATATACGTCCAGAATACCGCCGTCGCATTGAAATCATCCTGCTTGCAGATACGGGGCATTCCCAAACCGAAATCTGTAAAACCTTGGGTTGCTCTCCAGAAATGGCGAGGTATTGGATGGATATGGCACAAACAGGAAGGGCACATCGTTGGCAAGAACACCCGATGGGACGACCTAAAACCGTTAGCGATGAGTATCTCAATCGCTTGCAAGAACTAGTTAACCACAGTCCTCGCAAGTATGACTATTCATTTGGGCGCTGGACGGCACAATGGTTGAGCAAACAGCTAGCAAAAGAACTAGGGATTGAGGTCAGCGCTTGCCACATCAATCGACTGCTCAAACAGATGGGACTGTCTACTAAGCACCCAGTTAATCTAATTTAGCAATTCGCGAGTTAACATCTGCCCCTGTGCCTGAGTTACCAGAAAAATTTTGGACATTTAATTTTATCTGTTGAGATTGCAGCGATCGCACGCTCGATTTCTAGTCAACAACTAGCTAAAATTTTAGGGGAGGTGTTTTCAGAATGCGATCGCAGTATAGAATTTTGAGCGGCGACTAACGATTCACTCCTTCAGGATTTAATTTCAGACCAGTTCGTCAATGTCTTGGTAGAAGTAATCCATAGCAGTTCTTTTAACAAGTGAGGTACAACTTTTTTCCCTTTTCCCTTTCCAAGACCAGGCTGTACCTCACTTAACTAGGAATTGCTATAAATGCGCGATCGCTTATTATTTAGCTTAACAAACGAGAAGCCCCACGCCGTCAGGACTTAGCGGTGGGAGCATTCACCGTTTAACCCTACTCGCTTACATTGAGGTTAAAGCGGGTTGATTTGTGTATCTTGAATAATTCAGTTGAGTCATAACGTCAGATAAATTATCTTCAACAGCTTGAGCATCGGGTTCGCTAATAAATTCTTGCCATTTTTTCGTTTGTTTTACCACCTTTCCTCCCAAGAGAGGATCGATTTTCCAAGTTGTCTTGCTTTCTTTTTCGACAATCAGATCTTCTTCGTATGATTCTCCTAAAAAATCGCAGATATTTTGAATAGCTAATTGAGTATTAGCTGTTAACTCCTCATACTTAATTGCTAGGAATTGTGAAGGATTTAAAGCCTGTTCTTTCAGTGCTATGTCAATGGAAGCTCGGTAATTTTTACAGAATTCTTCTACTGAAGCTTCGAGCCATTTTCCTCCTGCCGATTTAAATTCTTCTTCTTGTGACATTTTAAGTCTTCGTTTATAAGAACTAAAGACTTCAACGGGATGACGATAAATAAAAAGATATTTAGCCTTGGGAAAAGTGGCTTTCATTTCTGGCATTCTAAAGATATGACTGGGAGTCTTTTCTAGAATTCTTGCTACTAGTCTTGACTTCTTTGCATAGTAAAAATATGTACGCAAAACCAGATGACTCAAATTAATTTGATAGGCTAAACTTCTAAAAAAATTTTTCTTTAAGCAACTAGTATATATAAAATCACCAATGAAGTTTTGATATTCTCGAATCGATTTAATTGACTCTAAAAATTGACGGTGTAGCTCTTTATCTTGAAGGATGTAATTAAGTGCAAACTTGGAAGAATAAGCATATTTAGGATAATCAAAAACATGAGATTCGTGGGAGCGAGGAATAAATTGATTAGATTTTTGTTGCGGTTGGAAACTGGAATGTCTTAAAAGAATCCCATATAGAAGACTAGTTCCACTGCGGGCGGCTCCTACAATAAAAACAGGAGATTCATCTTTCATCATTTTTGAAATGTCGAACGATGTCAGTTCCATAGTGATTTAATGACTCATAAAAATTACCTCGATCTAATTTAAAGCATTAATGAGTATTAATAAAGTCAAGCTTAAAACATCAATCATCATAGTTAGTATGATTGCAGAGCTAGCTTGTATAAATAAGCTCGTAGATCGAGGTAGTTTTTGAAATTTAATTTACACATTGAAATGAGCGATCGCAAAGGAACCTCTATTTCTTATCTCGTACAGGGAAGCATTAACTAACTCCGAAGAGTAACGTTAAATCGAGCGACTAACGCCTCTCGGATTTTGTTGTGGATGGGTTCGATTTCTTCATCGGTAAGCGTGCGATCGCCCGTTCGATATGCAAGACTAAAAGCTAAACTCCTTTGACCGTCAGGGACGTTTTCGCCGCGATATTCATCGAACAATTCTACCTTGTCGAGTAAATCGCCACCTGCTTTCTTCATTTCTTTAATTAACTCGGCGACGGATACTTTAACGGGGGCAAAAAATGCCAAATCCCGTTCTAGGGCTGGATAGGTAGAATAAGGACGAAAATGCGGAGTCAGTAACTCTTGACGAGTCAGTGCGTCTAATAAGATGCTAAAACTCAACTCAAAAGCATAAACCGCATCTAACAATCCTTTTTCCTGTCTCAGTTGAGGATGCAGTTGTCCAAAACTGCCCAAACGCTTGCCACCCAACCACAAAGAAGCAGTACGTCCGGGGTGCAAGCGGCTATCTTTGCTATCGCTTTGATATTCTACCGATAATCCCAGGCGATCGAAGACGTTTTCTAAAAGTCCTTTGGCTTCGTACCAAGTCATCGGCAAAGTTTTCCCGCTTCTCGTCCAGCGCCCTTCGCCGATCGAATCGCCGCCTACAATTCCCGCCACTAAATCGACCTCTTCTATATTCTGTGCCGATCGCCGGAAGGTTCGACCAATTTCAAAAGCATCTAACCCTCTATTCCCCTGAGACTGGTTATACTCGAAGGCATTAATTAATCCATCGAGTAGATTCGTCCGCAAAGCAGAATATTCGACGAAAAGGGGATTAGCGATGACGACTTCCTCTTTTTCTGGTTTGACGAGGGAATATTGAACGACTTCGGTAAGTCCGACGGCGCGAAACGCTTCTCTAAGCTGGCGCTGAACTCGCTCTTCAGTAGAGAGTCTGCCGGGTTCGGTTTTGTCGGGAAGTTTGTCGAGGAAGCGATCGTAACCGTAGAGACGGGCGACTTCTTCGATTAGATCGATTTCTCTTTCTAAATCCCGATAGCGATACGGAGGAACGATAACCGTCCAAACGTTATTCTTACCCGCTACTGGTTCTAACCTACAGCCCAAATCGGTAAGGATTCGCTCGACATCTTCGGCTTCGATTTGTCCGATCGCATTTCCCTTTTTAACATTTCCTAATACTCGATTGAGGCGATCGAGTCGCAATTCGATAAATTGGTTCGATAAATTTGCCCGCGCGTCGGCTGCGGTTTGAGCGATTGGCGTACCGCCTGCTAGTTCGACGATAAGCGCGATCGCTCTATTACAAGCCGTCTCTAATTCGGCTTGGTTTACTCCTCGTTCGTAACGAGCAGAGGATTCTGTACGCAGACTTTGAGCGCGAGAAGAACGTCGCGTGACGACGGGATCGAAAAGGGCTGCTTCTAGGACGAGGTTTTGCGTTCCTTCGTATACTTCTGTTTCTTCGCCTCCCATGACTCCTGCTAGCGCAACGGGGCGATCGTTGGCGGTAATTAACAGGTTTTGGGCTTTGAGCGATCGCGTTTGACCGTCGAGCGTTTTGAAAGATTCATTTTCTTTAGCATATCGAACGCAAATTGTCAAGTCATTACCGCCTGCAAAAGATTGAAGGCGATCGCGATCGAAAGCGTGAAGCGGTTGACCCCATTCCAAAAGAATATAATTGGTTACGTCAACCACGTTATTAATCGGTCGAACTCCAGCAGCTTGCAATCGTTGCTGCAACCATTTCGGAGACGGTGCAATTTTAACGCCTTCAATGACCGTGCCAAAATAAGCCGGACAAGCTTGTTTATCCTCAACTTGTACGCTTAAAATCTTATCTCCCGACTCGATAGACGCGGTAGCGACTTGAGGAAGGTGTAGCGAAGCACCCGTAAGGGCAGCAACTTCCCGCGCCACGCCTACCATACTCAGCGCATCCGCACGATTAGCCGTTGGCGAGATATCGATAATTACATCGTCCAAACCCAACAGCGGGCGAACGTCTGAACCCAATTTCAGATTGTCGTCCGAGAAAATGTGAATGCCTTCCGATTCCTTTTCTAACCCCAATTCCGCGAGAGAACAAATCATCCCTTCCGAACGAACGCCGCGTAGTTTAGTCGGACGAATTTTGAGGTCAATGGCAGGTAAATAAGTGTTGGGAGTCGCCACGGGGACAAAAATATCCGCTTGCGCGTTGGGTGCGCCGCAGACGATATTT
This sequence comes from Hydrococcus sp. Prado102, assembly GCA_025454425.1. Classification (GTDB taxonomy): domain Bacteria; phylum Cyanobacteriota; class Cyanobacteriia; order Cyanobacteriales; family Microcystaceae; genus Hydrococcus. The sequence continues at coordinate 7,018 of JALOOL010000029.1, read as the reverse complement.
AAAGGCGTTTCTTGACCGACATCGACTTGACAAACGCTTAGTTTATCAGCGTTAGGATGGGGTTGGCGATCGACGATCTTTCCTATAACAACTCCATTGGCTAATTGGCGACGATCTTCAAGTTCTTCTACTTCTAAGCCAGCTATCGTTAATGTTTCGGCTAATTCTTCGGGAGCGATCGCTATATCTATTAGTTCCCGCAGCCAATTTACAGAAATTTTCATCGATTCGTTGCTTTTACCTACCTTAGCTTGACCATTTTATCAATAATAGCGATCGGGAGTGTGGGAGTCGGGAAGTGCCAGTGTAAAAAGCGATCGCATCGATGCCAATGCGATCGCAACTAAACAATTTTTATATGATTATCGATTAAGTCCAATAGAGAATGCGAGCATTAGGAAAGCGCCTTTGAATTTCTCGCTCGAAGAATTGGCGTAGTGTTTTCATCGTGTCGCTGTCGTAAACGTACTTAGTGCCGCCAAACTTATTGCGCTTGACGGTGCGCTTCGATTCGTCCATGTCCAGCTTGGTGTGAGGATACCAAGACATCAGAACATCTTTTGAGTTGGGCGTAAAACGGTGTGAAATTAGCTCAAAAGTAAGATCGCAATCAAAATCGATCGCCGCCTCAATCTCATCGAGAAGACGACTATAGTGCATCTCCCAATCATCCATTGCCATAATCGGTGCGATGACCAAACCCACTGGATAACCCCCGCCACCTTGCGATCGCGGTAATGCCAGCTTCCTCAAAGCCTGCAATCTCGCCCCTACCGAAGCCGTACCGCCTTCAAATCGACCGGATACGGGTGCGGCATTGACGCTAAAGCGGCAGCGCGTATGACCGTTATGGGGTAAGTCGAGCAAGTTATCCACCGCATCAAATTTAGACACCCAACGCAGATAGCCATTGTCTCGCTCTCCAAAGTAGCGAATGGACTCGGCAAGACTTCCGGTAAGGTGTTCGATCCCTAACGGATCGGTATAACAGCTAACCTCAAAGGTGGTCGCTCGATCTGGTTTTTCGTAAGCAGCAAGATTGTCTAAAATCTGAGGCAAGTTAGCAAAAGCGCGGATGACGGGCGGCCCGGACAAACTTCCTGCCAAGTAACAATACTGACAGTGCGCGGGACAGCCTTCGGCGATATGAAACTGCCAGTCGGCAGACGGGGGAATGGGACTGAGCTTAAATGCACTTGGCGGTGCGGTGACGATGGCGAGAGTGCGCTTAGAAATGTCGTAGGTTTCGCGATCGCTCTCTCCCCTCAAACCTGTCAAGCGGTTGCGCGGCAATTCTTCTACAGGCAGATTCAGGGCTTGTACCCGCGCTAAAATTCGCTGAGCGTATGGCTCTTCTAAAGCTGCGGGAGTAAAGATAACGCGCTCTGGCATCCACAAACGCGCCGAGCGAATTTCTGGCTTGTAGGAAATTAAGCTATTTGTCATTGAGAAGCTTGTTGTCCTTGAAGTGACATATTTCGATCTTAATTGCCTTAAAACCACTTTGAACAGGGAGCTATTACCCCATTCTTTGTTGGGTTTTCACTCTCGATCGCGCGTTATAATACCATCTATGTAGATGGTATTGGGATGGTGTTAGGATGGTAAAAGTAGGAGAAACCGAAAAAATTACAATCAACTTGGGCTTTGTGGATCTCGGACAAATCGATTTATTGGTACAGGAAGGATTTTATTCTAACCGTACCGACTTTATTCGCACGGCGATCCGCAACCAAATCGCCACCCATGCCGAAACAATTAAACAAACCGTTGCCCGCAAAACCCTCGTACTTGGTTTGCAACAATACACCCGTCGCGACCTAGAGGCAGTACGAGCAACCGGACAAAAACTTCAAATTAAGGTGTTAGGGTTAGCGATCCTTGCTGATGACATATCTCCCGAACTAGCTTTATCCACCATTGATTCTTTAGTGGTGCTAGGAGCATTGCGGGCGAGTACAGAAGTAAAAGCTGCCTTAGCAGATCGAATTAGATAAGTAGTTCGACGAAATTAAATTTTTACCTTGATGAGAGGCAACAGGCAACAGGAAATAGACAGACGATTTTGTAATTAATTTGGCTCGAATATTTAACCAAGGAGAGTTATGGGGATAAATGACCGAATGAAGACTCAAATGGCTGAAGCCACCCGACTCACGCGAGCGGGTAAGTTAAAAGAGGCAACTGCTCTGATCCAACGCACGCTTGGAGGAATGCGATCGGCACAAGATACTTCAGATAGTAATGAAGCAATTGACGTACCTTTCCAAGCCGTTGACGAAACTCCACCAAACCGCTCTTCTGGTGTGGCAGGATTATTAAAAAAGGCAAAAGGAATACTGACAGATAAATACAACCAAAAAGAGCAAGCATCGCGCCATCAAAATAATAGGCATAAAAACGAGCAACACGCGCCTCAAGAAAGCAAACGTAACGAGGTTTTAGCAAGAGGACAATTTATTGATGGGTCTTATAGCAACCAAGCGGGAACCCGCAGCTACAAGCTATACATTCCCAGCGGGTATAGCGGACAGGCATTGCCTTTGGTAGTTATGCTGCATGGCTGTTCGCAAAATCCTGACGATTTCGCGGCAGGTAGCCGAATGAATATCATTGCAGAAAACCAACAGTTCTTCGTCGTTTATCCCACGCAAAACAATGCTGCCAACCCGTCTAAGTGTTGGAATTGGTTTAAGTCCAGCGACCAGCAAAGGGGGCGTGGCGAACCTTCTATTATTGCTGGCATTACCAAGCAGATTGCTAGCACTTATAACATTAATGCCGAACGAGTGTATGTAGCAGGGCTATCGGCTGGCGGGGCGATGGCTGCTACTATGGGCGCTCTCTATCCTGAACTCTACGCTGCTATTGGCGTTCATTCTGGTTTAGCATACGGTGCTGCTCGCGATCTCCCATCTGCCTTTGCTGCCATGCAAAAGGGAAAACAGACCGATAACCATCGCCGCCAAACCCAGTTCGTCCCAACTATCGTGTTTCATGGCGATCGCGATACGACGGTTAACCAATGTAACGCAGAGCAAGTACTAGGGCAATGGGGCGAGAAAAATTTGCGTGCTAGTAAAAATCAGCAACAAGTGCCTAATGGACGCTCTTACACCCGCATTATCTATCGAGATAAGGGCGATCGCATCGTTATGGAACAGTGGCTCGTACACGGTGCTGGTCATGCCTGGTCGGGCGGGAGTCCTCATGGCTCGTTTACCGATCCCAAGGGGCCTGATGCCTCGCTGGAGATGGTACGTTTTTTCTTCGGGGTTTCTTGAGGCGAACCTAAAGTTTTAGGCCTATAATATTAGTACAAATGTATGGAGTGTTCTTCGTGCAACGGAAGCACTCCTCTTCACTTTGGAGACAATTAAATGAGCGGCTCTGCCAAGTTATATCAAAAATTTTTCGCCGTACAACAGCAACTCAAACCGCTTGAAAAAAGTGGCAAAAATGATTTTCATAAGTATTCTTATACCACTGCTTCTGACGTACTTGAACCAGTACGCGAAGCCTGCAATGCCAATGGATTAATTCTATACGCTAGCGTTACCGATAGCCGAGTCGATAGAGGTCAAGCGTGGGTTAATGTGAAGCTGACTTGTGCCGACCCAGAAACCGGAGAAAGTATCGAGTGTCATGCTGCTGGATATGCTGAAGATTGGAGTTATAAAGACAATAAACCCACGGGCGATAAGGCAGTTTATAAAGCCGAAACTGGAGCCATTAAGTATGCAGTGCGACTCATGTTCTGCTTGCCAAGCGAGGACGACCCCGAAAAATCTCAAAACAAGCTTTATGCAATAAGCGATCGCAGTAATAATGGAGTAATTAGCCAAGCCCAGAGGAAACGCTTGTTTGCTCTGATTCAACAAGCTGGACTGGGCAACGATGAAGCGAAAAGGTTGTTGTCTTCGTGGGGTTATTCAAGCTCGGCTGAAATTAAACGCCCCGATTATGATGCCATCTGTAATGCTGTGATAGCTGTAAAACAGTAAGTCATTTAAAAGCGCGACAGTTTAAAAACAATTTAAAGTATCGCGAGTATTGCGTCCAGTCACGGGATTAGTTCCCTTGGCGATGTCGCATAATTTTTTTTCTGTATCGAGACGCAATAGAACATCAGTAAAATCGGCTCCGTCGATAATCGCACCATTAAATAGCGTATTGGTAGCGAAAGCGCCCACTAATACAGCATTACTAAAATTAGTGCGAGTTAATCTTGCCGATTCTAAGTCGGCTCCCGTTAAATCTGCCCCTTCAAAATTGGCTCCTTCTAAATTGGCAGCAAAAAACCGCACTCCTCGCAAATTGGCATAGCTGAAATTAGCGCCTCGCAAATTGGCATGATCGAACAGAGAATCGGTCAAATCTTGACCTGAAAAATCGTTTTCTATTAAATTTCGTCTGCCATAATCTATTGCTTGCGCTGGCGCTACCAATGTAGTGAAAACTAACGCGATCGCGATTAAAGAGATTAGGAATTTAGACGCCATTGCAGCAATAATTGAAAATCGTCGATAGGCAATGCGATCGCAACTCGCGCTCAACATAATATAAAAATTAAAAAAGTTATAACTAATACACTTGCCATACTATCAAGAATTGAATGCCATTTATGACGCGCGATCGCAAATCAAAAGATAAAATTGGTCGCTTGGGAGAACAAATAGTCTCGCAATGGTTAGAAATGCGAGATTGGGAAACGCTACATCGTCGCTGGCTTTGTCGTTGGGGCGAAATTGACGTAATTGCTTGCTCTCAATCTTCTCAAACGCTAGCTTTTGTTGAAATTAAGACTCGTGGAAAGGGTAATTGGGATGGCGATGGAATCTTATCAATTACGTCACAAAAACAGACAAAACTGTGTAGTGCCGCAGCATTATTCCTGTCCGAAAATCCAGAATTAGCTGAGTTTACCTGTCGTTTTGATGTCGCATTAGTAAGCCATCAACCCATCCGAACCAACTCGGACACTGAATTAATTTTAGACGCGGCTAAGCAATCTATTACTTTTAATCAACCTATTATTTTGTCAGGATATCAATTAACCCTACACAATTACATTGAATCAGCCTTTGATTGCTAGCTGTATATCGCTATTCTATAGCAATTCTTTTTTAGAATCGGTACATAGCTTACAGTTTTAAGGCAGAAGGCTTTTATCAGCAATCAGCGATCGAAGTTTAAAGTTCAAAGTAAATGTCCTTTCTTGTTCCGTACTTTCGACTTTCGACTTTCGACTTTCGACTTCCCCTTTTCCCAATCAGCTATAAATAGCTTGAGAAATTGATATTACAATGCCCCTGCTGCTGTTTTATCCAAAATTCCCCCTAAATGAGTAGTCAGATTAATTGCCTGCAAAACTGGCATTCCTTCTGCACCGTCAGGATAATCAATGACGCTAACGCCGCCATTTCCCTGTTTAATCTTCCAAATATCGGCAGGTTGTAAACCGAGTAGATAGCAGAGAATTACTTTGTTGATGGCATCGTGTGCAACAACAATTCCCGTTCTCGGTTCGGTAGAATTAGCATAATATTTTACTAGATCGTTCCAACACGCGATCGCTCTATCCCAAACCTGTTGTAAGTTTTCTCCCTCCGGCATTTGTACGGTTTCTGGCGCTTCTTTCCATTGCTGCAACAAACCAGGAAATTCTCTTTCAATCTCTGTCTCTAATTTCCCTTCCCAGAGTCCGTGACCGATTTCTTTGAGGAGTTCCTGAAGGTCTAAACTGACATTGGGATGAGATTTAAGAATAATCTCGGCGGTTTCTTTGGGGCGCAACATGGGACTGCTGACAGCAAAATCAATTGCTACATCTTTAAGAAAATCTGCTGCTTTTTTTGCTTGTTCCCTTCCCGTATCGTTGAGGGGAATATCTCGAATCCCTTGAAAGCGCGATTCGCGATTCCACTGAGTTTCGCCGTGACGAATTAATAAGAAACGAGGCCCTTTGTGGGGATGGCGCGGCGAAGGAAGGGATTTACCCAAATGAGAAAGTTGATTCAACGATTCTAACTGGATGGGTTCGTCTAAACTGCCTGCATTCAAGACGTTGATACAGCAGTTGGATTGTTGAATGGAATGATAGCGCGAGGGAGGCATTCCCAAGGCACTCAAAAGTAAACAGCGATTGATGCCGTTGTGCGCGACGATTAAAACGGTTTGTCCTTGATGTTGGGAAAGAATTTCTTGCCAAAATTGCTTCGCTTGTTCGTAGAGAGAGAGGACGGGGAAATGTTCTTGTTCTCCCAGCAGCATTGTGAATTCGTGGGGTCGTTCTTTCCAGCATCGGTAATCTTCTGGAAATTGTTCTTTGACTTGCGATTTGGGTAAATTTTCCCACAGTGGCAAGTCGATTTCCATCAATTTATCGGTTGCTTGTAAGTTGAGGGACTTTTTAAAACTTTTTTGAATGATTTCGGCGGTACTTTTTGCCCGCTGTAGGGGACTGCAATAAAAAGCATCGATGTTAAGTTTACTAAGGGTAGCACCGACTGTTTCGGCATCGAGACGACCTTTTTCGGTCAAGACTGACTCATCGCAACGACCTTGAATTTTCTGCTGGGCATTGTAGCTACTTTGTCCGTGACGGACGATAATGACGCGCGTAGTCAATCTTCTTATCTCCTAGTAAACATTACCAGATATCAATTATGTCATTTGTTATTCCTTGATTGGTCATTCTTAAAATTTTTTTCTTGTATCGCGGTTTATGCCTTCCTTTTATCAAATTGCTTGTGAGGGCGAACGGCGGTTCGTCCCTACCCAACCTAGGTTAGATTCTTGTTTTTCTTTGATATTTCTTCTGAATTTAGGAACTTTGGCAGACATAAACTATCGTTGACTCTAATCAAAATTGTCAGCAATAATTTGTAGGCACGATCGCACTTTTTTTATCGATCTTTACAATTAGATTTTTTGACAGTCTACAATAAGTTAATACCAGTCGTAGTAAATAGCAATTACCCTCATTAGATATGACATTTATTAAAAAGCGATCGCA